>JAPKCC010000190.1 GCA_028823105.1 Phycisphaerales bacterium | reverse complement strand
AAGTGGTGGAGAACGCAGACAACTGCGTGCACATCACGATGCCTGCAACGCCCGCCGGTCACTTGACACTCTCTGATGCAGAGTTGAACAACGCGGCGGGGGGTGCTTGCTCTTTTCAAGCTAACTGCCCGGATAAGAAATTCACATCGAAGGTTTGAGGAGGAAGTCGTGGACACCCACCGGCCCGAGTTTCCGCCGCCAGACCAAGATTGCCACGAATCCGACCGTATCCTCGCCGACGGGGCTTCGACAGAGGCAGGGCTGCCATGCCAACTCCGCGAAAATGCATCGTCGATGACGATGCCGTCGGGTCGTACCACCTGATCAGTCGATGCGTCCGCCAATGCCGACTTTGCGGCGATGGACTCGAGCACCGACGAGACTGGATCGAGAATCGCATCGCAGAACTCCAACAGTCCATGGCGATCGACCTGACCGCCTGGAACATCCTCTCTAATCACCTCCACATCCTCGCCACGAATCGGCCCGACATCGCCAGGTCGTGGTCCGACCGCGAAGTGGCGATTCGCTGGCTTCGGATGTGCCCAGGGAGATGGTTGCGGCGAAAGAAAGGTATCGCGGCAGACGCACCGCCGACCGGCGACGAGATCGACGCGATCATCGGCAACAAGACTCGAGTCGAGATACTTCGACGTCGGCTCTCGAGCATCAGTTGGTTCATGGGCCGCCTAAAGGAGTACGTCTCGCGTCGCGCGAATGCCGAGGACGGATGCACAGGTGCGTTCTGGGAACGACGATTCCGGTCGGTCCGAGTTCTCGACGAACCGTCACAGTTGGCGACCAGCACCTACATCGATCTCAACGCCGTCCGGGGAGGCATGGTGGATCGCCCCGAATCCACTTCTCACGGGTCGATCTCGGAACGAGTCGCGATCGCATCCGGCAGAGGCCGCAGGACTTGCATTCGCATGAGCCCCCCGCCGTTGGGTTCAAACGAGGCCTACATCGAACACGTGGACGCTTGCGGACGATGGCAGGTATCGCCGGGCAAAGCTTCGATCCCGACGTCGATGCCCCCGATCCTAGAACGGCTTGAACTCACGAAGAAGAGATGGCTCAAGCTGTTTCGCCTCGGATGGGGAAACTTGCGAGGGACGGTCATCGGCACTCCGGAATCGAGACGTCGAGAAGCTGAGCGGCGACGGGGTCACTGGGTGATAGACCCGCTGGCCAGCTAGTCGACCCACGCCCCACGAACCGAATAGGACGACACGAGACGAGACGAGATACGCTCGAGCGCCTTCGCAAATGCCGAGGCCGCTGCTCTACGCTCAACTATGCCCATCTTGGTCGCCACACCGACAACTCATGGGCTCGGGCCCCTCATCCGGCGCTTCACTTTCATTTGGCGTTAGATGAATCCTAAGTCGAAGAGCGTTCGACCGACCTCCTACAAGGTCTCGATCGGTGGGTGTCCGCAATTTTCCCGCAATTTTCCCTTCTCATCTCAAGGCAGCGGGTTGCCCGTACCGCCGCCCAGTGGACCAGGAACCGCACCGCCACCAGAACCATACGCCCCACCGCCCACAATGCCGTTCCTATTTTGACCGGACGGATTGCCCACCCCACCCGCGGCATTCCTCAATGTCTCATCCGAGAGATCTCCATGATCGCTGGGCGGTGCAGGCATCGTGATGTGCACGCAGTTGTCTGCGTTCTCCACCACCTT
>JAPKCC010000116.1 GCA_028823105.1 Phycisphaerales bacterium | reverse complement strand
GATCGTCCCGATCGTCCCGATCGTCCCGATCATCCTCGAAATTTAGTCAATCGTCGAGCAAACGCCTCGCCAGGCGTCGCAGGCAGCCGCCACGCGGCTCGCCGTGGGGTTCAGCCCTCATCAACCGCAGATGCTTCCGCGGACGAGCCTGTAGACGCGTCCGTAGACGTATCCGTGGCCGGGTCACCGGGACGAGCCCAGTCGATCCTCGCGCCGGTCTTCCAGAGCGTTTCGATGTCGTAATAGAAGCGTTGCTCGGGTTCGAAGAGATGCACGACCGTATCGACGAAGTCGACGACTACCCAGGTTCCACTCGAATCGCGATTCGTGCGGAACGGCGGATCGCCACCTTCCTTGCCGATGTCCTCGAGTGCCTGCGCGACCGATTTCATCTGTCGACCACTGGTCCCGCTGGCGACCACGATGTAGTCCGAAACTTGGCTCAGCCCACGGACATCAAGCACCCGGACGTCCGAGCACTTCATATCGGAACAGGTCCGGGCGCACTCGATGGTGAACGCCAGGACCTTTTCCGGATCACTGTTGGATCTCGTTCGATTCAATTGATCAGAGACCAATCAAGTCGGAGATGTTCGGCCCGACCTTCACGATGAGGGCGGCGAACACCACCGAAACGACGCTGACCAGCTTGATAAGAATGTTCAACGCAGGTCCCGAGGTGTCCTTGAAGGGGTCGCCGACGGTATCACCGACCACGCCCGCCTTGTGAGCGTCCGAGCCCTTGCCACCGAACTTGCCGGTCTCGATGTACTTCTTGGCATTGTCCCACGCACCACCGGCGTTGGCCATGAAGATCGCGACCGCGAAACCACAGACCAGCGTTCCGGCGAGTAGACCCATCACACCGGCGACGCCGAGGATGAGACCAACCACGATGGGCACCGCGACTGCCATGAGGGACGGAATGACCATTTCCTTCTGGGCACTGGCGGTCGAGATGTCGACGCAAGACGCGTAGTCGGGATATTCCTTACCGTCGACTTCGACCTGGTAGGGCCACTTGAGCGGATCCGCGATGTCCTCATCGCTCATGCCGTTCTTCTTGAATCCAGTCCTCATGATCGCGAACTGCCGGCGGCACTCATCGATCATCGCGAAGGCCGCGCGTCCCACCGCATTCATGGTCATCGCACAGAAGAGGAATACCAGCATCACGCCGAGGAACATGCCCGCGAGGACCTTGGGGTTCATGATCGTCACGTCGTAGAATTGAAGAAGCTGAGGAATGGTCGCTCGGTCCGTCGGGACAATTTCGAAGAAGTACGACTTGTTATCGACGTCCATCGAGAAGAACGTGCCATCTCCCATTGGCTTGGCGTTCTTCATGTTCCAGTCGCCATCGTTGAAGCCGTCGTAGATCTCGTTGCCATCCCGGGAGGCGAGAAGCAATGCTCCAAGTGGAGCGGTTGAGTCCGCGGAAGGATCGCCGTCAATCGCGAAGACGCCGTGGCCTTCGTACACATACGTCTCAGCCTGTACCTGCTCCGGCGTGGAATTCACGTTGCCGAGCTGGGTCTTCACGGTGATCACGTAGGCCGCGAGCAGGGCGAGGGCCGTGAGGGCCGCCGAGCCGATCGCAAAGCCCTTGCCGGTCGCCGCGGTGGTGTTCCCGAGCGAGTCGAGCATGTCGGTTCGCTCGCGGACGTAGTCTTCCTGGTGGGTCATTTGGGCATTGCCGCCGGCGTTGTCCGCAATCGGACCGTACGCATCAGTCGCAAGCGTGATACCCAGCGTCGAGAGCATGCCGACGGCGGCGATGCCGACACCGAGCACACCCAACAGGAATGTATCGCCACCGCCAGCGGCGACGAACGAGACGAGGATTGCGATCACCACGGTGATCAGCGGGATCCACGTCGATTTCATGCCTTCAGCGATACCAGAGATGATCACGGTCGCAGGACCCATCTGGGACTGCTCGGCGATTCGTTGCGTGGGAGCGTGCTCGTAGGACGTGTACCGCTCGGTACCCCAAGCGATGACGAGCCCCGAGACGAGACCGACCACGATCGCAATCCAGAGTCGCCACCAGATGATCCCAGCCAAGGCCATTTCTTCGCTGCCAAGGGCAAACCAGAGAAGGCCGGCGGAACCGATGACGATGAGGGCGGAACTCGCCCAGACACCGCCATGAAGGCTCTTCAAGAGCTGAGCAAGCGAGGCGTCTTCCTTCGTTCGGACCACGAAGATGGCGAGGATTGAAGCCAGAATACCGAGGCCCGCGAGCGCGGGCGGGACGGTTACCAGGCGAAGAGCGTCCGCGTCACCAAGTGTAAGCTGGACCGAGGCTGCCGCGGCAAGCGCCATGGCGGCAAGGACCGATCCGTAATAAGACTCGTAAAGGTCAGCACCCATGCCCGCAACGTCGCCGACATTGTCGCCGACGTTGTCCGCGATGGTCGCGGGGTTTCGAGCGTCGTCTTCGGGGATACCAGCTTCAACCTTGCCCACGAGGTCAGCACCGACATCCGCAGCCTTGGTGAAGATGCCGCCACCAACTCGAGCGAACAACGCCTGAAGCGATGCACCCATGGCGAAACTCAGGGTGATGGTCGTGATGTCGACGAGGCCACCGGCAAACGAATCACCGAGGACGACGTAGAAGATGAAGAACCAGAGTGAGATGTCCAGGAGGGCGAAACCGGTGACGCAGAGACCCATGACTGCACCGGCCCGGAAGGCCACGGTCAGTCCCTTGTTCAACGACTCCTTCGCCGCGGCTGTGGTTCGGGCCGAGGCATTGGTCGCGGTCTTCATGCCGAAGAACCCGCACAAGCCTGAAAGCAGGCCGGCGACTGCGACGCCACCGACGGTCCAGAAGGCCTGCAGGCCACCCGCCGCCATTAAGGCGAGGAGAACCAGAAGTGCGACGAACACGCCGGTCACGATCCGATTCTGTCGGCCGAGATAGGCACCCGCTCCGTCTCGAACCGCCTTGGCGATCCGGATCATCTCGGGGTCGCCCTCGGGATGGCTCATCACCGATCGATAAAAGAAGTACGCCGCGATCAACGCCACAATCGCACCGATCGGCGCAAGGAACCAAGCCGGGGCTTCCGTGATGCTTGGCATTTCCGCGAGGGTGAATCCGGTCTGAATCAGCGTGTTCATCTGGGAAAGGGTCCTTGAGTGGTCACCGCTCTGTCTGTTCGAGGGGTGGAAGTCGAAGGCGAAAGGTCTCTGGACCCTTCGTGTGTCATCGTGTCATCGTGTCATCGTGTCATCGTTGTTGTTCAAACGGCTCAAACGACGAATGCGAATAGTGAATAGCGAACGGGAGAGGGCGATTTGCACCAGCCTCAGTCAACAGAAATAACATCCGGCACCGTCAACTCAACGGCAGCCACTTCCGTCGACCTTTCAGATCGATTGGGAGCACTTCCGGGAAGTCATCGGCGGATCACGTCCTCGAACGCCAATCGCCGAGGACTATCTCCGTTGAATCAGCGAGGAGGCATGTCCACACGAGCCACTCGAGCAACCCGCTTTCGGGCCTCTCGCCGGTTCCGTTCAGACGGCTTCTCGAAGTACTGACGCTTCTTCACGTCCTTCGTCAGGCCTTCTTTTTCGCAGAGCTTTTTAAAACGGCGGAGCATCTGCTCCGCACTCTCGCCACCGCGAGCTTTGATTCGAATCGCCATATCCGTCGCTGCTCCGGACCGCTAAAACGCGGTCTTTCTTGTGGGAAATAGGGCATTACACCCAATCCCCTGATTCACCGCAAGGGCTGCAACCGTCGGAAACCTGAGGAAGGCCGAGTCTGGCCCGCCCAGATCCAGCCCTCAGCACCCCAAAAGTCGGTTTCTGAGTTCCCTTGGAAATTTCCCGCCTTCACCTAAGTGCTTGCCAAGCAACTACTTAGACGTCGCAGATGACCGGTTTCTCAAGTTCGTTCCCATCGTCTCTAGTGATTCGTGAGTTCGAGCCAGTTTTCCGACCGAATCCAAGACTAATCTGACGGCTTCACTTCGCTCCAACGGATCCTTCCCTTGCCCACCCTGGTCGATGCCTACAACGTGCTCCATGTCGTCGGTGTCCTCCCGCCGGAACTCGCGGGGATCGATCTCGAGGAACTCGCCGCGCTGTTGGAGGGAAGCCGATTCGATCGCGATGAGGTCCTGCTCATCTGCGACGGGGTCCCGAAACCGCATCAGGTCGGCGGAGACGGAAGGGTCCACGTTCGTTTCGCCGGCGCCGGAACCACCGCCGACGAACTCATCATGCGCCTGGTCCAGAAGTCCTCCGCGCCGCGGAGACTCACCGTCGTCTCCAGTGACCGCGAGATTGCACAGCACGCCCGACGTCGTCGCGCCACGGTCCTGAGTTCGGAGTCCTTTCTCGCATCTCTGGCCGAGGATCACGCCACGAAGCATCGATCCGGCGTTCGTACCGCACGGCGACCCTCCGGAATTCATCCTGCGGATCGTCGGCAGGTCGAACAATGGCTCAAGCTCTTCAACCTCGATGACAATCTGCTCGGCCTCGATTCCCTAGCCGCGAAGAAACCGACACGTTCCGGAGGTCTGCCGAAGAAGACCGCTGATTCCATTCCTCCGTTGGCCGCCCCTCCAGACAACTCCCCGAAGTCCGTCATTGATGCCGGGCATCTCGACGAGATCCGCCTCGAAGACGTCGAGAAGATCAACATGTCCGATCTGCTCGACGACACCGGCCAGCTCCGACGATCACCGGCCGACGATCAGACCCCTGAAGACGACTCGGAACCCTCCGATCAGCCATGATGCAAGGTCACCTCGACGAGAATCCGCCCATGAACTTTGACCAACCCCCTGCCGATCCGTTCACCGTCTTCGAAGAATGGTTCCACCACGCCGAACGTCATGCGGGCCTTCCGAATCCAAATGCGATGACGATCGCGACTGCGAACGGTGACGGCCGACCCACCGCCCGTATCGTGCTCCTGAAGCAATTCGATGCCCGTGGATTCGTCTTCTTCACGAATCAACAGAGCCGCAAGGCCGAGGATCTCGCGACGAATCCGGTGGCCTCGTTGCTCTTTCACTGGGACAGTCTCGAACGGCAGGTTCGAATCGAAGGGGCCATCGAGCCGACCTCGGACGCGGAGAGTGACGCGTACTTCGACAGCCGCGCCCTCGAAAGTCGCCTGAACGCGATCGCCAGTGATCAATCACGCCCGATCGAAAATCGCGCCGCGCTCGACGCACGACGCGCCGCAGTCGATGCCAATCATGCCGACGGCCAAGCGCCGACCCGACCGCCACATTGGGGAGGCTACCGATTGATCCCGTCGCGATTTGAATTCTGGGGCGGACATCCCCATCGCCTGCACGACCGAGTGATCTACGTCGCCGACGGAAATGACGGCTGGACCACCACTCGGCTCATGCCCTAAACCCGAGCAGAACATCGGGTGGCCGACCCTATAGATCAATCGTCCGACGATTCCGTCTTCGCAAATTTTCGACGTCGATTCTCTTTGCGTGGCGGAATGAAACCGCCGCGGACCCGGACGCCGTCAGCGCCGGCCTCCCGGAGACGAGCCACCAGGGCATCATCAGGAACCACGCGGATTCCCGGCGACGCGAGCACGACATGTTGGCCGTTCGCAAGACGCAGATGAACCACCGTCTCGACCGGACGACCCGAGAGCGCCTGGACGCTCCCCGCCGCCTGCTTCAACTGGCCGGAGACGAACTCCATCCGCCGCCGGAACAATTCGTCGGTCTCGTCATCCCCGGTCTGATCGAAGAGAATCTCGATCTTCGTTGACAGCAGGCTCGCGACGTTTTCAATCGGAATGATCTGGTCGACGACGATCTGCGGCTCGCCGCGACCGGTCTCGACCTGCCCCACGAGCACGACGGTGCGATCGACCTGGATCTCCTCGGCGTGCCGCGCGAACGCCTCGCTGAACACCACACCCTCGACCGTTCCATGCTTGTCGGACAACGTGGTCATCGCCATCTTGGCGCCGTTCCGGGTGATCACCGGACGGACTCTGTTGATGACTCCCGCGAACACCACCGGGCTTTCGTTCGGAAGATCACCGAGCCCGGTGCTGACCACGTTGCAGAACTCGGCGATGATGTTCCCGATGCCGTCGAGCGGATGACCGGACACATGGAATCCGAGCGTTTCCTTCTCCTCCGCGAGTCTGGTCATCTGATCCCAGGGCTTCACTTCCGGCAACGGCAGCCGCGGCGTATTCTCCGCGGCTCCGTCTGACTCATCTCCGCCACCGCCGAAGAGCATGTTCTGGCCAGCCGAACGGTCGGCGGCCAGTGACTTTCCGGCCTTGAAGGCGTCGGGCACCGCGGCAATCATCGCCGCACGTGCGTCCTCACCATGCACCGAGTCGAAGGCGCCGGCTCGAACCAGCGATTCGATCGCCTTCTGGTTGATCCTGGAGTGATCGATCCGTTCGCAGAACTCGTGCAGGGACTCGTACGCGCCGTCTGCGTTCCGCGACTCGACGATGGAGGCGATTCCGTCCTTCGCGATCCCCTTGATCGCTTGAAGACCGAACCGTACATGTCCGCTGCAGTTGGACGGACGTTCGTCGGTGTCGAAGACTACGTTGAAGTCCTCTCCAGAGAAATTCACGTCGGGCGGTCGCACATCGACGCCCACGTTCGGTTTCTCCGGCGTCGAATCCGGGAAAGAAACCCGAAGGCAGTCCTCCAGATAAATCGACCAGTCTTCGACCTTCTTCGCCTGACTCTCGAAGGTCAGTACCGCCGCCATGTACTGATTCGGGAAGTAGGTCTTCAAGTAGGCGGTCTGATACGCGACGATCGCATACCCCGTGGAGTGGCTCTTGTTGAATCCGTAGCCGGCGAATTTCAGGATCAGGTCGAAGAGCTCCTCCGCCTGCCGTGCGTCGACGCCCTGCTTCTCGGAGCCGGCCATGAACTCAGTACGGGCGGAGTCGATGACGCTGATCTTCTTCTTCGAGATCGCCTTGATGATGGTGTACGCGGTGCGAAGCGGAATGCCACCGAGACCGTGCAGAACCTGCATGACCTGTTCCTGATACACCATGATGCCGTAGGTCTCGGCGGTGTATCGATCCACGATCTCGTGGACGGAAGGTACCTGCTGCTGCCCGTTCTTCCGAGCGTTGTAATCAGGGATCAGGTCCATCGGCCCGGGCCTGAAGAGCGCATTGGCGGCGATCAGATCCTCGAGCCGGTCGGGCTGCATCTCGGTGAGCAGTTTTCGCATGCCACCGGATTCGAACTGGAAGATCCCGCTGGTGTCGCCACGGCGAAACAGCTCCAGAACCCGCTGGTCATCCAACGGCACACGTTCTAGATCCAAGGGGTGGATTGCCATTCGCGAGGCGGCGGTTCCCTGCTTCGGCATTTCCTGACCGACCGCGGACCATATTTTCTCCTCAGGAATCGACTCGGAAATCAACTGGCGGGCCCGCTCGATCGTCGAGAGCGTCCGGAGTCCCAGGAAGTCCATCTTGAGCAGACCGATGCGTTCACACGTCGGACCGTCCCACTGCGTGACGACGTCATCGCTTCCCGACGTCTTGCAAAGTGGAACGATGTCATCGAGCGGACGCGTTGCCATGATGACGCCGGCAGCGTGCACACCCGCATGCCGCGCGTGGTTCTCCAACGCTCGTGCCGCGTTGATCACCCGCTGTACGCGGGGATCACCATCGCATGCCGCACGAAGCTCTGGTTCCTTCTTCAACGCATCATCAATGGTGATGTTGAGTTCCGCGGGGACGAGATTCGCGAGTTTCTGTCCTTCGGAGGGTGCGAAGCCCATCACGCGGGCCACATCCTTGATCGCTGCCTTTGCCTTCAATCGACCGAACGTGATGATCTGCGCGACGTGCCCGTACTTCTGCCGGACATGGTCGATGACCTCCGCTCGACCGTTCTGACAGATGTCGATATCGATGTCGGGATACTCGGCCCGATCCGGATCGGTGAATCGTTCGAACAGCAGACCGTAATGAACCGGACACGCGTTGGAGAGACCGAGCACGTATCCCACCATCGTCCCGACCCCGGATCCACGGGCATTCGAGGGAATACCTCGCTGTCGAGCCCAGTTCACGAAATCCCAGACGATGAGGAAGTAGGCGGAGATCAGCTTGTCCGCGAGCACTTGGAGTTCACGCTCGAGCCTCGCTCGGATCTCTTCCGTGACGCCATCGGGTCCGTAACGCCAGATCAGCCCCGCCTCGCAGAGATCTCTCAACGCGCGGTCGCATCCATCTTTCAAGGCGGCCGCATCGGCGGTGTCGGCGGACTGCTCGTCGAATGGTCGAAGTTCGAACCGAGCGCAGTAACGCTTGAACCACTCCGTCAGATCACCACCGTCGTAGCGAGGCGGCTCACCGGGATGCACCACCTCGACCACCGGCGCATGATTCTCGCCCTCGGTGAGATCCACGTTGCAACGATCGGCAATTCGAACGGTGTTCTCAAGTGCTTCC
>JAPKCC010000115.1 GCA_028823105.1 Phycisphaerales bacterium | reverse complement strand
GGCGTTCATTCCCCCGGATCGGCAGCCAGTCGCCAAAGGATCTCGGTTGGGCGAGAGGTCGGGTCGACCCGGCGGGGCTATTGATCGGACGGATCGGACGGATCAGATGGACCCGATCGATCAGCTCATTCAGGCAAGAGGGCATTCCGAAGGCCTGACGTCATCGCCCCCAGCAGATCGCGAGACCCTTCTCCGGCGAGTCACATTTGATCTCACAGGCCTTCCACCGACGCTGCAGGAAATGGACGCGTTCGGCGCGGATGAATCACCGGCGGCGTACGAGACCGTGGTCGATCGATTGCTGGCGTCGCCCGCCTTCGGAGAGCGAATGGCGACGGCATGGCTGGACCTCGCTCGTTTCGCGGATACCCACGGCTACCAGAGCGACGTTGATCGGCCGATGTGGGCCTATCGAGACTGGGTCATCAAGGCCTTCAATGAGAATCTCCCCTACGACGACTTCGTGACCTGGCAACTGGCAGGGGATCTGCTTCCTGAGCCCACGTCGGATCAACGTCTGGCAACGGCCTTCAATCGGCTGCATCGGCAGACGAATGAAGGCGGTAGCGTCGAAGAGGAATTCCGAGTCGAGTACGTGGCTGACCGCGTGCACACCTTCGGAACCGCCTTCCTCGGACTGACCACGGAATGCGCCCGTTGCCACAGTCACAAGTTCGACCCGATCAGCCATGACGAGTACTACGAACTCTTCGCGTTCTTCGATGACATCGACGAAAGCGGGCTCTATTCGCATTTCACAGGGGCGGTGCCGACGCCCACGCTTTTGCTGACGACGGCGGAGACTGACCAGCGAATCGACGGCTTGCGGGGTCGCATCGCCGACGCCGAAGCGGCGTTGGCGAATCGGGCGTCCACGGCATCGCCGGAATTTGACGCGTGGATCGAAGACGCTTCTTGGACTCGTGCGGAAACTCCCCTCGTGTCCGGCCTGATGGGCGATTTCCCCCTCGATGGGATCGTCGAAGGGAAGCTCGAGAATCTGGCCGATCCCACCAAGCCCGGTGGTGTTTCCGGAGGACCGATCCAGGTTCCGGGAGCCGAGGCGACCGGCCTTCGGCTGGATGGTGAAAACAACCTCCACTTCCCAGGGGTGGGGGAGTTCACCCGGGTCGACCCGTTCACGATCGCACTCTGGGTCAAGATCGAGGCCATCACGGATCGGGCCGTCGTGCTGCATCGCTCGCGAGCCTGGACCGACGCGGGCAGTCAGGGATACCAGCTCCTTCTAGAGGATGGACGGGTCAGTTGGTCCTTGATTCACTTCTGGCCCGGCGATGCCATCGGCATCCGTGCCATCGAGCCGCTTCCGGTCGACGAGTGGGTCGAGGTGGTGCTGACCTATGACGGTTCCAGTCGGGCCGCAGGCCTTTCGATCCACCTCGACGGCGCCCCCATCGGCACCGAGGTCGTTCGCGATCACCTGACCAAGGCCATCACCGGTGGCGGTCCGGGCGCGATGACCATCGGCCAGCGCTTTCGAGACCGGGGTTTCAAGGCCGGCGAGGTCGATCATCTTCGAGTCTTCCAGCGTCAGTTGACCCCGATCGAGATTCGGCATCTTCACGACGGCATGGCCATCCTTGATCCCGACGCGGCTGCCGAGGACCTTCGGGCCTACTTCAATGGGTCCTTCGATCCCGTCCAGCAGGCGGCTCGCGTGGATCTCTTGGCCCTCCGACGTGAACTGGCCGGCGTGATCGATGGAACGCGCGAGATCATGGTGATGGCCGAACTCGCCACACCACGCGAGAGCCGGGTCCTCGAACGTGGCCGGTACGACCGTCCCATGCACGTCGTGCAGCCCGGGACGCCGGAACGCATCCGGCCATTCCCCGCGGAGCTGCCTCCGAATCGTCTCGGCTTGGCGACCTGGGTCACCGATCCCGAGCACCCGTTGACCGCTCGGGTCGCGGTCAATCGTCTCTGGTCAATCGCCTTCGGGCGAGGCATCGTCGCGACGCCGGAGGACTTCGGATCGCAAGGCATGCGGCCGACGCACCCGGAACTGCTCGATCAACTCGCGCTCGATTTCATCGAATCGGGCTGGGACGTCAAAGCGATGCTCGGTCGTCTGGTGCGGTCATCCACCTACCGGCAGGCCTCCGCCGCGACGCCCGAATCCCGCGCCATCGATCCGGAGAATCGCCTCCTGTCTCGCGGACCCAGCGATCGCCTGACCGCCGAAATGGTTCGTGACCAAGCGTTGGCGGCCAGTGGACTGCTGGTTCGAACCGTGGGAGGACCCAGCGTCTATCCATATCAACCGGGTGGACTCTGGCAGGAGAAGAGCGGGCGGGTCTATCCCCAAGGGACCGGGGAGGCGCTGCATCGTCGAAGCATGTACACCTTCTGGAAGCGGACGTCACCGCCGCCGTCGATGCTGCTCTTTGATGCCGCGAAACGCGACGTCTGCGTCGCTCGCCGATCCTCCACCAGCACGCCACTCCAGGCATTGGTGCTCTTGAACGACATTCAGTTCGTCGAAGCCGCGAGAGTGCTCGCGGAACAGGTCATCGATGAAACGCCACGAGATCATGCGGAGCAGATCGAACACGCCTTCCGTCTTTTGACCGGACGGCGGCCAACCAACCTCGAGCGCGAGATTCTCGAACGGCTCCACGCCGAGGAGCTCGAGACGTTCGAGGCCGATCAGAACGCGGCGATCGCGGTGGCTTCGTCCGGCGAACCACCGCGACGTGAAGAACTCGATCCGGTACGGACGGCCGCCATGACCGTGATCTGCTCGACCATCATGAACACTGATGCGGCGGTGATGAAGCGATGAATCCCATGGATCCCATGAATCACCTGAACCCCGATGCCCTCGACGTCACTCGGCGTCATTTCCTCTCCCGGGCTTCCGCGGGCGTCGGGGCCATGGCGCTCGCTTCACTCGGGCATGGTCGAGTCGGCCCGCCCGCGGGTGCGTCCGAGGCCGTGGCACGGGCGGCCGCCCATCACGCCCCGAAGGCGAAGCGGATCATCTACCTCTTTCAGAGTGGTGGACCATCACAGTTGGATCTCTTCGATCACAAGCCGGAGCTCCAACGACTCAACGGTGAAGAACTGCCCGACTCGGTCCGTCAGGGCCAGCGGTTGACCGGCATGTCCGGCAATCAGTCGACCCTTCCGCTCGCCGGGAGTCAGTTCAAATTCGCTCGGCACGGCCGGAGCGGGATCTGGGTCAGCGACCTCATGCCACGGACTGCGGCGATCGTCGATGACCTCTGTTTCATTCGATCGATGCAGACCGAGGCGATCAATCACGATCCCGCCGTCACCTTCCTGCAGACCGGTTCTGAGATCGCGGGCCGGCCCTCGATGGGTTCATGGGTCACGTACGGACTGGGTAGTGAGAATCGGAATCTCCCGGCATTCATCGTGCTGGTCACCAAGAACAAGGGCGGCCAACCTCTCTATTCGAGGCTCTGGGGCAGTGGTTTTCTGGAGAGCAGATTCCAGGGAGTCCAGATGCGGGCCGGGAAGGACCCGGTGCTCTATCTCGCGAACCCCGAGGGCATTTCGCCAAAGACGCGTCGACGGATGCTGGACCGGATCGCCTCGCTCGACGGCGTCCAGATGGAACGCGAAGGGGACAACTCCATTCGATCCCGCATCGCGCAGTATGAACTCGCCTATCGCATGCAGATGTCGGTGCCGGATGCGACGGACCTCTCCGATGAGCCGGAGTCGATCTTCGAACTCTACGGCGAGGACGCTCGCGTCCCTGGGACGTATGCCGCCAACTGCCTGCTCGCCCGACGTCTTGCCGAACGGGACGTTCGTTTCATCCAGTTGTATCACCAGGGTTGGGACCAGCACGGCAGCCTTCCCGCGGCGATTCGAGTGCAGGCGAGAGAGACCGATCAGGCCTCCGCGGGGCTGGTGCAGGATCTGAAGAGACGCGGCATGCTGGAAGACACCCTCGTGGTCTGGGGCGGCGAATTCGGTCGAACCAACTATTCCCAGGGCGCGCTGACCGCCAACGATTACGGCCGCGACCACCACCCGCGATGTTTCACGATGTGGATGGCAGGTGGCGGCGTGAAACCAGGGATCGTGCACGGTCGAACCGACGAACTCGGCTACAACGTGGTTGAGAACCCGGTACACGTCCACGATCTTCAGGCGACGCTGCTCCATCAGATGGGACTCAATCACGAGCGTCTCACGCACCATCATCAAGGACGAGACTTCAGGTTGACCGACGTGCACGGTCGAGTGGTTCGCGATCTGCTGGTGTGATCGTGGGCGGCGGGCTCGCCCTGTGCGACGCTTGAAACTACCTTGGAAGGCATGAACTTCATCAGCGGCCTTATTCTCGTGTGCGTCTCGCAGCTGTTCTTCGGAATCACGGAGCGGGTCGAGCCGGTCTCCGCCGCGTCGTCCGCCGAGGATGCCGGGCCGATGCTCGGTGACCTGACCGCCGAGTCCGTCAAGATCTGGATTCGAACCCCGACGCCGCGGACTTCGGCCGTCGAGATCAGCGATCCCGACGGCGAGATCGTCCGTCGCTGCCGGCTCAGGACCACGGCGGAGAGCGATCACACCGGAACGCTCGAAGTACTCGCGCTTCCGCCCGGGACACGGTTCACGTTTTCGATCGACGGAAAGACCGATGCGGACTGGTGGTTCCGTACGCGACCCACCGCCGATGAATCATGTCGCCTTGCCTTCGGTTCCTGCGCCGACGAGGGAGCGGGTTCCGCCTCGGTCTGGCGTCGGATGGAAAGTGATGAGGTCACCGCGCTGGTCCTGCTTGGCGACACGCCGTACATCGACACCACCGACCTTGCTCGTCAGCGGGCGCGGTATCGGGCGTTTGCGCAACCCGCGGACTTCGCACGGCTGGTGTCACACGTTCCGCTCTATTCCACGTGGGACGACCACGACTTCGGTCGCAACGACACCGACGGGAATCTGCCGGGCAAGGAAAACAGTCGGCAGGCGGTGACCGAATACCGGCCGAATCCGAGTTTCGGTGAAAACGGCGAGGGCATCTACACCAGTTTTCGGCAGGGGCCGGTCGAGGTCTTCCTCCTTGATGCCCGGTGGTTTGCGCGGACTCAGGGTGACGCGAACGATCCGACGCTGCTCGGTGCCCGGCAATGGGCTTGGCTCGAACGCTCGCTCGCCGCTTCGAAGGCGCCGTTCAAGATTCTCGCGTGCGGCATGGTATTCAACGGTTCCGTACGACCGTTTAAGACGGACTGCTGGGGCGTCTATCCGGCGGAGTACCAACGACTCATCGAACTGATCGCTCGGACGGAAGCGCAAGGCGTTGTTCTGGTGAGCGGAGACGTCCACTGGTCGCGGGTCATCCGACACGACACGAAGGATCGTCTCGGTTACGACCTGATGGAATTCGTGACCAGTCCGATCCACGAGAAACTGATTCCCGCCGCGAATCCACCGCATTCGGGACTGATCTTCAGCGTGGGGGAGATCAACAGTTTTTTGTTGGTTGACGCGACGACGGAGGGCGATTCCGCCACGTTGGTCGCGCGGATTCGAAATGCGGCGGGGCAGGATCTGCACGTCGAGAAGATCGCGGCAACATCCGGCGGCGTCGAACCGAATCCGTGATCTGCCGGGGCATTCCGATACTCAGCCGGTCTTTCGTCGCTGGGCGATGGGGAGCGGTTTCGTTCGAATGAACACCAGGGTGTCGTCCGTGCTCTCGTCCGCGAGGGCGTAGCCCTCGGCATCGAAGGTCCGAAGGGCCGCGATCGTCTTCGGACGATGGTCCGCCATCCATCGGGCCATCAACCCGCGCGACTGCTTGGCATAGAACGACATGAACTTCGCCTTTCCGCCGTCGATCTGCAAGAACTTCGTCGAGATGACCGGTACGTCGAGTGATTCGAGCCGAGCCGCCTTCGCGTACTCGTCGCTGGCCAGGTTGACGAGGGTATTCGATCCGGTTTCGGCCATGTCCTTCTTGAGTGCCGTCGCGATCCGGTCGCCCCAGAAACCATAGAGATTCGAGAACTCCGCAGTCTTCAGACGGGTGCCCATCTCAAGTCGGTACGGCTGGATCTGATCGAGGGGGCGAAGAAGTCCGTAGAGACCACTCAGGATGCGGACATGATCCTGTGCCCATGCCAGCGAGGCTTTCTTCATGGTCCACGCTTCGAGGCCCTGATACACGTCGCCCCGGAAACACATCGCCGCAGGCCCGCGTGGATTGCTTCGAGTGCCAAACGCCGACCAGCGAGCATGGTTCAGTTCGGCGAGCGGCTTGGAGATTGACATCAATTTCCCCAACCCTGACGTAGAGACCTTCGCGAGTTCGGCGGCGATCTGCCGGGTCTGCGGGGCAAAGCGTGGCGTGGTGGTGGGAAGGTCGCCCGGAATGTCGTTGGCGTCCATCTCCAGGCTCTTGGCGGGAGAGAGGATGGCGGTGAAGGCTGGCATGGCGATACTTTAGCGCCTTCCGGTCGCATTCGCCGTCTTCCGAAGGCGAATCCACCCGGACTTCGAAGACGATCGATCGCGACCGAGTCAACGAACCACGTCGAGTACGGCCGCTCCGAGAACCTCCATGTGGGGTTCGATGCCGAGTCCCGGTCCGGTCGGCGCCGAGAGCCGGCCGTTCCGCCGTTCCGGCGCATTCGCGGCCGTGGATACGGTCACGTAGGAGTTGAAGTCGGTCGCAGTGAAGAGCAGTTCCGTCGGCGTGCTGTGGGCGAGGTGCGCGATCGCCGCGGTCACGATGTCGCTGCCCCAGGCGTCTTCGATGGTCATCGCGATTCCCCGAGCGACGCATAGGTCACGGGCTTGGCGAGCCTTGGTCAATCCACCGAACTTGCCGATCTTGATGTTCACGATGTCCATGGCGTCGTCGCGAAGGGCGCGGACCAGCGAATCAAGATCCTCGATCGACTCGTCCATCACGAACGGGTGGCTGGTCCGCCGCCGGATCGAGAGGCATTCTTCGTAGGTTCGGCACGGCTGTTCGATGTAGACGTCGCGATCCGCTACGGCACGCACGATGCGAGCGGCTTCGTGCGGCAGCCAGCCGGTGTTCGCGTCGGCGATCAGGATGTCACCGGGTTCGACGACGTCGGCACAGGCGTGGATGCGGGCGATGTCCGTCTCGACGTCGCTTCCGACCTTGAGCTGGAACCGTCGATAGCCCTCATCGCGATATCCCTTGAGATTCGCGGCCATGGCTTCGGGATCACGCTTGGAGATGGCGCGATAGAGGACGAAATCGTCGCCGTTGCGGCCGCCGAGCAGGGTGACCAGAGGAAGTCCGCTCGACTTGCCGAGGATGTCCCAGCAGGCCATGTCGATCGCACTCTTGACGTAGGGGTGTCCCTTGAGTCGGGCATCCATCGCGCGTCCGAGTACGTCGAGGTCGCGTGGGTCGAGCCCGATCAGGGTCGGAGCCAGTTCCGCGATGCCGGCACGGGCGCCCGACGCATAGGAGGGCAGGTAGACGGGCCCCAGTGGCGTGATCTCGCCGAACCCGATCACGCCTTCGTCGGTTTCAACCCGAACCACGGTGCTGTCGAAGACCTCGACGGACTTCCCGCCGGACCAGCTGTAGTTGCCTTCCTTGAGTGGAAGGTCCACTTGATAGGCCTGGATTCGAGTGATCTTCATGCTCGGTGATTCCTCAACGGGGATGGTGGGACATGACTCGCCCACCCCGGAATACCGGGCTTGTTGGTCGGCGTCAAACGAGGGTTCATCGTTTCATCGATCGGGATCGGGATCGGGATCGGGATCGGGATCGGGAATCAGACGGGGATCTCAGGGGCATCTTCTATTCGCACGTCGGTCAATGGGAAACCCCGACGCTGATGACGATGGATGCGGTGACGGCGATGGACGCCGAGCAGATGTCTCATCCTGGCCTGAGGGGCCTGCAGGTGGACGCGATCTTCGGCGGCATGGGCCATTCAGACCACGAGGGTGGCCGAAGCATGGTTCGTTGGACCTTCCTTCGATGCCATCATCAGCGATGCATGGCCATGGCTGGGGAAGAGCGTTCTCAGGCGGGGGCAACATCCCGTTTCGGTTGAAACGACCTTCTCCGTCCAATCTCGTGCTGGGATTTGGAGGGTGGATCAATCGTGCAACTCTGGTCAACATCCTGGAAGCGTTCGAGGGTGGTCTCGTGAAGGAGACGATGGACCGAACTCTGCACGTCGACGAGCTGCGTGTGCAGCGGGCAGGGGCTTCCCGAGCCGCAGACGCCTCCTCCATAGGGGCAATCGTGCGTGACCTGCTGATTCTCGAAGAGCTTGTAGATGTCGAAGATGACGATTTCGCCGGGAGGCTTGCTCAAGGCGAATCCTCCGCCAGGCCCGGGCGTGCCGGAGACGAGTCCTGCCTGTGACAAGACCGTGAGGATTTTTGCCAGGAATGGGCGTTGAAGACCACGGGAATTCGCGATCTCGGTGACCGACAGGCGGGTCTTTCCACCGTCATAGACCTCCGCCAACCTGGACGCGGCCGCGATCGCAGTCTCGGTCTGTTTGCTGTACATG
>JAPKCC010000027.1 GCA_028823105.1 Phycisphaerales bacterium | reverse complement strand
GTGATCCCGATGCCGAGCCCGAGTTCATTGGGGCCACTGCGGAACCGCCCACGTGGGCCCGCCGCCGCGACCTCAACATCCTGCCTGCCCGGGTCCCCGGTGGCGAAATCGGGGGAGTGGCGTTGGCCGGCGTTTTCACCGACTTCACCGGCGGCTATCCGGGTATCTGGACGGTGCCCATCGTCATCAACGGTGACGGCACGATGACGATGGATGACCCGACCGATCCGAATGCGCTTCGGCAGGGTTTCAACGTCTACAACTCGGGGCGTCTGACGTTGTGGTCCGAATCCCGTCAGGAGAACTGGTTCCTGACCTTCGGAGGGCTCGGCTACCAGGTCCTCTTGAACGGTGATCTCTACCCGGATCCGACGATTCCCTATTCCAACGACGTTCACGCCGTGCGCTACAAGCCGGAGAGCAACGAGTGGTCTCAGCACCTGCTGGGAGCGGCGTATCCCGACATCTACAATTCGACCGGTGAACTCTACTTTCATGGAACCGAGTCCCTGACGATTCCTCGGGTCACGATCACCCCCGAAGGTCTCTACGACCTGGATGCGATCACCGAGCCCACCGTCATCGCCTGGATTTATGGCGGTATTCTCTCGACGGGACAGGCAATCGTGACGTCCGGCGAGACCTTCGCCTCGAACTACCTCTTCAAGGTGATTGTCGAACCGGCCGAGACCTGCATCGGTGACCTCGACTACAACGGCATCGTCGACGGGGCCGATCTCGCAATTGTCCTTGCCTACTGGGGCAAGGTCACTCAGCCGAAACGGGCCATCGCCGATCTGAATGATGATGGCATCGTCAACGCAGAGGATCTCGCGATCCTCCTGGGTGACTGGGGCCCGTGCCAGTAAGTCCTCGTTGAGCGACGCTCGAGGGCCGGACCCTCACGTCATTTGAAGGCATCCATGATCTCCTGGAGACATCGACGCCCCTCTCAGGGCCTGGCAGTTTTCGAGTGCCGCCGTGAAATCGCTTCCGCCGCGAAGCACGACGAGTTCGGCAACGATCTCCGTCACGGAGCGAACATCGCCGGCTTCCTCAAGGTCGCCCGTTCGATGCTGGCACAAGGCATCTGACCTCCGATTTCATTTCCTGCGATCAACGAAAAACCCCTCCAAGCCTGTGGCTTGGAGGGGTTTTCTCTCATGCCCCGATCAATTCGTTGTGACCGTCGGTGTCAGTCCCTTGCGGAGTTTCGCCGGCCACTTTTTCTGTCTTTCTTGTCTCGCTTCCCATCTGGCTCGGCCTCGCTCTCTTCTGAGCGGTGGCGCCGTTCGGCTTGATCACGCTCTTCGCCGTCCAAACCGGGCTGTGGACGTATCAGACACATCGACCCGGACCGTCACGAAAACCTCGATTCCGCGACAGACCCTCAGGATGATCTGTACAATTTCGACCCCACTTGGGTTCCCGACACACCGGGAACCGGTCTTCCTCGGCTGACCACCAGTCGCCTTCCTCCCCCTTCCTCCCCCTTCCTCCCCATGGAGTCCGCTCATCGATACCCGCCTCGCCATCGTCACCGGCGCCAGTCGCGGTCTCGGCCGCGCCATCGCCCTTCAACTCGCTGCCGACGGCATGCAGGTGATGGCGATCGCCCGATCCGCGGACCCGCTCGCATCACTGGTGGAGGAAATCGGCGAAGCAGGTGGACGCGCGGAATTCCGAGTCTGCGACATCGGCCAGGGCAATGCCCTCGGGGAACTCATCGAAGAGGTCGCGGAGACCGCCGGCCGACTCGATGTACTGGTCAACAATGCCGGCATCACCCGAGACGGCTTGCTCCTTCGCATGAGCGACGCCGACTTCGATGACGTACTCAATGTCAATCTCCGATCGACCTTCGTCGCCTGTCGCGCTGCTGCACGCCCGATGATGAAAGGCCGTTACGGCAGAATTATCAACATCGGCTCCGTGAGTGGAATCACCGGGAACCCGGGACAGGTGAACTACTCGGCCGCCAAGGCCGGTCTGATCGGACTCACCAAGACCGTGGCGAAGGAACTGGGCGGAAAAGGCGTGACCGCCAACGTGGTCGCCCCAGGGTTCATCAAGACTGAAATGACGGCAGCCCTGATTCCCCATCTCGAACAGGAGATGACCAAGCGAATCGCAACCCGACGGCTGGGAGAGACCACAGATGTCTCCGCGGCGGTCTCCTATCTCGCCTCTGAAGGGGCTTCCTACGTCACCGGGCAGGTCTTGGTGGTCGATGGAGGTCTCGCGCTCTGACTTTGATCCTTGGCGGCATCGCCGAAAATCGAGGCGAGCCTTCCACAGGGGGAGGCGATCCTCCGCTATCATCCCCATCAAATGCGATGGCCCCGGAAGGGCCTCGTTGGAGACCGACCCGTGACCGAAGCTGAGATTGAAACCAAAGTGATTGACATCGTTGCAGAGCAGATGGGCGTTGACCGCGCCGAAATCTCGCGAACAACGAGTTTCACCAACGACCTCAACGCCGACAGCCTGGATACCGTCGAACTCGTCATGGAGTTCGAGGATGAGTTTGAAACCTCGATCCCGGATGAAAACGCCGAGAAGATCCAGACCGTTGGCGAAGCGATTGCATTCATCAAGCAAAACCTGAACAAGAGCTGACTGGCCTCGATCACCGGCGGCAAGAGTCTCCGGTGCTTCGAAGGCGGAATACTCCAACTGACCATGAAGACCATCACCCTCCGCAGGGTCGTCATTACCGGCCTCGGTGCGATCACCGATCTCGGAAGAGACGTCGATTCGACGTGGGACGGCATGGTGTCCGGACGGACCGGCATCGGCCCGATCACTGCATTCGAACAGGATGACGAGTGGACCACCCGTTTCGCGGGAGAAGTCAAGGACTTTGACTTTTCCCATGTGGCGGACACTCGTGAAGCCAAACGCATGGACCGGGCAAGCCTGCTCGGGCTAGTCGCCGCAGAAGAAGCCGCGCAGGATTGCGGAATCGACTTCGCGACCGGCGATCCGGATCGTCGTGGCGTGGCGATCGGTTCGGGTATCGGTGGCATCATTACCATCGAAGTCGGGCTCCAGAAGCTCGAGCGAAGCAGTCCCAAGAAGATCAGCCCGTTCACCGTCCCAAAACTGATGGTGAACGCCTGCGCTGGAAACGTGTCGATTCGGCACAACCTTCGTGGCGCCAACATCGCCGTCGCGACCGCCTGCGCCACCGGGGGACACTCGCTTGGTGCGGCGTTCCAGTTGATCCAACGAGGTGACGCCGACGTCATGTTCGCGGGTGGCACGGAGGCGGCCGTGAGCCGACTCTGCATCGGATCCTTCGGGACGATGCGGGCGCTTTCCACCAGAAACGACGCGCCCGAGAAGGCCTCTCGCCCCTTTGATCGCGATCGAGACGGATTCGTCCTTGCAGAAGGCGCCGCGGTGTTGATCCTGGAGGAGCTCGAATCCGCCAAGTCACGTGGAGCCAAGATCTACGGCGAGATCATCGGGTATGCCAGTAGCGGCGACGCACACCACATCGCTGCACCGGAAGAGAACGGAATCGGCGCCACGAAGGCCATGAAGTGGGCCCTCCGAGATGCTGGAGTCGCCCCGGAACAGATCGGCTACATCAACGCCCACGGAACCTCCACCCCCTTGGGCGACGCCGCCGAGGTCTATGCGGTGAATTCCGTCTTCGGTGATCACGCCAAGAAACTCGCCATGAGTTCGACAAAGTCGATGACCGGCCACGCCCTCGGTGCGGCCGGAGGCATCGAATCGGTCGCGGTCATCAAGGCACTTGAGCACGGCATCCTTCCTCCGACCATGAACCTCGATAATCCCGACGATGGCTTTGACCTGGACTTCGTTCCCAATGCCGCCCGGGAGCAGCAAGTCGAATACGCGGTCAACAACTCATTCGGCTTCGGTGGTCACAACGTCAGCCTGGTCTTCAGCCGATACCGCGGCGACTGACCCCGCGTCCGCCTCATTCATTCCCAGACCGGACCCATCCTCGACCCATTCAGGGTTCGCGGGGACGTCACGCCGCGGAATTCGAATCTCGATGGAGCACCACCGACCGAAATTGATCCTCCTTCCGGCCGCCCGAGCCCACGAGACGGGGGATCCTGGAAGTCGACCCCGGAACCTCGACCACCCAGAAGGCTCCTCCAACGCAGTCCGGTGACCTCGGGAGCCGCCGCGGGCGAGGCGGTTCGGACCGGGAGTGCACCAGATGCCCTCGCGAAGCCGATGAAGTAGGGACCGGAATTCCAACCCTACGTCCGAGAACCAACGCCGCCACTATGACCTCGAACCTCAACTCCATCCTCTCGCTTGAAGTCCCCTTGATCGTCGAGATTGCCCAGAGGCGCATGCCGCTCGCGGAAGCAGTGAGTCTCGTATGCGGCGCGATCGTCGAGTTCCCTCAGGCGAGCAACGGCGAACTACGGATTCTGATCAACAACAAGGCCATCGGCACCGGTACCGCCG
This sequence comes from Phycisphaerales bacterium, assembly GCA_028823105.1. Classification (GTDB taxonomy): domain Bacteria; phylum Planctomycetota; class Phycisphaerae; order Phycisphaerales; family SM1A02; genus UBA12014. The sequence goes on along the minus strand of JAPKCC010000027.1, from coordinate 31,030 downwards.
TGAAAGTCGGCGAGAACTTCGGCGTTCGGATCGCGGCAGTCGGGGACCTCACCAGTCGAGTCGAAGCTTTGAAGAGCTGAAATTCCGGCCATCCCCTGCGTTCAAGCGTGCCGGACTACAGCGGGTCCGCGGTTGGGTCGATCTCCCAAGTGTGACGATCCATTTCCTCGATTCGGAAAAGAGCCCATAGATGCCTCGTGACCTCCCTGTCGGCAATGGCAGCATGCTCGTCGCCTTCGACGAGCACTATCGCGTCCGAGACCTGTACTGGCCGCATGTCGGGATGCCGAATCACACCGGTGGCCATCCGCAACGATTCGGCGTCTGGGCCGACGGCGAATTCGCCTGGATCGACGATTCCGAGTGGATTCGAGATCTGAGATACAAGCCCGACACCCTCGTGACCGATGTTCGCCTCGAACATCCCAGGCTTGGGTTAGAACTGCACTGCCACGACACCGTCGATCATGTTCACCCGGTCTACTTTCGAACCGTCGAGGTCTTCGATCGACGAGGTCGCGATCGGGACGTCCGCATCTTCTTCCATCACGACATCTCCGTGAACGAGTCGGCAATCGGCGACACCGTGAACTACGACCCACGGACGAACGGTCTCGTCCACTACAAGGATGACACCTACTTCCTCATCAACGGCCGAGACGACAGCGGCTGGGGAATCGACCAGTGGGCGACCGGCCAGAAGCGGATCGGGGACGCCGAAGGAACCTGGCGAGACGCGGAGGACGGGCTGCTGGGTCGAAACCCGATCGCACAGGGATCCGTCGACTCCACGGTCGGTTTCAATCTCACCGTCCCGTCAAACGGAAAGGCGAATCTCGTCTACTGGCTCGCCGCCGGGAAGACGTACGCCGAGGTCTCCGGTCTGGACGACCGCATTCGAACGTCCGGCCCGCAGCGAATGATCGATCGCACGGAGGCCTATTGGAAAATGTTCGGTGACATCCGACGGCCGGACCTCGAAGAGATCGATGAGGATCTCCGGGACCTCTTCGTCCGCAGCCTGCTCGTGGTGCGTACCCAGATCGACGATGGCGGTGGGATCATCGCCGCGAACGACTACGACATCACGCACATGGGAGGCGACACGTACTCATACGTGTGGCCACGGGATGGCGCTCTAGTGGCAAACGCCCTCGATCTGGTCGGCCGACACGCGGTGAGTCACGAGTTCTTCCGATTCGCGGCGAGGGTCGTCGAAGCCGACGGCTATTTCCTGCACAAGTACAACCCGAACGGCACCCTCGCCTCCAGTTGGCATCCGTGGATCATCGATGGCCAAAAATCGCTCCCCATTCAGCAGGACGAGACCGCACTCGTCACTTGGGCGCTGCGGCAGCACATCGATCTCTCCGGCGACATCGAGTTTCTCAAGGAGATCCACGAACCACTGGTCGAACGGCCTGCGAAATGGATGCTTGAGTACCGAGATCACAACGGCCTCCCAAAGCCAAGTTGGGATCTCTGGGAAGAACGTCATGGCGTGCATCTCTTCACGGTCGCCGCGACCATCGGAGCGCTCGATGCCGCGGCATCTTTCGCAAGGGAATTGGGCGAGTTCGATCGAGCCGCCGAATTCGCAGAAGGCGCAGACCGAATGCGTGGTTCACTCCTCCGGCATATGTGGTGTCCCGAGCGCCAGCGATTCGCGAGATGCGCCTTCCTTCTCGATGATGGAAGCTACCGGCTGGATCTGACCGCGGATGCGTCGGCCTACGCACTGTTCGCGTTCGGCGCTCTTCCTCCGGACGATTCCCGCGTCGAGCAGCACATGACGACCATTCGGCGCGAGCTGTGGGTCCACACCGATATTGGCGGCATCGCTCGGTACTCCGATGATCCATATCACCGCGTGGTCCAAGGTCAGAATGACGAGGTTCCCGGAAATCCCTGGGCGATCTGCACGCTGTGGTATGCGAAATGGCTGATCGCCCGTGCTCGAACCCTTGAAGCGCTCGAAGAGGCCGTGCCCTATCTGAGGTGGTGCCGCGATCGGGCCCTTCCCTCGGGGATTCTCGCGGAACAGTTCGACCCGCGTGACGGACGTTCGCTCTCCGTCAGCCCGCTCACTTGGAGCCACGCGACCGTGCTCTCGACCTGGATCAACTTCCTCGACAAGAGACTCGAATTGCGATCGCTCGCGGACGGCGGTGCGGTCAAGTCCGCGGCTTCATCAAACGTCGCCGCTCAGGAAAATTAAAGGTCCGATCCCTCGATCGAAAAGAACGAACCCTCCTGCGCCGCTTTTGACGACGCAGGGGGGTTCTCGTTCGAAGAGCAACGTTGGGAGTGCGTCTCAATCCCGACTGGTAAACGCGGCGAGGTAGAAGATCAGCCGCATCGCTTCAAGATAGACCCAGGCGATGGTCACGATGAGCCCAAACGCCACGTACCACTCGGCTTCCTTGGGAGCGTCGGAGGCGACAAGATCCTCGGCCTGCCGGAAGTCGATGATCAACCACATCGACGCCAGGAGGAGCAGCGCCCCACTGATACCGAGACCGATCAACGCCGCGCTGCCACCACCAAACGCCGCGCCGAGGTTCATGAAGGGGATACTCACTCCGAAGAGGCTGACGGCGAACGAGAGGAGCATCGCCACCATCACCCCGACGGTCGCAACCATCACCACCCGTGTGAAGAGCGGTCCACCGGTGAGAATTCCTGCCTTGAAGAGTCCGAGCATCGCGATCAGCACACCGGCGGTCACCAGGAAGGCCTGCAGGACGATTCCGCCGGGGACCGCGATTTGTTGGCTCGCGAGAATGTTTTCGAACATGACCGCGAGTCCGCCCAGCATGAATCCTTGGAAAGCCGAGTAGATGAACCCGACGTTCCGAGCCATGCGGGCGCTACCGCGAATCAAGAAGAACGACCCGAACACCACGACCATCGAAATCAGAGTCACAGGCCAGAGAAGCCCAGGATTCGCCTGAATCGTCGCGTAGCCTCCGGCCCCGGCGATCGCGAGCACGAAGGCGAACATCCCCGTCTTGTTGATGATGCCCGAGATCGAAGCAGTCTCGGTGACCGCGGCATCACTCCACCAATCGCCGTTGCGGATCGTTTCCTTACCAAACGCTGGATTGCTTGACTTGAGCATGCTGACGTGGTCTCCATGAACAGGTTTAACGACGTGAAATCGGAAGTCCTTGCGAGGCTCCTGACCTTCGAACGCCCCGGAAGCATATCGACTTGATCGCACCGAAACCACGATTCCGTCCAGAAGATGGAGGCGATGCTTCCCGATGAAGACGAGCCCCCGAATCACGCCTGATGTTGGAGAGATTTCGAAGATCAAGCACCTGCCCCGTCACCCCTCGAATCCACGAAATGCGTACTCTCTTCTCCATGGCTACCACACCCGACCTTGCCGCCCTCACGGCTGCCATGCAGCAGATCGCCCCGGTTCAACTCGCCGAGGAGTGGGACAACGTTGGACTCCTGGTGGGGTCGGCTGAACACCAGGTGCGACGGATTCTCCTCTGCATCGATCTCACCGAAGCGGTCCTCGACGAAGCCGTTCGGAAGAAAATCGACGCCATCGTCGCCTACCACCCGCCGATCTTCTCTCCGCGGAAGACGATCACGGATGCGGATGCCGGCGGACGGATCCTGCTTCGGGCGATCGCCTCCGGTATTGCAATCCACTCACCTCACACTGCCGCGGACGCAGCGCCGAACGGGGTCAACGACTGGCTGGCGGACGGCGTGGGCGACGGAAGTCGCCGAGCGTTGATTCCCGCCGAGGAACTCCCCGGGTCGGAGAGGGTCAAGATCATCACCTACGGCCCTTCCGAATCGGTCGACCGTATTCGCGCGGGCCTCGCCGACGCCGGAGCCGGCGTCATCGGCGAGTACGAGATCTGCTCAATCGAACTCGCCGCCATGGGCACCTATCGCGGCGGCGAGCGATCAAATCCAGTTCGAGGCCAGCGTGGGCAACTGGAACGGGTCGAGGAAGTCCGATTGGAGATGGTCTGCGGCGATCGTGATCTTGCCACCGCAATCGAACGCCTTCGCTCGCTCCACCCGTACGAAGAGCCGCCGATCGAAATCTACCGACAGGCAACGCGCCCGAATCAGGCCATCGGGGCGGGCCGACGGGTCACGCTCGAACGCGGCGCGACGGCCGAGACGATCATCGAACGTCTGCGCGGCCATCTAGGAACCGACCGCTTCGCCACTGATGACGCCAATCGGCGGCGCCGGCACGAGGTGATCGGCCTGTGTGCCGGGAGCGGCGCCGAACTGCTCGACCTCGCCATCGATCAAGGATGCACGCTCTTCGTCACCGGAGAACTCAAGCATCACGACGTGCTGCACGCCAGAAGCCGCGGTTGCGGAGTGATTCTTGCGGGTCACACCAACACCGAGCGAGGCTGGTTGAAGGTTCTGCGCCGTCGGCTCCGCAGCGATCTGCATGCAGAGATCTCGATCAGCCGGAACGATCGCGATCCGCTTCGGACGGCCTGACCGGATGAATCAGCTGGACTTCTGCTCGAGCGAGTCGAACATCTTCGCTCGATCCGCACGGGTCATGCCGAACCACAACCAATGCGCGGCGGCGCTGAAGTCATCGACGATGACCAAGATCGCCGGCAGCACCAGCAGCGTCAGGAAGGTCGAACTGATCAACCCAAAGGTGATCGAGATCGCCATCGGAATGAGGAACCGAGCCTGAAAACTCTGTTCAAGCATCAATGGCGTCAATCCGAGCACGGTGGTGATCGTGGTGAGGAGAATGGGACGCAGACGTCGCTGGCCCGCGTCCACCAGCGCCTTGGAGAGTGGAAGCCCGGCCTCGATGTTCTTGTTGAGAAACTCGACGAGGATGAGTGAATTGTTCACCACGATGCCCGCGAGCGCGACGACGCCGATCAGGCTCAGGAAGGTGAGATCGAATCCCAGCAGCCAGTGACCCCAGATCACGCCGATCAGCGCGAAGGGGATGGCGAGCATCACCGCGAACGGCTGCACGTAGCTCGAGAATAGCCACGCAAGAATGACATAGATCATCAGGCATGCCGCCAGCATCGCGATCGGAAGCGACGCGAAGGCATCGATGACATCCTGCTGCCGTCCCCCACTGTCAATCGAGACGCCCCGATGTTTGAGTCGAATTGCTTCCAGCGCCGGACTCATCGAGGCGACGACTTGCTCCGGATTCGTAAGGGTATCGACGTCGGCCGTGACCGAGACCGCTCGCCTCCGATCGATCCGTCGGATGGTCGCCCGCCCGTCGGCTTCCTCGATCCTCGCAATCTCCGCGAGCGGAATCGACCGGCCGTCCCGGGTCGAGATCCACATCTGTTCGACGGCTCCGAGATCTCGCCTGGATTCGGAATCAAAGGAGACCCGGACGTCGATGTCCTCTCTGGTCTCGCTGAAGACATGAGCGTCGATGCCGTACACCGCGCCCCGCACCTGCTGCGCGACCTCTGCCACCGTGATGCCAAGCGATGCCGAACCGGGGAGCAGACTGATGCGGAGTTCACGCTGGGCGACTTCGTCGTCGTCGGAGATGCCGTAGACGCCTTCGTAAGTGGCGAGGAGTGCCCGGATGTCCGCGACCGCCGAGTCGACCGCCACCCGGTCGTTGCCTGAGACTTCGAAAGTGATGTCCGATCCACCCGGACCGCCGTCGATCTCTCGCCAGAAGATCTGATCCGCTTCGGTGAGATCTCCTGACGCCTTCCGGATCGAGTCGATGATCTCCGTGCTCGGACGATCCCGCTTCTCGATCGGCGAGAGTTCGAAGAAAATCTGAGCGATTGAACTCGACCCCGGATTGGCGAGGCCGGTGTTGAGATCAAAACTCGCCCCCAGTGCCATACTCGTGAACTGGACTTCCGGCTGCAAACGAGCGGCGGCTTCGATCCTCGAAGCGATCCGTCTGGTCTCGGCGAGTTCCGTGCCGGTCGGCATCTTGAGGTCGACCACCACGTTCTCGGTGTCCTCGGTCGGCAGGAAAACGAACGGGACCCGACCGCCGGTATACATCCCGATCGAAATCGCCAGAAGGCAGAGGGCGATCGAGGCGGCGATCCATCGATATTCGACGCTCTTGGTCGCGAGGCGCCCGTAGAACTGCGTGGCGGGCTTCACCACGGTCTGATCCCGCCATTCGGCGAACCGATCGGCGAAGCCGAAGATGCCGGTCCCGCGACTATGAACCATGCCCTTGAGCGCATGGACCATGTGCGATGGAAGAATCAACATCGACTCGAGAAGGCTGATGAAGAGCGCGCAGAAGACGACCATCGGAAGAGCGCCGAGTAGTTTTCCGATGCTTCCGCTAATGAAGGTCAACGGAAGAAACGCAACGATCGTGGTGAGGACCGTTCCGACCACTGGCCAGAAGACCTGATTCCCGCCGCGGGTCGCGGCATCGACCGGAGATTCGCCCAGACTCCCCCGCGCCGTGATGTTCTCACTCACCACGATCGCATCGTCGGTGAGCATCCCGAGGGTCACCAGAAGGCCAAACATGGTGAGCAGGTTCAGGGTGACACCGAGGGCGGTCATGGCGAGGAGCGTTCCACAGATCGCGGTGAACAGTCCCACCATGACCCAGAAGGCGACCCGAAGATTCAAGGCCAGAAGCAGCGCCAGGAAGACCAATCCCGCGCCTTGCAAGGCGTTCCGAGAGAGTAGCTCGAGCCGTCCCTGAATGAACCGCGAAAGATCGTTGTGAGCGATCAGCTCCGCGGCGAGCGGTTCCGGCCGATCAATACCAAGTTGATAGGCCTGCCACTCCGTGGTTCCCATCGGTTGAGCCCAGACCGGGCCGGTGAAGGGTTCCCCTCTCCTTCCCGCGACGTAGGCATAGGCCATGCGGGCGATCGCGACGGCATCCTGTGATCCCGTCTTGAAGATCGTCATACTCGTCGCGGGCTTCCCTTCGAATCGCTCTTCGACCTCCACATCGGCGAAGCCGTCGTGCACCGTCGCGAGATCACCGACCCGGAGCATGTCGCCCTCGACGCCCGCGCGAACCACGATCGACTCGATCGACTCCGCCCGTTCTTCCACCCCCATGGTCCGGACGTTTACATTCCCGCCGGGCCCGCGAATCGCGCCGCTGGGAAGTTCGAGCATCCAGGCTCGAATGGCTTCTGCGACCGCAGTCACCGGAAGTGCGTTCTCGATCAGACGATCGGGATCGACGGCTACTCGAATCTCGTAGTCGCGTAATCCCGATATCTGAAGCGATCCCATTCCCGGAAGCGATTCCAGATCGTCGATCATCGATCGCATCGAGGTCTTTAGGACCCGCTCGTCGATGTCCCCGAAGAGAGTGAGAATGATGACTGGAAGGTTCGGCTCGAATTCCACCACCCGGATCCGTTCCGCATCACTCGGAAGATCCGACAGTCGCTCGATGGAGCGTTCGACGTCGGCAATCGCTTCCGCGACATCCGTCCCCTCCTCGAACTTCACGACGATGATCCCCGCGCCCTCGCTGACCGTGGACTCCATCCGCCGAACTTCCTGAACCGTCCCGATCGCGTCCTCGACCTTTCGGGCCATCGACTCTTCGAGTTCCTTTGGAGTCGCGCCCGGGTAGATCAGTTCCACCCTCGCCGCCTCCGGATCGATCTCGGGGAAGAACTCGCGGCGCATCGAGAGCCCCGCGTAGATCCCTCCGAGGATCAAAGCCATCATCAGAAGATTTGCGGGAACGGGACGTCGTGCGCCGAATGACGGAAGGCTCACGGTGCGGTTCCAACCGGGACGACGCTGGAATCTTCGACCTTCACGAGCCGTGGCTCAACCGCGATTCCGTCGGGAAGCACCCTCGACCCGTCGACCACGATTGAGACCCCATCGGGAAGAGGATCCGCCAGGACCATCCACTGCCGATCGTTCAATCCGGAATTCGGGCGGTCGCCCGCGATTCCAAACAGCGATTCTGCCTGGACGCTTCTGATCCGTCCGTCTTCGATCAACATGACGCGTTGATGCCGAACCGATCGTCTGGGCACGACGCTTCGCAGCACTGCCTTGCTCTCATGCACCGTTCCACTGACGAAGAGTCCGGGCACGATCCGACCGGATCCACCCTCGATCTCAACGAAGACCATCATGGTCCGCGTCGTAGCATCGTCGATCGGCGAGATTCGACTGACCGCGGCTTCGATCGGTTCCGCGGTCACGGTCCGATTGATGACAACCCGATCCCCCACCTCCACCCGGCCGCGACACGACGCCGGAATCCGGAGTCGCAGCTCGAGGCGGAGTGGATCAACCACGCGGGCCACCGGAGTTCCCACCGAGACCTGCTCGCCCACTTCGATCATGACCTCCGAGAGGAGGCCGGCGATCGGCGCCGTGACCGTACAACGATCGACCTGCTCAAGGGCGAGACGATGCGTGGCGAGAAGTCCATCACGTTTTGCCACGGTCGCCCTTCTTCGCACGGGTATCAGAGACTGCAACTCTTCAAGCGTGATCACGGCGCGTCGGGCGACCAACCTTCGTTGTTCTGCAGCATCAATCTCACGCGCGACCGCGGCGCCCTTGGCCGCGGCATCCGTCACGCGTTGGAAGTCCACCTCCGAGAGTTCGAGATCCCGAGTCGCCACGCTTTGACGTTCGACCAAGACTCGTTCTTCGGTATCCAGGCGAGCGACTTCCGCCTCGACCTCTGCAAGTTGCTCAATGATCCGCGAGGCGGCTTCAACGTAGTCGTACTCACGCAGCTGCGCAATCACCTGCCCCTTCGAGACGGGGAGACCGACTTCGATTCCGCCCGGAATCGAGACGACGGTGGAGACGACTTCCGCGGGGACCGTGGCCGAATTGAGCGCTCGAACGGTTCCGAATCCAATCCACTCCCGGGCGACCGCTTCCAGTGGCACCTCCATCGAAAGTACCTTGACCGCTTGTTCGCCGCCCTCGACCCGCGCGGCGGTCGGACTCGAATTGGTCAGAACCACCGCCACCATCACCCCGATGCCGATGACGAATCCACACACCACGACTCTGGTGATGACGGAAACGGTGACATCTCGGCGGAACTGGGTCACGATGACGAATCCGGTAGCAAGGGGGAAGCGGGGTGGGATCTGGACGGTGGCGGTGTCGCGTCAGCCCCCTGCCCGTCGGGAGGAGATCGTCCAAGGGTCGAACCGAGAATGGTACCCGCAACCGCCAAGGTTGCCGTGGAGCGTTACCCTTCGCTCCATGACAAGTTCCAATTCCAAACCACAGCCGACTCTTGAGGATGTCGCCAAGGTCGCGAGCCTCTCTAGACTCGCGCTCGATGACGCCGCTCTCGATTCCGCGAGAGTGGATCTGCTGGCGATTCTCGAGCACGTCGCCAATCTCCAGACCCTCGACGTGGAGGGCGTGGAGCCGATGCCGCGGCCCCAAGACACGGTGAATCGCCTTGCGGAAGATGAACCCGGACCGACGCTGGATCGAGATGTTCTTCTGGCGATGGCACCGAAAACCGAAGGCCACTTTATCGCCGTTCCAAAGGTGCTCGGGGAGGGTGGAGCTTGACTGCTCCCGGAACGACCCGATGACCACACCTTCCACCGACGTAACGTCCACTCCGTGCTTCGATCCAGGCGACGACCTCACCGCGAGAGTCCAAAGCGTTCGAGACGGCGACACGACCACGAGCCTCCGACTCGAGTCGATGCTCACGGCGATCGATACCGTGAACCCATCGTTGAATGCCTATCACGAGATCCTCAGCGACTCCGCAAGGGTGACCGCAAACTCGATCGATACCCGCCTCGCCGCGGGGGAGGATCCTGGCCCGCTGGCGGGATCAGTCATCGCGCTCAAGGACAATCTCTGCACGACCGAGGGCTACACGACCTGCAGTTCCCGCATGCTCGAGAACTACCGATCTCCCTTCGACGCGACCGTGGTCACCCGACTCCTCAATGCCGGCGCGACCCTGATCGGCAAGACGAACATGGACGAGTTCGCGATGGGTTCCTCGAGCGAGACCTGCGCCTGGGGTCCGGTGCGGAATCCCCACGGAATCAACCGCGTTCCCGGTGGTTCGAGCGGCGGAAGCGCCGCGGCGGTCTCAGCCGGGATCACCGACGCCGCGCTCGGCTCGGATACCGGCGGCTCGATCCGTCAGCCCGCCGCCTTCTGTGGCTGCGTGGCATTCAAGCCAACCTACGGGCGGATCTCGCGATACGGGCTGGTTGCCTTCGGCTCCAGTCTCGACCAGATCGGGCCGATCGCTCGAAGCGTCCGTGATGCCGCGATGATCTACGAAGTGCTCGGTGGCATCGATCCGCACGACGCCACCACCTCCGATCTTGCCGTCGAACCCCCATTGGCGGACGGGCCGATCGACCCGTCTTCACTACGAGTCGGAATTCCTCGCGAACATTGCACGGATCGAAATCACCCTGGAGTCACGGCGAACCTCCAACGAATCATCGAATCGCTTCGCGCTGCGGGAGCGACGATCGTAGACATCGATCTTCCACTGACCGATCACGGCATCTCGACGTACTACGTCATCGCCCCGGCGGAAGCGAGCAGCAATCTCTCAAGATACGACGGCATCCGCTACGGATATCGCGCCGATCCCCGCCCCGGCGAAGGCCTTGAGGAACTCTACGCCCGCACCAGAACTGAAGGATTCGGCCCGGAGGTTCGGCGCCGGATCATGCTCGGAACCTATGTTTTGAGTGCCGGATACTACGACGCCTACTACAAGCGATCACTCCAGGTCCGACGACTCATCAAGCAAGAGTTCGATTCCGCCTTCCAAAAATGCGACGTTCTTCTCGGCCCGACTTCGCCGTGTCCCGCGTTTCGAATCGGGGCGGAACTCGATCCGATCTCGATGTATCTCAACGACGTGTACACCGTCAACGCGAACATCGCCGGAATTCCGGCGATCTCCGTTCCTGGCGGCATGATCGATGAGGATGGCGAATCCCTCCCGATGGGGCTCCACCTTCAGACACCAGCGTATTGTGAGACGACCCTGCTTCGAATCGCTTCAACCGTCGAATCGATGGTCCGGCAGGCTGATCCGATCGCAGCCGGAGCCTGATCGGCTTCGTTGATCAGTCCTGATCGGTGGCAACGTCGCGAATCTCCGTCGGCGACGGGGTCCGACCCCATTCCCGGAGCGCCTTATCAAGGGCCGCACCGAGGGCAGACGCCTTCGCCGGCATGGGAAAGGTTCCCGCCCAGGCCTTCCAGGAGAGAACCGTGGGATCGGGTTCGCGTCGAACGTCGATCCGCGCGGGCTGATCATCGAGCATCAAGAGGTCGATCCGGTACTTCTCCGGCTCGAATGCACTGACGAGCGGTGTTCCACCCGACTTCTTGACCGCGGCTTCGAGGATTCCTACCGCCTGAACACCTTCCACCTCCGCGCGAGCCGACGCCTGTCGATGCCCGCTCGATCCGGCAAAGAAGGTGTCGTTCGACCAGAGTAGGCCATTGATGGCATTCAGCATCCTGAGAGTCTGTTCCGAGACGTTATCTCCCGGAACCAGATACTTCACGCTGGAAAGCGCCGTCATTCGGCCAAGAACGATGCTCGCCACCCCCTCCTGACCGGAGGGATCAAGGAACGTCAACGAAACGATCGCAGGATCAAAGGTCTGCTTCATCACCGCCATCTCCACCGTGGGAGCGGCGATGAGAATCGCCCGCGGAACATCCTCGAAACGCACGCCGAATTCGGCGACCCGAAGCGGCGGGATCTCGCCGAAGACCACATCGCGAAGGGCATCCCGAACCTCACGCTGCTGCGTTGCGTCGAGGACGATCGACGCCCAACGATCATCCATGCCGGGTGCGGAGGTCGCCCCCGATGCGGTGAAGTTCTCGTTGGACGCTGCGGCCGGTGGCGGATTGCCGCTGCAGCCACCAAGCACCAACGTCGGAAACGACACTAGAGAGCCGGAGGCAAGGCAAAAAATCAGTTGGCGAAGGGTCGGTCGAGGCATCACACGGGCGATGGTACCCCGATGCCATGACCCCGAAGATTCACGCCCCCCGAGGCCGATCATGATCAACGCCCGCAACCCGGCCAAGGATCGGCCGCGGGACCCAGAACGTCCTATAATCTAAAACCCTCCGAAGCGTTGGGCGTTTTGTCCCGCTGTTGGATACCGGAGGAGGTATCGCGTCTGTCTCCTCCCCAAAAATGGTCGATATGAACTGATGGAACAAGCGGGCCGTATGAGGCTGGAGATGATTCCCACCAGCAACCGCCGCTAAAATTCGGCCAAGCCAAAACCGCACCGATCTTCCACGCCGACCGACCGAAGAGAACCACAACCATCGGATTCCTCTCACGCATCTTCAAGCCTCGTTCGACCAGACGGAGCCGAATCTCCGCGGCGATCCGCCCCAAAGGGCCGACCGTCGCCGAGATTGCGCGGCAACCACTTTTCGTCAACGGCGTCCTCGCGGTCGTGGTGACGGCGATGCTCTTGACGGTGGTGACCACCTGGGCACGGACCCGTCCCCGGGTCTGGCCTGGCGAAGTCGCCACGGACAGTCTCGTGAATCCGCTCGCGTTCCGCGTGCTCGACGACGACGAGACTCAACGACGTCGCGACGAGGCGCGCCGTGCGGCACCTCGGTTCTACAACGCCGACCCGACCTATCTTGCCGACCTCCGAGCGAAGTTGATGGGACTGCCCGTCGCCGTTCGTTCCGCCCTCATCCTCGACGATGTCGACCTCGGGCTGCAGGACCAGTTCGGACTCACCGACGCCTCGCTCTCCGTACTGCAGCGATACCAGACTCCTGATGGTCCGTCGCCGACCTGGCGAGAATCGGTGGACGAATTCGTCGACGCACTCTGGCAGAATGAGCCTCTTCTAGAGACGCTCGAATTCCAGAAATTCACGACCGTCTCGACGCGGAAGGTCCTGCCGCCGGTATCGATCGAAGTTACTGAGATCGAGCCCCTTGCGGCAGACAACACGAATCCGTCGGACGGCGCGACGGCACCCAAACCGGGCGACAGCGAAGCCATCGCCCCTCGCGTTCCGGATCGGTCCACCGCAGTGACCGTACAGCGAGCCATCGAACTCGTCCCAGATGGAATGACCACTCGGGTGCGACAGAGCCTGATCAAACTCGCTCGTTATTCTGGATTCCCGCGGGATGCCGCGGAGATCGTCATCGCCGCGATCATCAACCGTCCGAGTCCAACCGTTCTCTTCGATCCGGCTGCGACCACCCTCGCCGCGGACGAAGCCGCAGACCGAGTCGCCGACGTGTTTATCGAACACGCTGCCGGCGAAGTCATTTATGCCCGAGGAGACGTGCTCGACGCATCGCGGATCGAGATCGGTGGATTGGCGCTCGCCAACGCACTCCAGGAAGGCGGGATCCGCGGCACTTGGAGTCGAATCGCGGGCTGGATGTTCCTCGCCCTGGTGGTGGTCGTCCTTCTCGCCGGACATGGAACCGCCTTCTATCCCCGGATCGCACGAAGCACTCCGAGGCTGACCGCCGTCCTTCTTCTGCTCGTCGGATGCACGGCCCTGGGCACCTTCTTCGCGGTCGCGTTTCCCCGGTTGACGCCCTTCGGCGCCACTCTCGCGATCTCGATTCTCGCCATTACTCTGACCCTTGCCTACGACCGGCGGATCGCGATCTTCGCCGGCTTGCTTGGTTCAGTGTCGATCGCGGTCGCCATCGGTGGACACACCATCTATGCGATCGCCCTGCTCGCAGCCAGTTCCTGCCTGGCATTCCAACTCAAGGAAATTCCGAATCGCGGCACGTTCGTCCGAGCGTCGGTGCTCTCAGGAATCGCCACCATCATCGTGTTCCTCGCGCAGGGCCTCGCCGCCATTCCACTCGACACACCCGGCGCTCCCATGCAGGTGATGGTGCAGGCGGCGCTCGCCGGAGCCGGCACGCTCTTCGCCGGGTTCTTCATGCTCGGCATCATGCCGAGCATCGAGAAACTTTTCGGCATCACCACCGGACTCACCCTCGCGGAACTTCGGGACACCCGCCAGCCCCTTCTTCGAGAACTCCAGTCCCGGGCACCCGGAACTTATAACCACTCGCTCGCCGTCGCCTCCATCGCCGAGAATGCCTCGGAAGCGATCGGCGCTGATAGTCGCCTGGTCTACGTCGGGGGGCTCTATCACGACGTCGGCAAGTTGAATAAGCCCGAGTACTTCATCGAGAACCAAGGCGGCGGCAACAACAAGCACAACAAGCTCAGCCCGGCCATGAGCCTTCTGGTGATCATCGGCCACGTCAAGGACGGCCTCGAACTCGCGCAGGAGTACGGCCTTCCGAAAGTTCTCCGGCACTTCATCGAGAGTCATCACGGCACCTCGCTCGTCGAGTACTTCTTCCACGCCGCACGCGAAAAGGCCGCCGACGAGGGCGGCGCGGTCGACGAATTCGAGTTCCGTTATCCCGGCCCGAAGCCGCAGACCCGCGAAGCAGCGATCCTCTTGCTCTGCGACGGCATCGAGAGCGCCACACGCGCGATGAGCGACCCGACGCCAAGTCGAATCGAATCGCTCGTGAGGAAGATGAGTCGACGCCGCCTCGATGATGGTCAACTCAATGATTCGAATCTGACCTTCCGAGAGCTGAGGGTGATCGAGGATTCGATCATCAAGAGCCTCTGCGCGATCTACCACTCCCGGATCGCCTATCCGGGCGGGCGCGAGGATCGGGATCAACGCGACGAAGATGAACTGCTCGCGACCGTCGGCTCAAGGAACTGACCCACCGGCCGATCAAGACCAGACACGGCGATCCACGAGAGATCGCATGGGTTTCGCCATCGCAAGCTTGGAGGCGGCCGCTCGATCGCACCAGTGACCTCGTCGAATCCGCGTCGACGCCTCATACACGTGAAAGTGGACTTCACGATGCGTCAGCAATCGTTTGAAGGTCTCGATCGGGCGGAGTTTTTCGACCTTGAATCCAAGCCCCAATTCGATCGCCGCCTGGTCGAGTGGGTCCGCAGACTCGACGGATGGCATCTCCCAGAGACCCGCCCAGATCCCTCGATCCGGCCGCTGACGAAGAAGCACGCGATCGCCACGCCGAATGACCACGGGGTAGAGATGAACAGACTGACGAACCGTTCGACGCTTCGGGCGGGGAATTCGTGACGCCGAGCCAAACTGAAAAGCGGCGCACTGCGATTGAAGCGGGCATTGATCGCAGCATGGCAGTGCAGGCTTGCAGACCGTCGCTCCGAGCTCCATCAGACTTTCGTTCAAGACTCCGGGTGACGCCGCGGCTCTGACCAGAGTGTCGGCCGTCTCCCAGCACCGCGCGACGAGATCGGAATCGTCCGCGGCCGCATCGATCGCTTCAAGACGAGCGACGACTCGAATCACGTTGCCATCGACGATCGGGGTGCGGCGGCCGAAAGCGATCGATGCGATCGATCCTGCGGTGTACCGACCGACGCCCGGCAGTGCGAGAAGGGCCTCGGTGGAGGCCGGCACCTCGCCATCATGGAGATCGCAGATCCGGACTGCGGCCGCATGCAGAAGCCTGGCCCGGCGGTAGTACCCCAGACCCTCCCAGGCGGCTACGACGGCATCCTCACCGGCCACCGCCATGGCGTGAGCGTCTGGGAACAGACCGAGAAAGAATTCGAACCGTTCGGCGACCCGGGAGACCTGGGTCTGCTGGAGCATCAGCTCGCTCACCAGAGTCCGCCACGGACTCCGCGTTCGACGCCAAGGGAGGTCCCGACAACGACCGGGAAACCACTCCTCCAGACACTGAACCGTGCTTTCTGCATTGAAGCGAGGCCTAGGCTGTAGAGGACCGACCCCGGGCTCGGTTTGTGTTGGTGAACCGGACATTCGGACATTGTGGCCCAAGAACCCGAACCCCGAGGGGAACCATGAGGACATGACTGCGAATCCCGCTTTGCGGGGGCCTCGGACTCGGGGTATCCTCCATGATCCTCAAAGGTAGGAAGGCGGGCCGGATCCGGCCTCCTCGTACCATTGATTGACCACGACCGGGCCTTCGGCCCAGGAGACGTAGATCCGATGGCGAAGATGTTCTACTCGGCCAAAGAGGCCGCTGGCAAGCTCGGGAAGTCCGTGGACGAGCTCATGGCGATGGCGAAAAGCGGTGAAGTCCAGTCCTTCAAGAAGGAAGGCCAGGACATGTTCCGCGTCGAACAGATCGACATGATCTCCTCGACCGACGACATCGGTGACCTCTCCATCAATCTCGATGACAGCGGCGAAGCCGACTCACTCGGCCTGAGTGGTTCGGCGCCCGGCATCGACGGCGACGAAGTCTCCCTTGAGATGAGCGGAGAAATCGGACTCGAAGACTCCAAGACCGCCGGTGCTGACGACAGTTTCCTCGCGGGAAGCGGCATGGGAACGGGAATCAGCGCGTTCGAGAACGAAGCCTCGGGCGATGACCTTCTCAACGACGACCTCTCTCTAGAGACCGTCGGCAGTGGAAGTGGCTTGCTTGACCTGACTCGAGAGTCGGACGACACATCCCTCGGCGCGGAACTCCTCGACGAGGTCTATTCGAATGATGACGACCCGGCGATCCCCGCAAGTTCGAGTGGCCTCTTCGAGGCAGCCGGCGCGGAGAGCGGCGGAAACAATCTTGGCGGCGGCATGCCCATCGGCGGCGTTCCAATGATCGTCGAGTCCTACGAAGGCGGCTGGTCCGGCCTCGGTGTCGGCATGGGCATCGTCGCAGTGGCTTCGCTCTGCCTCGTCGCACTGATGGCATTCGTCGGTTCCAGTGGCACCCTGCCCGCACTCGCAGAAATGATGACCAGCGGCATGATGATCTGGTTCGGCGGCCTCATCGGCGCCCTCATCATCTTCGGCCTGCTCGGTTTCTTCATCGGCAAGGCCTCCGAATGATCCACCGGTTCCGGGCATCGCCCGGAGCCGACCGACGTCGCCTTCGATTGGGCACCACTCCGTGCTTCTGAGCAAATACGGCCGACGCGAATGGGGAATCGCGACCGTGATCGCGGTCCTGATCGCGATTCCGGCGGCGATCATGGGGCTGTGGTGGAGTTTGATCCCCATCGGCCTCTGCTGGATCGTCATCGCCGGCTTCTTTCGAGATCCTCTCGGCCGACGACCTGCCACGCAGGATCATCACGATCTGCTGTCGCCCGCGGATGGCAAGGTCAGCCTGGTAGAGCGACTCGACGGCCATGAAGCGACCGATGGACAGCCTGCGGTCCTCGTCAGGATCTTCCTGAGCGTGCTTGATGTACACATCAATCGCGCCCCCTGCGATGCGGAAGTGGTCTCCGTCACGCATCGGCCGGGCCGATACCTAGATGCCCGCACCGAAGAATCGGCGAAGGTCAATGAATCGAATCTCATCGTCTTGAAGTCAGAGCAGGGCGAGCCGATCGGCGTTCGACAGGTCTCAGGCGCGATCGCCAGACGAATCGTCTGCCCGCTGGTTCCCGGTGATCGAGTCGGACGCGGCAACCGCTTCGGCATGATCAAGTTCGGCTCCACGACCGAGTTGATTATTCGTGATCGACCGGGAATCGAGATCCTGGTCTCGAAGGGAGACCGAGTGACCGGTGGGGTCACCGTGCTTCTTCGCGAGCCGGCGTCGGACTCGAATTCGACCCTGGCCTCCTGAACCTATCCACATTCACGCCGGACCTGACCACTTCGCTCACGCGGCGAGGTCATCCCATCCAAGATCGCCCTCTTCATCGACGACGTCCTCGGGCCAGGCGTTCTCCATCCGATTGTGCACGCGGATAAGCGTGGCGAGTTGCTCCGCGAGGATCTCCCGCAATGCATCAAGCGTCTGAGCCACGGAGTCCTCGAAAGACTCGGCCTCACTCCGGAAAAGGAACATCACCGCGAGGCATTCCCCGTCGAAGTGACAGGGGACAGCGACCATCTCGATGTCCGTGGACACCTCCGTACCAAGGTCGCACTCCGCGATGAACTCCTTCGCGTCCTCAAATCGGAGCACGTCGGCGTGCTCGGAGATCGCCGGGCAGGCTTCGTCACAGAGTCGCCTGAGCATGGGCTCGACCGACTTTCGAGAAAGATCGCAGTTGACGTACGCTCCAAGGCCGAATGACTCATCACCCCCGGCGAGGTAGACGGCCGCGTTCGTCGGGCCGGTCTTGACCAGTAGATATTCAAGGGCTGTCCGAAGCAGATCTTCGACGTCAAGTTCCTGCCGGATGAGCGTGCGGAACTCACTGCACATCGCCACCTCGTCGAGACGACGATCATCGTCCTGCGGGGCGGCAGACTCGATGGCAAACGGGCCAGCGGAATCCAAGTTCGTCACCGATGTCGGAATGTCCTCGAGCTGTTCGGTTTCAGCGTCGATGCGGCGACTCAGACTGCGAAGCCGATGCATGCGCTCTTCTCGTTCGACGAGCTCGATGCTTCGGGTTGCCGCGAGTTTGATTCGATCCTCGACTTCTTCTGCGTTCAAGGGGCCGGTCAGGAAGTCAACGGCGCCCGCCTGCATGGCCTTGGTCAGATCCTTGACCCCGACGGAAGGGGCAGCGAAGACCATGGACGCATGAGGTTGGAGGCGTCGAATATCGTTGGTCAATTCCAGATCAACGTCATCGGCGGCGATCAAGATCACTTCGCAACGATCTACAAGCAGTTGCGTGCGGAATTCCTTGACATCGCTGGTGACCGTGCACCGATACATCTGATCAGCGGCCTCTAGGAGCGCCGCGAGAGTCAATGTCTCGGGACGGGAAGCGCAGACCAGTATCCGGTAGTGCGACTCCTTCGTTCCATCCGAAGAATGGGTGTTCATGCCGGGCATCTCAGGCTCGAAGTTCATCGTTGGCTCCCCTACTCCTGCTCGTCCGCTTCACGCAGCGGATCGAGTTGTTTCGTCTGGACTCTGGATCGGAAAGGACACCACGAGGCATCCCCCTCCCTCGGCTCGGTTGTGCACCGAGGCCGAGCCTCCGTGCGCTTCCGCGATTCGACGGACGACTGCCAGGCCCAAGCCTGTCCGCCGTCCGGCGGTCTTCTGGCTGAAGAACGGATCAAAGGCGTGTTCGAGCCCTGCTTGCCCGAACCCCAAACCGTCATCCTCAACCAAGAGAGACCATCGGCCATCGAGCGGGTCGATTGAACCTCGGATGCAAATACAGACGTCTTCCTTGTCATCTGAGGCGTTTCAAACCGCTTCGATCGCAATCTCGGCGATTCTCCGGACGTCAACGCACAGTCCCACCTCGGCCTCATCGTGCTGAACCGTAATTTGGGCGTTCTCTGGGAACTCCGACCACGCAGCTTCCGCGCATGGCTTGAGCAATTGAGCCGACGCGGTCGATTCAACGACGATCGCGGCTCCGGTGGCGTGTTGATGCAGACCTCGAACGATCCCGGAGAGCACCTTCGTCTGCATGACGATTTTCTCCATGCCCGCGTCCACGAAGCCGTCACCGCTCCTTCCGAACAGGATCTGAGCTCGTCGCACGAGTGATGCATCCATCATGGCCGCGAATCCTTCAGGCGAGAATGAGCTCGTCTATCTTCTGGATGAGTTCCTCGACCTGAAAAGGCTTCGGAATGAAGGCATCCGCCCCGGCTTTTAGGAGGCCATCAATCTCCTCCTGCCGAACCACGCCCGAGATGATGATGATTCTGGTGTCGGCGAGATCGGGATCAGATTTGATCCGCTCGCAGACGATGTTGCCGTTCACATCCGGAAGCATGTAGTCGAGCAAAATGATGTTCGGCCGGAATTCCCTAGTCATCATGCCCGCGTCGTAGCCGGTGGACGCGGTTCTAACTTTGAACCGCTCTTCGTGACCAAGCATTTCCTCGATGATCCGCACGATGCTGGGATCGTCGTCCACGACGAGCACCCGGACCTGATCGTCATCAAGCAAGTCCACCGGAATCTCGTTGACCCGCATGAAGCGAATCAACTCCGACCTTGGGATGCGGCGGAAACGTGAGCCTGGAACGCGAAAACCCGTGAGACGCCCGCTGTCAAAACAACGAATGATCGTCTGCTGGCTCACTCTGCAGAGTTCCGCAGCCTCGCCGGTGGTGAGAACCTGCTTCTCCGCAAGTATTCGCTTCTTGTTCTTGTCGGTCATACCGCGTCTCTCCTCAAAGACCCGAGGAATCGACAAGAATCGATTCAGCACTGGCCATATCGATGAACATCGACCGTCTGCCGGTGGCGATTCAGTCAAGGTTTGCGGGTTGCGCCAAGCCGTGGAAGATTATCGGGTCGGCCGTTCCCGCCACTTCCGAACGGCCTCAGGCTCCCGAGGGTAGAACGGCAGAAGCAAGGCGGGGTCGGAGAGGACGCGAACGTCCGGACCTCCGTGCATGGCGATGTCCGCCACGGATGACGCCTTGAAGACCGGCTCAGCGAGCAGGACTCCAGCACCGCGGAGCGTCTCGAGCAAGGACGCATCGACATGCTCATCCGCAAGCACCGCTGATGGCGTCGACTCGCAGCTCAGTCGATCCACAATTCCGGGATCCCCAAGGACTCTCCAAGGCGTCTCGGCCGAGGCACGAGTCAACTGGGTACACCAGACGGTTCCGCTCTTGGCGGCGGAGCACACGAGGATCGTTCCCGTCTTCATCGAGACACTCGGCGTCGACTCGGCCGCGACGAGTGCCGCGGGAACCGCGATCACCACTGCCGAAGCAGCCTCCGCAATCGCTTGTCCTGCGGCGATAGAGATTCGAAGACCCGTGAATCCACCCGGCCCAACGTCGACCGCTACGGCGGCCAGCGAAGAGGCTCGAACTCCGGAATCGGTCAATACCGATTCGATTCCTGGAAGGACGTCGTCGCGATCACGGCGTCCTCCCTCGAATCCACAGGTGTGAGTCGCCCCGTCCATGGTCCGTACCGCTGCGCCACCGGCACGCTGGGAGAGTTCGATGGCCAGCATGGGAAGCATCGCGACGGCAGGGGTTGTCACCGTGCTCGTGGTCATACCTCTTGCCCAAACGCTGCAAGCGGAATCGATGAGAACATGGCCGTCTCGACCGTCGGAGGTGTCTCCCCAAGATCAATGGGAAGAACCGCAGCTCGATCATGGTCCGTGTTGAGCAAGATCGTTCGAGGGCCGCCGATCTCGATTCCGTTTTCCACGAACGCATGGCCGAGCAGAAAGAGGGAGACGCCCCACCGATCGGCGATCGCTTCCATCTGCTCGGGCGTATGCCCTCTTCCCCAGACCATCATCCACGCGCTCCCATGGAGTGGGAGATAGTCATCGGGAACGAGATCTCGATCGACGATGCCGAGGTCGAAGCGAGTCATCATCGCCGGCCCTGGCAGCGAGTGTGCACAGAAGATTCCATGGTCGGTCCGAGCCGCGAGCGGTAGCGCTCGCACGAAGATTCCCATCGCTTCCGCGACGGCGTCGGCATCGTCGCCGAAGACGAATTCGAGCCCATCGGCGAAGCGGGCCGTCATGCAGCCCCCGCCCTTCGAGACCGAATGGCCCGCCATCTGCGCCAGTTCATGATTCGCAAGGAGCGGATGCACTTGCCCGGGATGTTCGAGCAGTAGCAACGCAACCTTCACCAGCATGCGATAGCTGAAGTCGAGCCCGTTCATGGTTCGTTCCCCGTGGATGAGCTCCTGGAGAATCACATGATGGTCCGGATCGGCATCTAACTTTGCAAGCGATACCACCTTCGCAAAGTGCATCGGATTGTCGTGGAGATCTCCCGTCGCAAGGAGACGACCCTGGCTCGGAATCTTCGAAATGCACCCTTCGCGATTCGCCGCGGAGAGCATGGAATCCGCGGCGGCACGGAATACCTCCACCACGTCTCCAACCCGCCGATCGCTGAACGTATCGGTCCCGTTCATTGAACGACCTTCGCGGCAACTTCAAGTAGGCCGTTCCCAGTCGAAGTCCTGATCCCGATGAGACCGACCATCAGGTCTGACGGCGGTCCGGTCAGCGTCACCTGAATCCGCACTTCCGCCTCCTCATCATTGAGGCGGACGACGCCCTTGAATTCCGCCCGGAGCGACTGCGGCGATGCGCTTCCGACGCCGAGAACCTGCCACCAGTTGGCCTGCTCTACGGCACCTCCACCTCGGGGGTTGTAGTGCTTGATGATGCAGGTCAGATCAATCGGCTGACCGATCCGAACCGAACCAAGATCCAAGAAGTCGTCGTCGATGATCCAATGTCGGGTCATTCGTTCCATGTCCCGACGGGCGCCCGTGTTCTCGTTACGAAGTCGACATGGGACGAGCGGACAGTCGGCTCGATCCGTGGTGAATATCCACCAACGCGGGATGGACGGGCCCGCGAGTCCCGCGATCGACCACTTCAACCGATATGAACTTCGAGGCTGATCCACCGAGGGATCGAACCCCTCGAAGACCGGGGGTGATCCGTTTGATGCGACGACCGAGAACGATTTTCCATCCTGCGACGCAAGATCGATGAATCCAGTGGTCACACCCTTCAATGCATCGGCGTAGGTCGGACTGGGCTGGATCGGCAACGTCACCATGCCTTTGATCTTCACCATGGCAACCGAATCGACACCCGCGATCCGAAGGAAAACCTTCGCCTCCTTCTCACCTGGTTGTCTCGGGGCGTCCAGAGAGGCTGACATTTCGATCGTGGCGCCCGCCGGGATCGTCACGCCCGTGAGATCCGTCAACGTGGTGCAGACACAACTGGGCGTCACACTCTCGACGACCACGTCTTGGGTGCCGATGTTTGCGATCCGGAACGTCGTGGGATGAACGGTTCCCGGGCCCACCGCCCCAAAGTCGAGAAGGGCCGGAGAAATCTTGATGTACCCGCCTGGCACCAGCATGTCTTCAGAGCCGCTGGCCCGAGCAGGGCTTGGCGAGGGAGGGGAAACCTCGGGGCCCGCGGTCGATTGCTGGTTCGTTTCACCCGTCGATCCCACGGTGGCTGGTGGCGTTGCATCGTCACCACAGGAGACAGGGAGCAAGGCGAGACCGAGAATCCCCCCGAAACGCAGGACGAGGGTGGGAATGAAGGGGTGATTGGCTTTCATGCGAATAGTGTAGATGCTCTCCGCCCTCCGCCGGGCTGACCCTCGGAACCACATGACCCCACCATTCTCTCGGCAAAGACCAAGTCAGGATTCGGGGCACGTAGAAAAAAGAAGGCGAGCCCGGTCTGAAGACCGGGCTCGCCTCGAATTCATATCTTCGACCGGCGGGTTGAGTTCAGCCCGTCCAGTTCGCGAAGAGGATGCCCGCGTCGGCTCCATTGACGATCAGGTCACCGTTCAGATCGGCCTCTCCGCCTGACTGCCCCCACTGCGAGAGGAAGAAGCCAAGGTCGGTGCCGTTGACCAGACCGTCATCGTTGAAGTCGCCGGGAATCGGTCCGGGTCCGCAATCGGTCTCGCCACTGGCGAGAATGATCTTGTAAATCCGACCGACAGACTGGCAGCAGATGTAGATCTCACCCTGCAGATCCTGACCAAAACTTGCGATGTTGCTCAGGGTTCCACCACCGTCGCTGGAGAACCGGAGTTCGGAGGTTCGACTCTGGACGTTGAAGGACCCGTTCCTATTCCGGGTCGCTGACCAGAAGTTGGACGTCCCGTAGTCGGCGAAGAAGTACATGCCGTCGATCTCTGGGATCTCACAGCCGCGATAGACGTATCCGCCGGTGATCGAGTAGCCACCTGCGGAATTGTGACCGTAGGTGTAGAAGGGGTCGGTGAGGCTCGAGGCGTTGCAGGTGCATCCACTCGAACTCGTATAGCAACTGGCGCCTTCCATGCAACGCCAGCCGTAGTTCTCGCCACCGGGCGCGGAGGCCGGCTGAAAATCCATTTCTTCGCGGCTGTTCTGCCCGACGTCGGCGATGTAGAGATCTCCCGTCGCCATATCGAACGTCGATCGCCAGGGGTTTCGGAGGCCGTAGTTCCAGATTTCAGGTTCGCCGCCACCGCCTGCGAAGGGATTGCTCTGCGGAATGGAATACGGGGTTCCGCCGTCAACGTCGATACGGAGCGTCTTTCCGAGCAGGGAACTCGAGGTGTTCTGGGCACGGTCGCCGGGATCACCACCGGAGCCACCATCACCAGTGAAGATGTAGAGGTAGCCGTCGTTGGGACCGAACGCGATCATGCCGCCATTGTGGTTCGAATAAGGCTGGTTGATCGTGAGCAGCGTCATGGCGCCGGAGGTTACCGCGTGATCCGCGTCAGCGCCGCGGCTGTACCGACGGACGACGGTGTCGCCACTGCCCGCGACCGCCGTGTAGTTGACGTAGAAGTAACCGTTGTTCTGGTAGTTCGGGTGGAACGCGAGTCCGAGCAGCCCTTGCTCACTGCTGGTCGAGGTGCCGCCCGTGATGATCGAGTCGATATTCAGGAAGTAGTCGCTGTTCAGCGTTCCTGTCACGGTGTTAAGAATCCGGATCCGTCCCTGCTTCTCGATGATGAAGAGTCGATCTTCATCTCCGGGGGCTTGAGTGATGAAGATCGGACGAGCAAGCCCCGACGCGAACAACTTCGTCGAAAGGGTTTGAGCAGAAGCCGAGCCACTGCTCATAAGGCCGGCGAAGACGGCGGCAGCGGCAAGGAGGTTTCGACGAATCGACATGGTGAGGAACTTTCCAAATGGAGGCTGATGAGTCTTCAGGACGAACGAGGATCTTCGAGTGAACCCGACCTTTGAACCTTCCCAAGCAACATCAGCCTGATGAGCCTGATGAGTCTGAGATCAAGTCATCACTCTTCTTCGCCTGTATTCAGACGTCGTAGAGCACGAAAGGTTCCGATGCTTCACCCCAATGATGGGTACTGATTTCACGTCAACACCGCCTCAAAGCTGGCGAAAACACCGATCCTGCGTCCCTTACGATAGCACCATAAACGCTCGTTTCCACGCCAATATCGCCGTTTTTTGCGCAATCATGGCATTGGGCTGAGCCTTGATCAGGAACCTCCTTTCCAGAGTGCTCTATACGTTGAGGTCTCAGGAGTCCTCTGAGGAGGAATCAAGACTGTCCGAAATGTCCTTTGCAGATGCGGCGAGACGCCGAAAAGCGTCCTGATAACGCAGAAAGGCTTGATCCAAGGCCGCCTGGTCACGATCAACGATCGCTTCCATGAACAGCGGAAGCACCACGGCCCCGTATCCGCTGTCTCGATTGCTCGTGGCAAAGACATTCCGGAACCACGGCCGTCCGGGAAGCCCCGAATCCTCCCCCCAAGCCCGTTCGAGCAGCCGGAGCGACGCGTTCACCTTCAATCGCCGCCGATCATCCGTCACCGATTCGACCGCCTTCTGCGCGGCGAGAAGCGCCTGATTCAGCGCGGTCAGCTCGTCGAGAAGCGGCGAGAGATCAATGGTCAGCCCGGCCGCATCAGCCGCTCGAGCGACTTTCTCTAAGCGGGCAGGCAGATCCCGGGCGATCGCCGACGGTTCGATCGGAAGAACGGGCGCGTCTGCCAGATCCGCCGTCAGCGCGGCGCAGAGCCGAGTCACCATCAGCGCGCCGTCATAGTCCTCGCCGACGGTCGATCGATACCAGGCCAGCGTGTCGTAATTCGAGTGGTACGAGGTGCCTGCGCTGCCACCAGCGCCCAGGGAGATGCTCGGAATGCAGAGGTGACAAAGGAATCCGACGTGATCGCTCCCACCTCCGAGATCACCAAGCCGAGGAGTCTCCCGATCGCCGGCCCATGCATCCCGCACGGTTCCGGTGTCGTTCCCAGGTTGCTCGACCAGTCCGGCGGCACGAATCACCGCAGACTGCAGGGACGGCGAGGCCGATGCCCGGAAGGTCGTCCCCATCGCCGCCATGTCGAGGTTGATGTACGCGACGCCGTTGGCGCCGAGCCGATCTCGTTGGTCCTCGCACCATTCACTGGACCCGATGATCCCGAACTCCTCTGCGCCCCAGGCGGCGAAGATCACGGTTCTCCGCGGCCGGAAGCCCTGCTCCAACGCGGAGGCGAAGGCGGTCGCCGTCTCCATCAACACAATTGTGCCCGCCAATGGATCCGCCGCGCCGAAGCCCCAGGCATCGTGGTGGCACCCGACGATGACCACATCGTCGGGCGACTCCGATCCGCGAATCGATCCAAAGACGTTCGCGGTCTCCATGATTGAACGCGTCTGCTGCACTTCCAATCGGAGTTCGAGATCCCCTCCGTCGAGGCGATACGGAACATCGAGACCGCCCTTCCAGGCGGCATCCTCCACCAGGCTGCCGTTCATCGCCGCCATGATCCGAGTCGCCGCGGCGTAGCCGATCGGCTGCACCGGGATCTCGGGAAGCCCGACCTCTTCGATTGCGAGACGCTCGGTGCCGGGGATCGACGGCTCGAACGGCGTCAGCGGATCTCCCTTGTAGGGGAGTGTGACGATCGATCCTCGCTGGATACAGGTGTCGTTGGCCCATCCGCCGTCCGGCCAGGTGGGGCCCCGGTCATCGCCCGAATCGCCGGGGTCCGTAAAGATCACCAGGCCAGCCGCACCGGCCTCCTCCGCGAATCGAACCTTGAAGCCACGGTAGTTTCCGCCGTACCGCACCAGAACGATTTGCCCCGTGCAGTCCACCCCGAGTTCACGAAGCCGGGCGAAGTCCTCGCGACGACCGCGATTGGCGTAGACCACGCCCGCCTCCACCTCGCCGCTTCCGGAGTAGGCGTTCCATCCGCGATCAAGTTCCGGATGCCGCGTCGCTGGATCAGCGAGCAATTCCTTCTCCTGCAACGAAAGCGACATGATCCCACGACGTCGACGGCCTTGATCGCCTGATTTTGATGTCGATGCGGCGCCCGATGCGCCGGTCCCCTCGACGATCGTGAGACTTGCGGAGACCGGCCGACAGAGCAACGGAGAGAATCGCCAGACCTCGGTCTCCAATCCCATCCCTTGAAACGCGCCCGCGATCGCCGCGATGACGACGGCATCTCCCGCTCCCCCCGCCACGTGCGGTTCCGATCCCAGCAGATCATGCCAGGCTCGAAGGCGTGATGCGGTGGGCGATTCAACCACAGACGTCAAAAGATCCTTCGTCGGTTCGAGCGACGCCGATTCGGGCGGCTCGTTGAAGAAGGCTCCCTGAGTGCCCCCAACCACGATGACCGCGCCGAGCGCGGCGATACATCGAGAGACGCGACTCGATCGGAAGAAATTCGGTCTTGGGTGGATCATGCGGACTCCGGGGGTTTTACATAAGCATCAAAGAACGTTTCGAGCCGTCGGATCGACTCGTCGATTCGCGCCTCGGTCAGTCGACCTTCGGTCACCGCCTCGGCCAGCGCATCGATCGCTCGCCGTTGTCGCTCGGGGCGGTGGCAGCAGAGAAGCAGATCGACGCCCGCTTCGACCGCCCGGATCGCCGCCTCGCCGACTTCGGTCTGGTCCGCGATCGCTGCCATCTCAAGATCATCGGAGATCACCACCCCCTGGAAACCCAGCTCGCCGCGGAGAAGCCCTTCGATCACGGCCCGGCTCATGGTGGCCGGCACCCCAGGATCGATCGCTTCAAAGACGACATGGGTCGTCATGATCGCCGCGACGCCCGCCTCGATCGCGGCTTCAAACGGGGGAAGTTCGATCTGCCGAATTCGTTCCATCCCGTGTCGCAGCACCGGAAGATCGTGATGGCTGTCGAGATCGGTGTCTCCATGACCTGGAAAATGTTTGGCGCAGGCACCGAGTCCGCGCGATTGCATCGCCTCGATCATCGCGGCGCCACAGGCCGAGACGATCCCCGGTTCGATCCCAAAGGACCGCGGGCCAATAACGGGGTTGGCCGGATTACTGTCGACATCCATCACCGGCGCGAGGTCGAGATCGATTCCCACCGGAAGAAGATCCATGGCGAGCCGTCGTCCAACGGCCGACGCGGCATCAACTCCGGCACCGCCGACGTCACGCATGGGCGGCGGCGGATCAAATCCCTCCGTGAACCGAACCGTGTTCCCACCTTCTTGATCGACGCAGACCATGATTGGATCGCCACGCGGATCGGGCGAAAGCCGTTTGACCGCCGCGATCGTTTTGGCGACTTCTGCTCTCGAACCGGCATTCCGCGCGAAGAGAATCACGCTTCGCACGCCCTCGGTCACCAGATCGGCGAGGTCGGCATCGGGTGAATGACCGGGAAAGCCGACGCAGAGCATTTTTGCGACCCGGGTTCGAAGCGATTGGTCCATATACCGGCATGCTACCGCTCGAACCGATACGCCGAAACGCAAATGCTTCAAAGGAAGATCGCCTGCCCTCTTCAAAGAGGGGGCAGGCGATCTGTTGTCTCAAGACCACTCAAAGCGAGTGGAGAAGCGTCGAACGATCAGAAACCGATCGAAAAGCCGCCGTAGACCATGTTTGAGTGAAACCCTTCGCCGGTACGACCTTCGTACTGCAGGCTCACGTTGACGTTGTAGGTCGGGGTCCAGTTCACGCCGAGACCGTAGTACGCGGTGTTAATGGTCTGGTTGTCGACCGCGATGTTCAGCTTCGTGGCCTGATTGGCGAGGCTCACGTCGTAGCTGCTGTTGAAGTTGAAGTTGCCCTGCCAACCGAGCGAACCGTCGATGACCAGCCCGGGCAACGCACTCCAGGAGAGCGTTCCACCGACCCGGCTGATCAGTGCGTTGAGATCGCCGGGTGAGATGTCGAGGGCCGCGGCCGAGGACCTATCCTCGTTGATGTCGCCGGTGCTCAGGTACGAGTAGAGAATCGATGCTTCAGGGGTGATCGCCCACGACTCACCGAGTTCGACGCGGTACCCACCACCCACCGAGAGGTCGACTTCGAATCCGTCGGCCTTCGAAGTTGCACTGAGTCCGGTGTTGGGCACGAATCGAGTGAAGTCATAGTGGTTCCAGGCACCGGCGAGCTGCATATCCAAGAAGAGCCCGCCTCCCTCGTCCCAGCTCACGAAGCCACCACCTCGAACCGTGCCGACTCGCGTGTTGCCGAAACCACCATTGACATCACCTGAGAGCTGCGAGTAGCCAAGGTTCACACCTGCGACCCACTGTTCACTGAGATCCCACGCGAAACCACCGAGCCCGCCGTACTCGTTACCCGAGATGCCGGCGATGTCACCTTCGTCGGGGGTATCGATGCTCCGACCCCAGAACACACCGAAGCCTTCGGCAGTCGAGGGCTGTCGAACGGCTCGACGAATCTTGGTCTGCACCGCGTCGTCCTGTGCGGACATGTAGTCGGTGCCGTTACTCAGTCGGAACGGCGCGGGTGTGCGCTGCTGGACGGTGGCGTGCCGACGCTGGATCTCTTTGCGAAGTACGTTGAAGTACTGCGTGTTCGTCGCGAGTTGGACGGCCGAGATTTGCACCGTGGGCCCCACGCCTTCGAGGGCGGCCGCGTACTCGGCGGCGTCGTCGATGGCGTCCAATGCCCCGAGCAGGATGCCGGAGTCACTCGTGGGATCGCTGTTTGCAGACGGTCGCAGGGAGTTAAGCTCGACACCGCGAAGATACTCGGGTGTTCCTGCGAGCGTATTCGTGTAATCGGCGGCGGATCGGGCCCAGACCTGAGTCAGCGGATCGAATCCACCCCCGTTGTCCGGGTTGATCGACCAAGTTCGAGTGACCGATTCGTCCTGGCTCGTGGTGACGTCTGCATCCCCGGTGATGCCTCCGGGGCTGTTCAACAGAACGATGTCCTTGTCGTCGGGAATGTAGGAGAAGTCGAGGACGTCGACGAAGACGCTTCCGCTGTCGGTGAAGTTACTCATTCCGGAGGCGACGTTGACCACCGACGTCTGGCCGAAGTCGCCGGCAGCAAGATCATTCACGTAGTCGCCGGTCAGGTTCACGGTGATCTTTGCGTCCGAAGAGTCGGAGACGAGGTCGCCGGTCTGGAGATTGAGAACGCCGGTTGAGTTGCCGTAGACGCCGGCAAAGACGCTGCCCGCGTACGTGAGCATAGCGGTGTCGATGTTCGCGTTCGCCACGAGGGTCGAACCCGCGACCACCTCGATGCCATTGGTGGCAGTCAGGGACATTTGCGTCACGCCGTCTGCACGTAACTCGAGCATCGCAGGAGCGGTGAGATCCGCCGGATCTCCGATGGTCAGCATGTCCCCGACGGTCAGCGTGGTACCTGCTTCGAAGAAACTGTTTCCGGTGAGCCCCAGGCTGCCGGTCACGTCCACCATGGAAGCCTCCTTGGCCTGGATGATGGAGAACGCGGCGTCGCCAACGACAGTGGCCGAAGCGGTGTCTTCCAGAGTGAGGTTTCCGTTGCCGGTCACGTCCCCCGTCACCGAAAGCGTGGCCGCGTCGGTGAGCGAGAACGTACCTGCATTGTCGAGGTCGCCGGTAAGGGTCATGGCTGAGTCGTCTTCGAGCAGAACGCCGCCACCGAGCGCGACGGTACTGTCGCCGGTGATCGTCACGGTCCGCGACCCTGCGGCCTGAACCTGCCCACCAGCCGTGATGTCGAGTCCGTCGCCGATGGTGAGACCGTCGCCCGAAGTTCCGCTCAGGTCGATGAGTCCGTCCAATTCGAGGATACCCTTGACCTCCGCGATCGCGGTGTCCTCAAGGATGATTTCCCCACCGACGTTCAGGTCGCCATTAAAGAGGGCGCCCGCATTGTTGGACGCGGTGATCGATCCCCGAACCCTGGCCGTGTCCGCCCCGCTGCTTCCGAAGATGAGGTTGTGAGTCGCGCCGCGGTCGCCGGAAAGCGTGACGGAACCGTCGATGGTTGCATCTCCGTCGAACTCAAGGTTCGCACCGTTCGTCGCGTCAGCGGTAATATCGATTGTCGAACCGTTGGAGACCGCCACATCTCCGCTGCCTTCCAG
Source organism: Phycisphaerales bacterium (assembly GCA_028823105.1). Taxonomy (GTDB): domain Bacteria; phylum Planctomycetota; class Phycisphaerae; order Phycisphaerales; family SM1A02; genus UBA12014. The sequence goes on along the minus strand of JAPKCC010000027.1, from coordinate 252 downwards.
ACGAGCACTGGTCTCGAGCAGCAGCGTGCCGCCGGTGACCAGCAGGTTTTCCGTGTTTTCAACCAGACCGGTGCCGACACCGTCGCCGTCGATTCGGAACGTACCGCCATCGCTGATCGTGGTGTTGCCGGTGTAGTCGGCGGCGCCGCCGTAGTTGAAGGTTCCCTCGGTGACGGTGAGCGAGAGCTTGCCGGCGTTGCCAGCCGCGGTGATGTCGGTGATCTCGCCCATGTACAGCCCGGTCTCGGGGTC
>JAPKCC010000114.1 GCA_028823105.1 Phycisphaerales bacterium | reverse complement strand
CGGTCGTTGAGGGCCTTTCGGAGGTCACTTCGGAGTCGGTTCCGGCCATCATGGCCCCTGCAGCCCCTGACGTCGTGTCAGAGGGGGTGGTGCGGCTTTCTGGCCGCTTCCCGGAGGATTCGCCGCCACCGCGACGAGATTTCTTTGCTGGCATATCGAGAGTGTAACGATCACGATTGCGTGGATCAAATCAATGATCGCAACTTCCGCGTTATCAGTGGCTTACGACAAAACCAGAGCCGGTCATCCTCGAGATCGGAACAGGTGCATCGCATTTCCACACCCGAGGTCGATTTCGCCCCCGGGCGCTTTCAGCAGAAGACGTCCAGTCGTGCCCAGAACGGCGAGTCGTTGAGATCGCTCCTCCGGCAATATGAGGAGCAGCGTACGGGACGCGATTGCCTGTCGAAGGCGGTCGAAGTACTCGGTGTCCATGCCACGAATCGCCTTCTCGGTCAGTTTCACGAAGGCTTGGTCTTCGGTCTCGCTCCCGAGGGGCCAGTCCGAGTCCACCGCGTCGATCGTCACGTCCCGATCGACCTTGTACAGATGGAGATACTTGAAGGCCTCCCCGGTCAGATTGCAGACGACCTGGTCCGCACCAAGCCCTCGGAATTTCCGGACGAATCGATGTGCGTCGGGTCGAACCGATGATGCGTAGAGCTTGATCGCATCGAGTTCACGGCTTTCCACCTTGAATCGTCGCTTGAGGAACGCCTCGAAAAGTTCGCTGGCGATCCCTCTCATTCGAGCGATTCCCGGGTAGATCATGATCACCAGAGATCGCCGGTCGATCGCAGAACGAAGCAGGCGACACTCGGTGCTCTCGCGGCCGAGTCGTAAGAACCCTCCACGCAATCCATCCTCATGGTCCTTCTCGTCGAAGACCTCGCCACCCGAAGCAGGCCTGACGTCCAGAATCGATCGACCAGTTCCGTCCGGATCCAACACCCAACCCGTCCGTTCGAGGTTCACGATGGTGACACTGCCGTCCGCAGTTCCCCGGATGAAACTCCGGGACGAACGGGCGTCGTCAGCAGTGGCTTTGTTCTTGCGACCGAAATTAAGGAAATCGAGCATCGCTTCGGCTTTGACTCTTCAAGATTCGGAAAATGCGTGACGAATTGTAACGCCTTGAGTAGAGATCCTCGACCAAGGTCGGATCTCAGGGCCAAGGATGCTTCGGATACCGCCGTCGAAGTTCCTTCCGAATTTCCGGATAGGCGTTTGTCCAGAATCCGGCGAGGTCATCGGTGACCTGCACCGGGCGTCGATTCGGCGCCAGGATCTCCAGGACGATCGGAACCCGCCCTCCCGCCACGGTTGGCGTTGATTCGGTGCCGAGCAGATCGCCGATTCGGGCGGATCCTCGGGGGGGTTCTCCTCGCCGCCAGGCGAGGCGGACGAATCTCCCCGCACCCAGCGGAAGGCGGGTCGGCGCCATTCGTTCGACAAAATCGAGTTTCGACCATTCGAGCCCGGAGCGAACAATCTCGAGGGTTCGCCCAGCACCAGGAAGATCCGCAAGCCGATGCCGACCGCCCACGATCTCCGCTCGAAGCACCTGCAGGTCGTCCGGCTCAAGGGGCGAGATCCCCTCATCTGGGAACCAGGTTGCCACGTGTTCCACCCGGGCGATGAACGCCTCCACCTCGTCGGTCCATCCGGGAATCGAGGCATCGCCGCATTCGATCGCCTCGAGCAGGCACGCCGCGGCGGCGCCTCGATCATCGGTCGTGACGCTGGCACGCGACTCGTCGATGCGAATGCCATCAAGCGTTCGGGCCGTCACCTTCTCGACCAATCCACGCGCTCGGTCGAATGCGAAACCGACTTCCCGGCCAAGGCGGTCTCCAAGCGTCGTCACCGCAAAGGACTCGGCCAGTGGCGTCGCCAGATCGATGATGGTGGTCCCTCGTCCACGATTCTCGGCACCGCGAATCGAAGCCGCGATCAGAAAGCCCGCGTCCCGAACCATGCTGGTGCGTGCCAACACGACGTTGCGCCGGCCCGGGAGGGTGCACTCGTCCCGGGTCAAATCACGGCGATGGGCGATTCGATCCGGGAACGCCGCCACCAGCGCCGGTCCGATCGCATCCGGGTTGCCTTCCGCCTCGTCTCCGATGATCCGAGTCAGGTCTCGTGCAGCGCGACCTGCGTCCGCCAGGGCCCCGCCATCACGACCGGAACCGCCACGATCACCCTGCATGAGCAATCTCGCCCGAGCGATCAGATCACTTCGCGGATCGCCCGACTTCAGGAAACCCCGGAGCTTCGCCGGTGGGACATTCTGCGCCACGTCCCGTTCACCAAGGACGGCGCCGCATGCGGCCGCAAGTCGTCCCCCACCTCGGCGGCTCGCTTCAAGCAGGAATCGACCCACCCGGGGTGTTACCGGCATCGAGGCGATGCGACGACCGTCCTCGGTCACCACGTCGTCCCGCACCGCATCGATGGACGCGAGCACGGCTCGAGCATGCGACGTCGCTTCGGAACTCGGAAGGTCCAACCATGGAAACGACCGAGGTTCAAAGCCCGCGGCCACCAGTAAGAGGAACGGCGCCGAAAGATCTTCACGAACCATCGCCGGATCTCCGTGCAACGGACGCCTGAGAAATTCGGATTCGGTGTACAGACGCACGCATCGTCCCGGACGAATGCGACCGGCTCGACCCGCTCGTTGGGTCGCCGAAGATCGATCGATCGGCTCGGTCACCAGTCGGTCGAGATCACGATCCCGATCGAATCGAGTGACTCTGGCTCGACCGGAGTCGATCACCGTGGTCACGCGAGGAATGGTGATCGAGGTTTCGGCGATGTTGGTCGCGACGACGATTCTCCTCGGGCCTCCGGTCGCCACCGCGGCATCCTGGGCGGCGGGCGGCAGACCACCGTGCAGCGGCACGACGTGGCAACCCGGGGCGATGCGCCGACAGGCTTCCACCGTTCGATCGATCTCGAATCTGCCGGGCATGAAAATCAGAACGTCGCCCGAGTCCTCCTGATCCGTCAGAACCTCCCGCACTGCTCCCGCGGCCAGTTCCCAGATCGGGTCCGCGGAAGGCGCCCGACGATGACTGATCTCCACCGGATAAAGCCGGCTTTCAATCTCGATCACTCGTGCTCCGAGCGTCTCGGCGAGCGAGGTCGAATCCAAGGTGGCGCTGGTTACGAGCATCCGAGCCCCGCGGGCTCGAAGCAGTCCGAAGAGCAGATCAGCGTCGATCGATCGTTCGTGGAATTCGTCGAGAATCACGAGATCATCCGGACGAGGACCGCCGTTGCCCAGCAGTCGCCTCAGGAGAAGACCTTCCGTCAGATAGCAGAGCCGCGTCTTGGGCCCCTCCCGACGTTCGGCTCGGGTGGCGAAACCAACCTCTCCCCCAATCGGAGTTTTTCGAATCTCCGCGACGCGCGTTGCCAGCATTCGGGCCGCGAGCCGTCGTGGCTGCGTGACGAACACTCGCCCCTTGATCCGCTCGAGGAGGGCCGATGGAAGTGCTGTGCTTTTCCCGGTACCCGGCGGCGCCACGACGATCACGGATTCGTCGCGTTCGAGCGCTGCCGCCGTTTCGGGCACGGCCTCCAGCGCTGGAAGCGAATCCGACGAGTGGCTCATGCCCCGGGGGGTTTCGAGACGTGCACCCGCAGATCGTCGAGAAAACGAATGATCTGGCCTTGCTCCCGAGGCGTGCTCGCCGAATCGACATCACTCTGCCAGAACCCGATGAACCGCTCCGCGGCCCGCCCGTCGAGACCGGGAATGCGATCCGCATCACGCTCGCGGGTCATGTCTTCACGAGCGTCTGCGCGAATCTCCGCCGCCCGCTCCTCGTCCGATCGACCGTCTGCTCCCTGCCCGATCATCTCCTCGGCCTTTCGTTGCCATCCGGCCATCCAGTCATCAAGGAACTTTCCGCGATCCGCTTCCGAGACCGCAAAGTAGCCTTCGGCCCCTTCAAGGAGCACGTCCTTGACGAGAATCCGGGCGTTCTGACGCATCTGCTCGCGAGTCGGACCGGTGATCCCGGCGAGAAAAGCCGCCGCGGACGCGGATTCGTCCTGCGCAAATCCTTGAAATCGGCCGGCGAACTCGGTGAGATACCGCATCCGTTCCTCGAGACTCAGGCTGTTGAAATCATCGAGCGCGAGATAGCCGAGCACATCATCCACCGGCGAGTCGAAGATGCTCGGTGGAGGCCGCCATCTCGAACCCAGCCACCAGACCATGATCAACAGAAAGAGGACCCCGGCCACCGTGGCGATCGACGCCTTGGCGACCGTTCGCTCCCGACCACTGATGAGCTGCTCGATCCGGTATCGAATCGACTCGTATCCTTCGGCGATTCCGATCATCCACCATCCTCCATTTCGGAGAAGGTCTCTCTCATCTGCGCCACGCTTCCGTCAGTGAACAAGGCATTCCTCGGGATCAGATCGCCGATCGGATGTCGATCCTGGCTGTCGATGAGCAACGGCAGGCGACGTCCTGTCTGGTGCACGAAAACCCCCATGAGTTCACGGGACTCGATGTTGCGACGAATCAGTTCGAGCTGGGTTGGATTCCAATCCGGATTCTCGAGGTAGGGAATCAGAGCCTGCCCTACGGCGATCTGAATCTGAGGCGAGTACCGGAGCAATCCAGGGACGTAGAGGTAACTGGTCCCAGTGACCGTGCTTTCGGGGTCACCATCCGCGCCGCAGAGCCAGCAGATGCAATCCTTGTCGAGGTACCCGTCGAGCACCTCGGGAAGGCCACCCTCGGTTTCGTCTCCGATCACCGCGGGAAGCGGCTCACAGGACGGAATGCGATCGTTGATGTTCGCTCGGTACGCGGAGAGTGCGAGACCGATCTCGCGAAGCGTCGTCCGACATTCCGTTGATCGCGCCTCCTCACGCATCCCTCGCAGCGTCGGAATGGAGATTCCAACCAGAACGGTGATAATCCCGAGGACCACAAGGGTTTCGATCAGGGTGAATCCTGCGGTTCGGTGAGTCGAGTTGGCGCGAGTGGAATTCATCGAGAACCTCTCCGTAGTCAACCTGCCTATAAGTCGATGTGGACCTGTACCGGTGACCACCTGCCCGGTTTCTCCCGGTCCTCTTGCGGGGACGCCGCTGAGTCTTCTCGTGAAACGGACTTCGCGAAGGCGGTACTGGTGGATTCGACCATCCGCGACCCGCCTCTCCATGATCGTACGAGATGCCGTCAGGATGTCGAGGGGGATTCGCTCTCGGCCGCGAACATCGCGTCAATAAAGGCGTCAGGGTCGAACGGCTGGACGTCCTCCACCCGTTCCCCCACTCCCACGAGCTTCACGGGGACCTTCAAGGCATCTCGGATGGCGACCACGATGCCGCCCCTCGCCGTCCCATCGAGCTTGGCAAGGAATATGCCGGTCACGCCGACCGCTTCGCCGAAGACGATCGCCTGCTGGAGCCCGTTCTGCCCGCTGGTGGCATCGAGCACCAGCAGCACTTCGTGCGGCGCTCCCGGGATCTTGCGGGCGATCACTTCCCTGATCTTGACCAACTGCCGCATCAGATTCGTCTCGACGTGCAGACGTCCCGCCGTGTCCACGAGCAGCACATCGGCTTTCCGAGCGAGGGTTGCATCCACCGCGTCGAAAACCACTGCCGCGGGATCGGCGCCCGCGGCCCCGCGAATCAGGTCGACGCCGAGCCGATCCGCCCAAATCGCGAGTTGCTCGACGGCTCCGGCGCGGAAGGTGTCGGCGGCGGCGAGGACGACACTGCGTCCTTCGGCACGCAGGGTATGGGCGATCTTTGCCACGCTGGTGGTCTTGCCAACCCCATTGACGCCAACCACAAGGATCACGGTCGGTGCCGGATCGGCGACCACGATGTCGACCGGCACTTCGTCCCATCGTCGCTTCAGGCGCGACTTCAGGAAGTCGATCGCATCCTCGCCCTTCTCTAGCTCGCCCTTTCGGACCGCTTCTCGAAGTTCGCCGACGATCTCGGTGGTCGCCGTTACGCCGACATCCGCACCAATCAAGCTCGCCTCGATCTCGTCGATCAGTGCATCATCGAGTCGGCGACCGGCGAGGAGGGATCGAAGACCGGCGCCAAGCACCGACCGAGTGCGAGCCAACCCCTTGCGTACCGCACCCGCCGCCTTCTTGAAAAACCTCACGGAGCCGCCTCACGCATCACGCGATCCAACAGCGCGTTGACGAATCCCGGCGACTTCTCGCCACCGAATTCCTTCGCGAGTTCTACCGCCTCGTTGATCGCGGCCTTCGCCGGAGTATCACCGTGCTTGATCTCGTAGTAGGCGAGGCGAAGGAGATTTCGATCCACCATGGGTTGCCGATGGATCGGCCAGTCGGGCGAGAAACGAAGAATCATCTCGTCGCTCTCCTTCCGGAACTCCCAAGCCATCGTCGCTAACGCGAAGCCCTTCTCCTGACTTGCGGAAGCGGCACTGGATCCCTCGAGTGAACCCCTCACGACCTCATGATCGTCGGAGGCTCCCGCATCGAACTGGTACATCGCCTGCAAGGCGCATCGGCGAGCATCGCGATCGATTTTCATGAAACGACTCCGTCCTGTCCCTGTCGAATGGCAGCGCCGACGCGGACTGCGCCGATCGCGGCCTGCATCGCCTCGATGCCCTTGTTACCACGGACCCCTCCCGATCGGGCCTTCGCTTGGCTCACGTCGTTGCAGGTGATCACCCCGAACGCCGCGGGACGACCGTGGCGGCTCGAGAGCGCGGCGAGTTCATTGGCGACGGCGGAGTTGATCCACGCGTCGTGACTGGTCTCACCACGGATCACGCACCCGAGGCAGACGACCGCATGAAACCGGCCGGTCTCCAACGCGACCGAGGCGAGTCCGGCGAGTTCAAACGCGCCCGGGCAATCGAAGATCTCGAGATGCCCGGGATCACCGCCGGCCTCGGCGAATGCCGTTCGAGCCCCGGTCTCCAACGCACTCGTGATCTCGACGTGGTACCTGCTCACCAGAACGGCCACTCGGAGTCCGGAAGCATCGGCGGCCATGGTGTCAGATGTGGTCATGAGTAGAAATTCGTGTTTTTGCGGCCGATGGCGGGGCGCCAACGATCACTCTACGGCGGGGCATCGTACGGCAACCCGGCCCGATCGGTAGCATCGACGCCGATGCAACGGTTCGCCGAGAAACTCCTGACCGCCTTCCAACTGACCCGGCTCTCACTGGTCTTTGGTGCCATCGCTGACGTGTGGTTCGTCGTGATCTACACCCGAACCGACACGAGGTACGACCTCCTTCCGGTATTCGAGATGCCGCTGGCCATCGATCTGGTCACCGCGGCCCTCCTCGCCGTCGGCCTCTTCGCGTTCGCCACCAGTCTGAACGACCTTCTGGATCTCCGGCATGACGCGGCCTTCAGCCCGGACCGCCCCCTGCCGGCCGGCAGGATTCGAGCCGGGCAAGCCGTGGTGATCACGATCGGAGCCCTCCTCTTGGCCATCGCGGCCGCCATCCCTTTCGGAACCGGCGGCCTCGTCCTCGCCGTCCTCGCGGCCACCGCGGCGCTCTTCTACAACGCCGCGGGCAAGCACCTCCCCGCGATCGGAGTCATCACAGCCGGCCTGGTACATGTCACGCACATGCTGGTCCCCAATCACGAGATGGCCTTCATGCTGCCGGTCTGGCTGATCTTCACGCATGTCTTGGTGACTTCGGTCATCGGATATCAGCTTGAGGGGAAGCGTCCGCAACTCACTGGACTGGGATTCGCGGGAATCCTGATCGGGTGGGGATTCTGGTCGATCGTCATCCTCGGCATCGCCGCTCGGAGAGATCCGATGCAGTACTTCCTTCCCGGCGAACTCGGACTCGAGAACCTCATCTGGCCGGCCCTCGCGGTCATTGCCTTCATCGCGATCGCCTGGCGAAAAGTCGGCCCGGTCGGGGGGACCCTCGGCGCCGAGAAACTCCGGCGGTATGGCGCCATGTGGCACGGCGTCTATGCGGCGGCCTGGTTCGCGGCCCTCGGGCTCTGGCCGGCCTGCCTCCTGATGACGGTCTTCACCATCGTCGGAATCGCGAGCATGACCCTGCTCAAGGAACTCACCTCGACGGATCCGGGAATGGTCGGATATCGGGTCTGAGTCGAACCATGCCGAATCGACAAAATCCGGCCCCGGATCGATGTGATCGGTAGCATCTCCATCGACGATGCTTCATCCCTCTCTCATCGCGGTCTTCGGTAGCCTCCTGATCAGCGGAATCTCCGTCGGCGGGCTGGGTGGCAACCGTGATCCGCGTGATCCGCGTGATCCGAGCGCTCAGGAAGATCAGAATCCGCCCCCTTCAACCCGGAAGGTCGCGATCGATGGATCTAGTCTCGGGGGCTTCGTCCTCCCGATCCTTCCCATCCAGCACGATCTGGAGATCGACGCCGGCAAGGTCAACGACTGGACCGTCGACGACACCAAGAGGCTCTTTCTGGATGGCGATGTCGAGATCACGCTCGGCACCTACGCATTTCGATCGGACCAAGCCGTGGTCTGGATCAACCGGCTTCCAACCGCCGACGAGGTCGTGACCCAGGTCGCCATCTGGTTCCCGAGTG
>JAPKCC010000113.1 GCA_028823105.1 Phycisphaerales bacterium | reverse complement strand
GTCCCGGGTCTCGGCGGACTCGCCGCCCTCGCCTGTGGCGCCGCCGGCGTCCGTCGCCGACGAGACCGCGTCGCCTGAGCCGGTTCAGAAGAACGTTTGACAAAAACAACAACACCCGCCCCCTTCGGCTCACGCCGGAGGGGGCGGGTGCGTTCGAGACGGGTATCGACGACGAAGATCGTCTCACCCTGCGACCGCAGACAAGGACACGTCGAATGACCCGACCGCCAAGCTGACCGGACTGGCGTTTAGTCGTTGAATCGAAACCACTCGGCGGAATCGTCGAACCAGGCGGCGATCGAACCACCCATGCGACGACGGAACGACTCGTCGGGCGTCATGCCACTCTTGAGATCGGCGATGAGACCGGCGGGGAGTCCGGGGTCGGTCTCGAACAACCGCGTCACCAGAATGTAGGCGACATCACGCGCGAGACCGTCGAGATCGAAGCCTTCGTCGTCGCCGTCGAGTTCGATGATCCAACCGGGATGGCGCCCGCTCCGCATCGACCGCAGTGCCCGACGGCGGCGGATCGAATCGACGGGTGCATCCGCGACGAGGGTCGACGCCAGATACTCCGCGATGCCCTCGACCAGCCAAGCAGGGAGTGAGCGTCTGGTGTGCGCGTGCACCAGACACGCTCTGGCCACGATCCGTGCTCGTTCAAGCGAACGGAGCATCTCGACGGGATCCCCGCCGGACATGCCCGCGGAGATCGCCGCGATCCGGTCGTTGTCGGGCATCGCCATGATGACGAAGGGCCCGTCGTCGGTCGGGAAGAGAATCGAGTCGTCATCGTGAGGAGCTTCGTGATCGAAGATCGTCCCTGCCATGAGCCGGAGCGTGTCGTGATCGACGACCTCCATCACCAGCAACGCCCCAGGGAAGGGATTGCGACCCGGCCTCAGGCCCAGACGCGGCGCGATCTCGCTGGTCAACCGGTCAAACGCGACGCCGTCCCGCGCGAGCGACTCCAACGAGGCCAATCCAAGCACCACGGTCGACCCAGTTCGAACCCCCTTCAGCCCGAGCCCCTCGGCGGCGGATTCGCCCTTGATCCGGAGTTGCTCGGCCAAAAAACCCTGCTTGATCGGGTCCGGCACCGCCCATGGTGCCACCAACGCCGAACGAAGATGCGGCCGCCCCTGCTTGAGCCTCTGCGATTCTGCGGCCAATCGAACCGCTTCAGCGTTGCCACGCACTTCTTGCGCTCGCATCTCTGCGGCGGCGATGATCCGATCGGCATCCACACCGGCTCTCGCACGGAGAAGTCGTTCTGCTCGATCACAGAATTCGCCGGAGTCGGTACTCCGAAGCATGAAGAGAAGCCATGCACGCCCCGCCACGTCGTCTCGGCGACTCTTCCGAAGGGCGTCTCGGCCAATTCGGAATCGGTCCGCCGGGGCGAGATCGATCCACGGAATGGTCCCGATCTCTCCCGAGAGCCCCTGGTCATCGAATTGCGATACCCGGCCTGCGTGGTGGGTGCCTTTCAGATCCCGAATTCGAAGCGAAAACGGCGTCTCGACGACCACCTGACCGTCCGGGAGCGTGGAGTCCACCTCGTCGACCGGGTTGATCCCACCACGCTGAGCAGTCAAGTCATCGTTCAAATACCCCTGCCCTGCATCCCTCCAACCCCAGAATTCCCACGATGCCGCCTCACCGGTTCTGCAGGCGAGAGAAATCCAAACCGTCAGGATGGCAGGAAAGAGGATCTTCACGATTCCACCATACGGGCAGATTCATCGCGCCGATTCGGGATATCTGGTCGATCCGCGTACTTTCGGGGCCGATGCAAGGAGTACGAATGGTTCCGGCACAGAGGTTGCCGCCATTCGATGAACGGACGACCCAAATCGTGGGACGTGCGTACCATGAGTGTGATTGGCGTTCTGCCAGCCAAACCGGAGATTCCCATGTTCGAACGACTGACCGATAGAGCTAGAAAGGTCATGGCCCTCGCCAATCAGGAGGCGCAGCGGTTCAACCACGAGTACATCGGGACCGAGCACATTCTGCTCGGGCTCGTCAAGGAAGGCTCCGGCGTCGGCGCCAACGTCCTCAAGAATCTGGATATCGATCTCCGGAAGGTTCGCCTCGAAGTCGAGAAACTCGTCAAGAGCGGCCCCGAAATGGTCACGATGGGCAAACTCCCCCAGACGCCTCGAGCCAAGAAGGTCATCGAGTATGCGATCGAGGAAGCTCGGAATCTCAACCACAACTACGTCGGCACGGAACACCTCCTGCTCGGCCTCCTCCGTGAGCACGATGGCGTCGCCGCCCAGGTGCTGATGAACCTCGGCCTCAAACTCGAAGAGGTTCGAGACGAAGTTCTCAACCTTCTCGGCGCCGGTGTCGAACCTGAGGAACAGGCTCCCGAAGCCGGTGAACCGACTGTTGGAGCTCAAGGCGGGCCACGACGTGCCGCCGGTAAGAGCAAGACGCCAGCCCTCGATTCCTTCGGCCGAGATCTCACCGAACTCGCCAAGAAGGGCGAACTCGACCCGGTGATCGGTCGGTCCATGGAGATCGAACGCCTCGTCCAGGTGCTCTGCCGCCGAACCAAGAACAACCCCGTCCTCCTCGGCGAAGCCGGTGTGGGCAAGACCGCCATCGTTGAGGGACTCGCCCAGCAGATCGTCAATCAGGAGATTCCCGATCTTCTCTGGGAGAAGCGACTCGTGGTGCTCGACCTCGCGATGATGGTCGCGGGAACCAAGTATCGCGGCCAGTTCGAGGAACGAATCAAGGCGGTCATGAACGAGGTTCGACGGGCCAAGAACGTCATTCTCTTCATCGACGAACTCCACACTCTGGTGGGTGCAGGTGGTGCCGAAGGTGCGATCGATGCGTCGAACGTCCTGAAGCCAGCCCTCGCACGAGGCGAGATCCAGTGCGTGGGCGCCACCACGTTCGACGAGTATCGCAAGTACATCGAGAAGGACGCGGCCCTCGAACGCCGATTCCAGTCGATCGTCGTCGAGCCTCCGTCGCCGGAACAGACCATCGAAATCCTCAAGGGAATTCGTGAGAAGTACGAGTCGCATCACAAGGTCAAGATCACCGACGGTGCCCTTCGGGCCGCGGTGGAACTCTCGGGCCGGTACATCCCTGCTCGGGTTCACCCTGACAAGTCGATCGACGTGATCGACGAAGCGGGCGCCCGCCTGCGACTCAAGAGCATGACCAAGCCGCCGAACCTCGCCGAACTCGAGGAGAAGATCGAGAAGCTCTCCGTCGACAAGGACGAGGCCGTCAAGGGTGCCGACTACGAGAAGGCTGCCGAACTCCGCGACACCGCCGAGAAGCTCCGCAAGGAGAAGGAACGAATCCAGCAGGAGTGGCGACAGCGCATGAACGAGACCATCGGCATCGTCGATGAGGATGTCATCGCCGAGGTCGTCTCGAAAATGACCGGCGTCCCGCTCACCCGACTTGAGAAGGAGGAGTCCGAACGACTCCTCGCCCTCGAGGACGAGCTGCACAAGACGGTGGTCAGCCAGGATCACGCCGTGAAGGCGGTCGCCCGGGCGATCCGAAAGGCCCGATCGGGTCTCAAGGATCCCCGTCGTCCCATGGGTTCGTTCATCTTCGTCGGCCCGTCCGGCGTGGGTAAGACGCTCCTCGCGAAGGCGCTGGCCGAGTTCCTCTTCGGAGATGCCGACGCCCTCGTCTACCTCGACATGTCCGAGTACATGGAGAAGCACAACGTCAGCCGACTGATCGGTGCCCCTCCCGGATACGTCGGATACGAGGAAGGTGGTCAGCTCACCGAGCGAATCCGCCGTCGGCCCTACGCGGTGGTCCTCCTTGATGAAGTCGAGAAGGCTCATCCTGACTGCTTCAACATGCTCCTTCAGATCATGGAAGAAGGACGCCTCACGGACTCCTCAGGTCGATACGTCGACTTCAAGAACGTGATCCTGATCATGACGTCCAACATCGGCGCGGACATGATCAAGGGTGGCGCGAGTTTCGGATTCGCCAAGCGAACCGAGGTCCAAGACTACGAGAAGATGCGAGACTCGCTCATGGGCGAGATCGAGAAATTCTTCCGGCCAGAGTTCATCAACCGGCTCGATGAAGTCATCGTCTTCCGTCCTCTGGATCGCGAGAACCTGACGTCAATCATCGAGTTCGAACTCTCCAAGGTTCGAGAACGACTCGCCGCCAAGAAGATGACGCTTGACCTTGATGCTGCGGCCAAGGGCTTCCTCATCGACAAGGGGTACAACCCCGACTTCGGCGCCCGGCCGTTGCGACGTGCCCTCTCGACCTACATCGAGGATCCACTCGCCGAGAACCTGCTTTCGGGCGAGTTCATGGAAGGCGATGCGATCAAGGTCACTCGCAAGGAGGAAGAGGACCATCTCTCCTTCGAGGCGACCAGAAGTGGCGGCGATGGTGATGGCGGCGACGACGGCGATGGTGGCGAGGACGCACCGAAGCCCGACCCCGCGGGCGCCACGTCCGCCTGAGTCTGATCGACATTCTTTGAAACGCCATCGCGGCGGAACGTTCTCACAAACGTTCCGCCGCGATTTTCTTGGCCCGTGGATCCAAGCGAGGAATCACGGCAATCGTCCGGCGATGCACGCGTTCGAGCATCATCGAAGCGGCACGAATCGATTCCTCATGCCGAGCCTCGGGACTCCAGCGACTGGGGTGTTCCCCCCAATCGCGCCCGAAGTCTTTTTGAAAGAGAAAAGGGGCATGTGATATTCCGAGAAAGGAACGACGACCGCGACGATTCTATTCACCGGGGCCATTGCCGATGCGAGCGACTCGAACACACAGAACCACCATTCCCGCCGATCAGATTCCGACCTGGTCGAGTCGATTCGCCGCCGCGAGTTGTGTGCTCGTACTGATTGCGGGGTTCGCATGGGCGTCTCCCGCAGCCCGACTCGGATTCGGCCTGATTCGCTCCACCGAGGAATCACGGACCCCCTTGGTCGAAACCTCGGCTCGCCGCCTAGTCCATCGGTTTTCCGCGGCCGACGAGCCAACGAAGGCTGAGCCAAAGAACGCTGAGTCGCTAGAAGGTGTGAATCCCTTGGTGTTCTCGACCAACACCGATTTCAAGTCAATGGGCCGACCGACTCGATTCGCCGAGATCTCGCTCCGGAAGGACATTCCGTACCGGCCTCCCGCAACCGTTGCTCAGGCACACCGCCGATCGCGACCAAGAGAGATCGCGAACCGCCTGCTTCAGGAATTGCGTCATCAAGTCGAACTGGGACTTCGCCGACTCGGACGAGTCGCCTTCTCATCGACCTTTGCCCTGACGGGCTCCGCCGACGAGTGGACTCAGTGGATTCCCGCGAGTCTCATACCGTCCCGTTCCTGGGCGATGAACACCTCCCGGAACGTGAACTGCGAGCCGATCTGCGGCGAGAACCGGAGCCGGACGGACAAGTCCTGCATCCGTTCGATGATCACTTCTGACCCGCCGTAATAACTGAAGCTCATTCGATTCAATGTCATCATGAGTTCGGATCGGTTCTGCACGCAGAATCGGACAAAGTCATCGACATCGAGTCCCTGCGCCTGATACTGACGCTTGGTCGACTCCGCGACCATCTGATCCCAGAGTTCCAGGTACTGCTGATTGCGTAGCGATGACATGGTGTTCGCAAGCACGTGATCAGGGAACATCGCCTGCATGATGATCGTCCCGTCATCGAGCACCTGCCGCGCGAGAAACTTCTTCGGAGGTTTCGGCTCCATCGCTTCCGGCGGGATCGGTTTTCCCGCACGGATCGCTTCCGATCTGAGTCGGTCCCGCTCCGCCTTCTTCGCTTTCTCTCTCGCCGAGGCCACTTCGTCCAGTCTTTCCTGCTCGCTCGGAAGCGGGCCGTCTTCGATGAACACCACGCGACGCCCGTTCGCGTCGACATACTCGTCGACGAGTTCTACTTCGCTGGCCATCCGGTAGAAGCTCGACCTTTGGTGATACTCCGTCACAACCGTCTCGCATCCGATCGAGGTGGTCCCAAGAACGGCGAACAGGATCGTTCGAATCGGTGGACGAAGCTTGATCATCTTGATCATCCGATGATCGCCTCCGCGTTCTGGTTGAATCCAAGAGGTGTCACGTCATCAGACATCCCTTTGCAGATGGGAAGCACTTCGGGTTCGGCGCGGCCTCGGCGCCATGCGAACCGGACCTTGAAGCGGTCATCGGTCTCCGGGTGATCCGCGCGGCGATGCGTTCCCCGGCTCTCCTCCCGGACGAGGGCGCCCCGGACCACGAGCCGAGCCGCCGCGAGCATGCCCTGGATCCGCCAGCCGTCGGGGTCATCGAAGGTCTTGTCCAGGCAGTACCGGCCCCAGAAGTCGATCATCTCGAGTGCATCGCGGAGCTTGCCGCCATCTCGTTCGATTCCCACGTTCCGCCACATCGAACTCCGCAGACTCGCACGGACATCGATCAGGTCAAGCTCTCCCGCCCGACCCTGCGGCGCTTCGGCGATGAGTTTCGGACGATGCCCGGCATCTTCGATCGAGATTGCGGCCTCTCCTGCACGACCACCGAATACCAAACCTTCGAGCAAGGAATTGCTCGCGAGTCGGTTGGCACCGTGAACTCCAGTGGCCGCGACTTCGCCGCACGCGAAGAGACCGGGAACTGAGGTCATGCCGTTCTCGTCGGTCACCACCCCGCCGATCGTGTAATGCGCCGCCGGATGTACCGGGATCGGCGTGGTCTCGGGATCGATCTCGAATTCCGAGAGCGACTTCGCGAGATTCGGGAAGCGCTTCGAAAACCCGCCCTCGACGTTCGTCGCATCGAGGTACACACAAGGGTCACCGGTCTCGGCGAGCACCTGAGAGATCCTCGCCGTCACGACGTCACGCGGTGCAAGGTCACCGAGTTCGTGCACGCCCGCCATCACCGGGCGGCCACGACGGTCCACGAGGCGGCCCCCCTCGCCACGAACCGCCTCGCTCATCAACGCTCGAACTGAGCCCGCGACGTAAAGCGTGGTCGGGTGGAACTGGACGAACTCCGTGTCCCCCACCAGCGCCCCGGCTCGGAACGCCATCGCCAGTGACTCGCCGGTCGCGGTCGTGGGATTCGTCGTCTCCCGAAAAAGCCTTCCGGCTCCGCCTCCGGCGAGGACCACCGCACCAGCCCAGATGACCTGGAGCCCGTATCGCGGATGATGCGTGAGTACGCCGGTCACCGGCGCTCCAGGTGCATTCTCTGCGGTCAGAAGATCGATCGCGGTGCATTGTTCGAAGATGCGCAACGTCTTACGGGCCGTCGCCTGTTCGAGCAGGCAGGAAGACAAGGCGGCGCCGGTGGCGGCGCCGTCGGTGTGGAGAATCCGGTTGTGCCGGTGCCCGCCTTCACGGCCAAAGCTCAACGAGCCGGTGCTCGTGCGATCGAATCGCATCCCCCACTGGAGCAACCGCTCCATCTCCGCCGGAGCGGAGCGGCAGAGCAGATCGACCATCGCAGGGTCGCAGAGTCCGGCGCCTGCCTCAAGCGTGTCAGCCGCGTGAGCATCCGGATGATCCGCGGCATCCATCGCCGCCGCAATTCCGCCCTGCGCCCACGTCGTCGCTGACATCGATGCCTCCCGCTTGGAGAGGACCACCACATCTTTTCCGGCATCGGCGGCGACCATCGCGGCACGCAGGCCGGCGACCCCACTGCCAATCACCAGGACGTCGGCGAAAAGCTGCGGTAGAAGCGCCGACCGGAACGGAACCAAATACCGACGATCGTCGATGGCCGAGCTCACTTCTTGTCCGCTCCATTCTCTGCGGAGGGTCGACCATAGGCCCCCGCCGGCATCGCGCTCGGCGAATCGAGATCGGCGACGAAGCCCGCCACCCACAACTGACTCGTCTCGCTCGATCCACGCTTGCAGGTCCAGATCATCTCTGCACCATCGGCATCGAAGGCCGGGAGCACGTCGGCCGCCGGCCCGAAGGTGATTCGCCGCATGCCGGTCCCGTACTTCATGCTCGGAGGCGTGGCGTCATCGTCCTGGGCCGCGTCCACGAGAAAGACCTCGTAGTTGCGATGGCTCACTGCACTGGTGGCGAACACCATCCGCTGTCCGTCCGGATGCCAGAACGGGCACCAGTTGACGTTCGCGTCATCGGTGATCTGAATCTCCCGAGTGACGCCGGTAATGGCTCCGCCCTCATCGAAAGCGAGGTCTGCGACGAACACCTGCAGAAGATTGTTGGCGTGCCGGTCACTCCGATAGGTGATCCGTCGGCCATCCGGCGAGAAGAACGGTCCGCCGTCGTAGCCCGGCTTGCTGATCAGGGTTGTGATCTTTTCGGTCGCGAGGTCCTTGATGAAGATGTCGCCTTGTCCGCTGTCGAGGGACGTATAGAGAAGGAAGCGACCGTCAGGCGAGAAACTCCCTTCGGCGGTGTAGGACGTTCCATCTCCCACCAGCGGATCAAGCGTGTCGACGGTTCCATCGACGGTGCGAAGATCTGCCGCGACGATCCGCATCTCTGGAGGAAACATCCATCGGTATCGACCGCTGCCCCGTTGGTATCCGGGCGGCGTGTTCTCGGTCGGCGCCGACATCGTGGTTCCGAAGATGACGATGTTGGGATCGAGCGGATGGAACCACCCGCAGGTATTGGCTGAGCCTGCGGGTGAGATCTGCGTAATGTTTTCGAGGCTGCGGGTTCTTCCGGCGTCGGCGCGAACCGTGTCCGCGG
>JAPKCC010000026.1 GCA_028823105.1 Phycisphaerales bacterium | reverse complement strand
ACGACCGCGGGGCATGGACAGACAGGCACAGACAGACACGGACATGAAAGAACCCTCGAGGGGAAACTCGAGGGTTCTTTCACTGAGTCAGTGGAGCCGGGGGGATTCGAACCCCCGTGCCAAAACGTGCTGAAGACCGCGTCTACGCGTGTAGTCGTCCCTTAATCTCGTTCACGACCCGGAGGGTCGACGGCCCAAGCCGTGAACAAGGCATGCGAATGTCTCGATCTTCCAAGGCATGCCAGCCCTTCAGATCCAGCCCGATGATTTGCGGATTCCCACCCCATCGGGCGTCAAGCGGGAGTCCGTCACGGCGATCAAGCCGCGAGAGCGTACTGCGTGTTGGCAGATAAAAGTTTGCATCCTTTTTACGTGGCATGGATGCTCCACGACGCGCAACGAAAAACAGTCATCGTCCGGTCGATACCAGTCGGCCCCAGTTGTCAAAGAGCAATGCCGCGAACCGGCAACGGAAGTATACGCTTCCATCGGGCTGGTCTGACTGGTTCTTTCTTCCGATTCGTCGGAGTCTCTTGTGAATCGGTCCCCTTGAGTCGAGAATCGGGTCATGACCAATCAACCCATCCGCGTCCTCTTCGTCTGTATGGGCAACATCTGCCGTTCCCCGGCGGCGGAAGCCGTCTTCCTGCATCTCCTAGAGACCCGCGGATTGACCGATCGATTCCAGATCGACAGCGCCGGAACCGGGGGTTGGCATGCGGGGGAACCGGCGGATGCTCGCTCCCGGGCGGAGGGGGAACGTCGCGGGTTCGATCTGTCGACCACCGCTCGCCAGGTGCACGACGGGGACTGGTCGGCGTTCGATCTTCTTATCTGCATGGATCAAGACAATGCGAGGTTGTTGTCGGAGCGCGGCGCCCCGGATCACAAGGTGCGACTTCTGCTCGAATGGCATCCGGACCCGGAGCATCAGGAAGTCCCGGATCCCTACTACGGAGGTCCTGACGGTTTCGTCCACATGTACGACCTGATCGAGTTGGCATGCGAACGACTCCTCGATGAGTCGATCGAGGAGTTCTCGGGCCGACAGGAGGCGTGATGGAGCTCGCACCATTGCTGGAGGCCGCAGGTCTCCCCGGGCGATTTAGAAGCGAGCGGCGACTCGGAGGAGGAAGCATCGCGGATGTCCGCGAGATCACTCTGCACGATTCGCGAAGCGTGGTGATCAAGATCGGTTTGAGCGCGACCTCCGCCGGCCTTCGGCCGCCTTCAGGTGGTTCGACGTGTGCTCATGAGGAAGCGGCCGGATTGGAGCGTCTGGCGGAGACTCGGGCGATCGGCCTACCGAAAGTCCTAGGACTTGGTGTGTACGAGAGTCGGACCGTTCTGGTTCTCGAACGACTGTCGGTGGTTCAGATGCCAGCACCTTCGCATGACGCGTGGCCGCGTTTCGGTCGGGCCCTCGCCGATCTACACAGTCGAGAGTTTGGTCGTAACGACGTCCCGTCGGTGTTCGGTCTCGATCACGACAATCACCTCGGCCGGACGCCACAGGACAATCGCCCGATGGTCGAGTGGTCGGATTTTTTCGTCGTTCGCAGGCTCGCCCCGATGCGCGAGGTGCTCCGGTCGACCGGGAGGATCACGGAGCGGGAGGATTCAATTCTGAATCGTCTTGGGTCGGCGATCCCGGACCTTCTCCCGAAGAATGTCCGTCCCTCGCTAATTCACGGAGACCTCTGGAGCGGAAACGTCATTGCCACCGAGGACAGGGGCATCGCGCTGATCGATCCCGCGGTCTGCTTCGCGGACCCGCTCTTCGAACTGGGGATGATGCGGTTGTTCGGCGGCTTCCCCGCCGCGTGCCTCGAGGCGTACGTTGATCGACTTGGTGAGAATCGGGGGAGCGTCGGGCTCGAGGCGATGGAATTTCGGATTGAACTGGGCCGCCTTCATCATCTTTTGAATCACTGGCTGCTCTTCGGGCGGGAGTACGCGGCGCAGTCGATCTCTCTCGCAAGTCGGCTGGCTGGATGAACGTTCGGATCAGCCGTTCTTCGCGGCGAAGTCAGCCATGAATCCAGCGAGTGACCGGCAGCCTTCGATCGGGAAGGCGTTGTAGATCGATGCCCGGATACCGCCCACGGATCGATGGCCCTTGAGTCCGTCCATGTCATGCGACTTGGCCTCAGTCACGAAAGTTTTCTCGAGGTCCTCGTTCGGAAGTCGAAACGTGATGTTCATTTCGGAACGGCTGTCGTCCTGCGCGTGTCCGCGATAAAAGCCGCCGCTGCCGTCGATCGCGTCGTAGATGATCTTTGATTTCTCGGCGTTCCGGTTCGCGATTCCGATCAGACCGCCTTGTTCGATGATCCACTCGAAGACAAGGCCCATGCAGTAGACGCCGAAGACGGGGGGTGTGTTCAATCGGGATCCCTGGGCCGCCTGCTTGCGATAGTCCAGAAGGTCGATGGTCTCCCGGCAGTTCTTCTCGAGCATGTCCTTACGAATGATGACCAACGCAAGGCCGGATGGGCCGAGGTTTTTCTGAGCGCCGGCATACACGATGGCATGATCGGCGAACGGCCAGGGGCGGGCGAACATGTCGCTGCTCGCATCGCACACCAGCGGAGCATTGGTGACCGGCGGAGCGGCGTAGCGGGTGCCGTAGATCGTGTTGTTGGAGCAGTAATGAAAGTAGGCGGCACCAGGCGTGAGCGAGAGTTCGTTCGCCTTGGGGCAGTGGTCGTAGCCGCAGGCGGAGCCGTCGAACGCGACGTTGACCGTGCCGAACTTCTTCGCTTCCTTGATCGCCTTCGTTGTCCAGGTCCCGGTATCGGGATAGTCGGCGGTGGCGTCATTCGGCAGGTAGTTCATGGGAATCATGCCGAACTGCATGCTGGCGCCGCCGGCGAGGAAGAGCACCTCATGGTCATCGCCAAGTCCGGCGAGACTCCGGCATCGATCGGTCGCCTCTTCGAACACCCGGTCGATGACTGGGCCGCGATGGCTGTGCTCCAACACGCCGATTCCGCTGTCGTCAATATTCCAGACATCCCCCTGAATCCGTTCGAGCACGGATTCGGGCATCACGGCGGGGCCAGCGGAGAAGTTGAAGATCCTGGAGGTGGTAGTGGTCATGATTGGGTGCGCCTGTGAACTTGAACGGGATGGAAGACTGATTGCAACGCCGGAATCGTGCGGGCGTGCTCAATGGGTGGAGACGTCGACACTGAGGATGTTCGGTCCGGCAATCAATGCCTGGACAAGATCGCTCGCGGGCACCTCCGAGACTCGAATTCGTGCCGACGCGGCGGTGCCTCCGACGTAAATCACGTTCTCCATGTCCTCGACGTTGATTCCGCCTCGGCTGAGGAGATCACAGACGGTGGCAAGAACACCGGGGCGGTTGAAGTGACGAATGGTCAGGGTGGCGGCACCGGTTCCGCTCGCGAGGTTGATGCAGTTGGGCGTGGTTCCGGTCTCTAGGTGGACACGAATCACCCGGACCGCCTCTGAAGCGATCGCTGCCTGGGCCTGGTCGGTCGAAGCCCCGACATGGTGGGTTCCGTACACCCCGGGGAGGTTGACGATGTCGTCGGTAAATTCCCCGGTTCCTGCCCCCGGCTCTTCTGCGAAGACATCGAGGCCTGCGCGAATGCCCTTGTCGCGGATCGCCTGAGCCAGCGAGGCCTGGTCGACGACGGAACCACGGCTGGTGTTGACGAGGATGGCGCCGGGTTTCATCGCCGCGAGAAACTCGGCGGAGATGAGATGTCGAGTGTCTTGGTTGGCGGCCACGTTGACGGAGATGACATCGCACATGCGAGCGAGATTCAGAAGGTTCTCGCAGGCATGGCAGCCGGCGGATTCCGCTCGGGCGTCGGTGATCGATCGGCCCCAGGCGAACACCCGCATGCCGAAGGCGTTGCCGCGATCGGCGATGGCTTCCCCGATCTTTCCGAGTCCCACGATGCCGAGCGTGCGGCCCGCAAGTCCCGGGGCCTTCGAGTATTCCTTCTTGTTCCAACGGCCCGCACGCAGGTCGGCGACCTGATCCGGAATTCGACGATCGCAGGAGAGAATGAGTCCCCACGCAAGCTCGGCGACCGCGAGCGAATTCTTGCCGGGGCAGTTGGCCACCGAGATTCCGCGACCGCTGGCGGCCTTGACGTCAATGTTG
Organism: Phycisphaerales bacterium; assembly: GCA_028823105.1. Classification (GTDB taxonomy): domain Bacteria; phylum Planctomycetota; class Phycisphaerae; order Phycisphaerales; family SM1A02; genus UBA12014. The sequence goes on along the minus strand of JAPKCC010000026.1, from coordinate 32,126 downwards.
TCGGTGCCCGCGCCGGCTCGAACGATCAGTGCCAGTTGGCCGGCGGTCTCGATCGCGTCCGCCCGGACCTTCGTGGAACGAACGACGAGGATTTGCGGATCGTGTTCGTCGATTGCTGCCGGGAGGGTTTCGGGGGAGAGGTCGGGGATGCTGACGACCCGATGCCCGAGATTCGAGAGAGTCTTGATTCCGGAGGCGTCGAACTTGTCGGCGATCAGGATCACGGCGCCGCTTGGGGAAGCGTCCTCCGCGAGCGACGGATCCGGGTGGGTAGCGATGCGATTGCTCATCGGGCGTATTCCTCGGTGGTTTCGAATCGGTGTGCGAGCAGACCGCTTCGGAGCTTGGGCTCAAACCAGGTTGACTTGGGAGGCATGATTTCACCGGCGTCAGCGACTCGAAGCAGCTCGGCCATGCTGGTGGGGTGCAGGCTGAAGGCGATGGCCCAGTCGCCGTGACTGGTCAGTCGTTCGAGTTCGGCGGTTCCGCGGATGCCGCCCACGAATCCGATCCGCTCGTCGAGTCGGGGATCCCCGATGCCCAGCAGCGGTTCGAGAATCCGCTTCTGCAGAAGTGAGACGTCGAGCGACGCGATCGGATCATTCCGATCGATCGTCTCGGGGGGGAAGGTGAATCGCCACCATTTTTCATCGAGCCGAATGCAGATCGTCCCGGGTTCGTTTGGGGTCGGATCCTCATCGCCCGGCAGGGGTTCGATGCTTCCGATCGACCGGAGTCGATCAACCATGGTCTCGGGCGTCAGCCCAGCGAGGTCCTTCACGGTCCGGTTGTAGGCCAGGATCTCGAGCTCGCGTTCGGGAAACACGACCGCGAGTATTCGGTTGTATTCCTCATCGCCGGAGTGCGTCGGATTGGCTGCCGCTCGTTCCGCGGCGATTCTCCCGCCGGCAGCCGAGCGATGATGGCCGTCTGCGATGTAGAGATCTGGAACCGTCTCGAAGAGCGACTTGAAGACCTCAGGATCGGGGACCCGCCAGAGGGTATGGGTCACCTCATCTGCGACGAAGTGCATCAGTGGTCGATCGGTCGTCGCGGCAACCAGTGCGTCACAGATCGCGTCGGCGGTGGGGGCATCATCCCGGAAGGCCAGGAAGACCGCCTCCGCATGGACGCTCGAGACGTCGAGGTGTCGAGTCCGATCATCTTCCTTCTGGGGTCGCGTCTTCTCGTGCTTTCGAATCCGGCCGCTCGCGTACTCGGCGGCATCGACGGTACAGGCCAAGCCGAGTTGTCGATGACCGTCTCTGACGAGCCGGTAGACGAAGAGTCCCGGTTCATCCTCTTCAAGAAGAATGTCGGTGTCGAGGAGACGAGCGAGATTGCGACGGGCCTGTTCGTAGATTTTCGTCTCATAGGGATTCACCCCGTCGGAAAAATCGATTTCAGGCCTGATAACGTGCAGGTAGCTGTTCGGGCGATCCTGCGCGAGCTCCCGGGCCTCCGCCGTTGAGATCACGTCGTAGGGTGGGCAGGACACATCCGCGGCATGTGGCGGATGGGGTCGAATGGCCTTGAAGGGATGGATGAGGCTCAAGCGGTGCTCCTGACCGAGGATCGTCCCGGCGCGGCGGTCATCGTACCTGCGCCGGTCGTTTTCCGAAGGCGAGACCACGAACAGATCGGCGATCAAGTACGTCGAAGCGGCCCTGAGATTCAATGGGGTCGCGGGGTTTTTTCGGACCTTGCGATAATTCCATTGGAGGGACGCTCTGTCCGGCCCGATATCTAGGCGTCGGGACGCGTGGGGCGGCCCGCTGAGAGACACGCTCGGTCGACTGAGAATCGACCGAATCTAAATCGAGACACAGATATGACCACGCACGACGACACCGTCCACGGTACCGGGTTTACTTCCGCAAGCCTCGCCATTTCCGGCGGATCTCCGCTCTCCGGCACCGCCACCATTTTTCATCTGGATGGCGAGCGTTTCGGCGAAATGCATGATCTTGTCGAGTTGGCCATCTCCGACGATGCCCTTGAGGGTCGAGCGAACGCGCCAGTTCCCGCGGGTGCGAGCGTTTCCCTCGGTTTCGAGGCCCTCGGCACCATCGCTCGTCGTGGCGAGGTCGTTCAGTGCGACGCCTGCGGTGAGGGATGGCGTATCGGAATTCGATTGGCGTCCGCAGCCTGATCCCGCTCGAGATCCACAAAGCAATCTGATTGGAAGCCGGTCTTGAGGACCGGCTTCTTTCATATTCGGACCTACCCGTCTGCTCCCAGGAATCGGGGTGCGGCTTCTCGGACCTACTCGGTGGGGGTCATTCGGTCTGGATGACCTTCGCGGTCGATGGCGTCGGCGGAATGGGGTGCTTTACTCATGCGTGGATCGAGTTGCGGGTCTTGAACACCGAAGAACCTGTTGCCGGGCAAATGTCCGGTGATGAGCGTCGTCGCTGGAGGGAAGGACGACGCCCATCTTCGCCCGATCGGTCGTGGTGCGAACGATCGGGTGTTTCCGGCGGTGACCACGTGTGTCTCCGTGAACGGGCGGCTTCGGCCGCGATTGATCTTAACTTGGAACGAACTTCCCACTAGGAGCTGGACACATGAACAAGCGTCGAAACTCGTTGAAGCGTGGCTTCACCCTCATTGAAATCCTCATCGTTGTCGTGATCCTTGGGATCCTCGCCGCGATCATCATTCCGCAGTTCACGGACGCTGCTCAGGATGCCGGTGCCGCAAGCGCTCGCAGCCAGCTTCAGACGATGCGGAGCCAGATCGAGCTCTATCGCGTTCAGAACAACGGTGCGACACCTGCCGACGGCACCGCCGCCGATGGTCCCTGGGACGTCCTGGTCACCGGAAACTACATCCGTTCGCGCCCCAACTGGCCCGGTGGATTCCAATCAGTGTACGTCGCAGCCAGCGGCGACCTCACGTTGACCTTCGATCTCACCCAGGGACCCGCTCCCGACCTTAATGGTGACAATGCCGGCGATGCCGCCGATGTCGCGATCATTGCAGGCTGGTGATCAAACGAGTGTGATCTATTCCGGCGTTCCGGCCGAAAGGCCGGAACGCCGTTTCATCTGACCCGCCTGATCGGGTCGGATTGACCGTCCGACGGACGTGCCGCCATCGTGAGTTTCCGGGGTAGAGGTACTTTGCCTCGAGAGGAACAGCGAGATGACCGAGCCGACGCGAGCGACGACTTCAAGCAAGAACTGCAGATCACGGGGTTTCACCCTGATCGAAATTCTCATCGTGGTGGTGATTCTCGGAATCCTTGCCGCGATCATCATTCCGCAGTTCGCCAGTGCGCAGAGTGCTGCTCGCGCGACCGCAATGCGATCCCAACTGGGCACCGTTCGTAGTCAGGTCGCCGCCTGGCAGGTAAAGCACGGTGGTCAGATTCCCGGTGGTGTCGGCGGCACCGCCGACGAAGCCATCGACACGCTCATCTCGGACGGCTACCTCACCCGCACCGTGTTCGTTTCTCCCGGCTTCGTCTGGATCTGGGATCCCAGCCGCGCGGAACTCGAGATCGATTACGACCCTTCCATCGATCCCTCCATTCCCGATGCCGATGGTGATGGTGATGGGGATGCGGATGATATTGCGGTGATCAGAACCTGGTAGACGGTCCGACGTCGTGAAATCCTGAGGCAAAGGGAGGATCGATGCTGATTCATCACACTTCATATCGATCACGTTCCCTCCCATGGGGACTGGTGACGGCCCTTGGGGCCCTGACGCTCCTTCTGCTCGGAGTGGGCAGACTGACGATGGGCGACCCCGGAAGACACCGGTCGACGGAATCTGAACTTCGATTACGACTCCAATTGATGCAGCGCCTGGCGCCGCCCGGATCACAAGTGCTGGTCTGGCGATCCGATCCGGTCGTCCGCGATGCGATTGTCGTCCTTCAACGTGATCCCACCCGGCCTGCGGACTGGTCGAACGTCATTGTTCTCTGGGATCGCGTGTCGATTCCCGGCATCTTCGTTGGTGTTGCGGATCGACCCATGGACCTTCCGCTCGAGTCCGCCGGTACCAGTCAGTGGCGACGATTCCTCTCAGACATCCGGGTTCGTCTGGTTCCCGTCGTCCGGCCTGATGCCTTGGGGCTTCTGGACCGAGCGCTCCCGTCGGGTATCGGACCTTTGTTTCGTGTCGATGCCTGTCTGGATCCCTGATCGGGCGCGATTCCTACGTTCTGAGCAGGTTCTTCAGGGCCTGGGGGATGCGACGGGGCGAATGAGGCCAAGTCGACGTCAGATCGGGATGAAACCGGTCGATGTCAGGTTAGCCAAACACACCCTTTCGGGAATCTACACATGCGCCACGATCGATCACTCCGGCATCTTCTGATGATGAACGCCATCCTTGCAGCTGGGCTCATCTGGACGCTGTTCGTCGTCACGGGGCCGTTCGCGGTGACCGCGGACGCGGCGCAGTACCGATCGACCAGAGCGAGCGACCCGCCCGCCCAGGCGCTCACCGGCGTGGGCAATGCTTCAGCTCGACAACGCAAGCAGATGATCGATCGCCTGACGGAAATCGAAACCAAAGTCGACGAGATCGCCAGGGCGCTCACGTCAGGGGCGGTCAAGGTAAAGATCGCCAACGTCGAGGATCTCGCGATCGACTACGGTCGCCTCGCCGAGATCATTCAGTCACGCAAGTGATGGATCGGAACTGGAGCAGTTCATGCAGCATCTCCGACGCGGCTACACGCTTGCGGAATTGATCATCGTCATCGCGATTCTCGGCCTTGCCGGGGCATTGCTTGTTCCACGATTGATCAATGCCGATACATTCACAGTGCAGGCGGCGGTCCGATCGGTCATCGCGGACATCACGTTCGCGCAGACCGATGCGCTCGCGATGCAGAAGGTCCGACGAGTCCAGTTTCTTCGAGATGAGAATGATCGCCTTCATGGGTATGCGATCCTCGCTCCCTCGAACCCCGACCTCTATGACGCTGCGTTTGACCCCGATACCGCGGAGTACCTCGATCATCCGACGGCCATCGGAACCGGGGGAGCCTTCATCGTCGATTTCGATCTCCACGACCGCTTTGCGGGGGTCGAGATCACCGACGTGTCCTTCGATGGGAATGACTGGGTGGCCTTTGATGCGCTGGGAGGCCCGCTCCGAGGTGGTTCCATGCCACTCACCGCGGGGGGGGAGATCCGGATGCGCGGCGCCAGCGGGGCCTATCTGATCCGATTGACTGGATTCACGGGAAAGATCACGGTCGAACGGATCGATGAGTGAGATGGGTTGGGCGACTTCTCGTCGCTCGTACCGGCCACGATCCCGCGGCCGGTGATCAGCCCGGAGGCCCTCACGATGTCGATCCGATCGATATTCACGCCGCGTCGAGTTCCGCCGATTGGCGTCGAGTTCTCTGAAGAGGGACTACGACTGCTTCAGGTGGCGACTCCGGGAAGTGATGCGATTCGTCGCCTCGCCTTCGTCCCCTTCGGTTCTGAAGGAACCGTGGACGTCACTGAACTACGCAAAGCTCTGCGAGGATTTCGAGGTCGCCAGGCGGTCGTTGCGCCGCCGCGAGGTGATCTCACGATCCGCCCCGCCCGTCTTCCTCGACTTGAGAATCAGGAACTTCGAGAGGCCGCCCGATGGGAAGCGGCGGGACTGCTTGAACTCGATGCCGCCGACGTGGTCGCGGAGCCGCTCATCGTCTCCAACGGAGTCGATGCCGACGGGTTGGCGGAGATGCTGATCGTCGCCGGCTCGGTCACCACGATCGAATCCCGCCTGGAATCACTGTTGCAGGCCGGGTTGCGACCGATCGGGGTCGAACCGGCTTTCGTCGGTGCGGGTCGGGCGTTCACCATGCGATCACGTCGATCCGACGAAAAAGACCGAATCAGGGTTGTGGTGGATGTGGCCGACTCCGAGTCTTGGATCGTGGTCACGCGAGGTGACAGCATTGTCTTTGCAAAGCGGAGTGACGTGAGCGGGTCGACGTTCGATGCCGAACTCGGCGCCGCGCTGGGGATCGAGAATTCCATGGCCCGGCGGACGCGATGTGAAAGTCATCGTCGCGGCCTGGAGCCGGAAGTACTCGCAGAGGTGAGGACTGCCGTTCGCCGCGTGGCCGGCCCACTGGGCGACGAAGCCGGCATGGCCGTTCGCTATGTCACGGTCGCCGCTCGTTTGAGTCGCCCGGAATGCCTGCATCTCTGCGGCGAAGCGGGAGCCTCGCCGGGTCTCGTCGAAACGTTGTCCGCCGCCGTTCCCGGAATTCCGGTCGAGCAGGATGAACTGGTACACAGTCGCCTCGCCGAGGCCTGTGAACATGGCGACACGCCATTGGCCTGGGCCACGGCTTACGGTCTGTCCCTCCGACCAGGTCTTGATGCCGGAAAGGAGGCGGCATGAACGGAAGAAGCATGGACCTTCGCCCCGAATCCGTCCGGCGCCGTGTCGAGTCGGCGCGGGAGAAGACGCATCTTCGAAACATGTCCGTGGTGGCGGCGCTGATGCTTACCGTGGCGTGGTCCACGGGTGTGTGGCGTCTCTCGGATGCCCGGGCCGAACACACTCTGGCGACCGCACAGGCGGAGGAGACGATTCGGGTCGAGCAGGAACTGGCTCGAATCACCCTCCGATTCGATGAAGCCGGCCGAGCGCTCTCGGCCTGGCGGCGGTGTTCGATTCCTTTCGGTGCATCTTCGATCGTCGCTTCGATCGTCAATGACCTGCCGGAATCTGGAACGATCGAGCGGATCGAATTGGATGCAGGTTCCCTGGTATCGGCGCCGGTGCGAGGAGCTCGTTCCCGAAGCGAGAAGCCCGATGCTAGACGAATCACTGCGGAGATCGAGGGCTTCACCGCCTCGGATGATGATGTCGCACTCTTTGTCGAAGCACTCCGCCGCCGACCCATGCTCAGGGATGTCCGAGTGGAGACGACCCGTCACCGGACCGTCGGTGAGGAGACGGCCCGGGCCTTCCGGATCGCATTCGACATCGATCTCGAGATCGCCAGTCCGGTCCTCGAGTCGACCGAAGCGGAGGAGACCGTCGAATGAGCAACGATCGAGTCATTCAAGGGGCATTGCTGCTCGCACTGTCAGGTGCGATGGTCGCTTGGTTCGGAGTCGCGCCCCTGCACGCCCGAGCCGCGAGGCAGCAAGCCGAGACCGCGGACCTCATCGCGAGGGTCGCCGAATCTCCCGTGCCTTCGGACCGATTGACACCCTTCCGAGCAGAGCTCGATCGGCGATCGCAAATGTTGAGCGACGAATGCCCGGATCCTCTGATCGCCAGCAAGCCTGATCTTGCGGGGGTCATTCGGCGTCTCTCGCTTCCCATTGACGGACGACGTGTGGTCGATCAGACCTTCACGGCGGAACGAAGCGGTCCGGCCGACCTGGGCTCGGAGATTCGTTGGAACGCGACGCCCATCAGGATCGAACTGGTCGCGGCATGGCCGGCCATCGCCGAAGTGCTGCACCTCATCGAGACCATGGAAATTCCTAATCGAGTCAGGGAATTCCGACTCGAGCGGGATTCGGATCCCACGAGTGAGACCGCCCGAGTCTTCATCGAACTGGATGTGTTGCATCGTCGGCCCGCTTCGGAGGAATCAGAATGAGCAGAGGAACAGAAAAAAACCATCGGAATCTCCCCCGAACCGAGCGATTTCGCCTCGCGGCCAGATCGGCTCGAATGCACTCCGGGAGAGCCCTTCGTTTCGCGTCGAAGCGCAACACGGTTCTTTCGGGTCTGGTTTTGGTGATCCCGATGGTCGCGCTTGCACAACCGCTCGGCCTTCTTCTCTGGGCCAGGCTCCGCCTTCTCACGACGATTCCACGCACCGCGATGGCCACCGAGGTCCCCGCGACGTTCGCCGCCGTCGAGGTTCCCGCGTTCCCGGACCTGCCCGACTCGGGATTGGATGAGGCGATCAAGCGTGATCCGCTTCGAATCAGCCCGCGCCACTTCCCCAGAGCGACACCTTCTTCAGTGAAGCCCGAGGTTGCACCGAAGTCGGAGGCTCAGGAAGCCGACGAAGATCAGGAGAAACTACTGGTGCAGGAACGACTTGCATCGATCGTTTTGGAAATTCGTGTGCAAGGTCTGATTCCTGGTCGGGGCGTCGCATTGATAGACGGCCGGGCCTGCAAGGTCGGGGACAAGGTCCCCACGAAGGTCGATGGGGTGTCTTATCGACTCCTCGAAGTTCGAATGGGATCAGTCGTGATAGAAGCCGGGGGGCATGAATTCAATCTCCGGTTGATCACGGGAGGCAACGGATCTGTCGTTATCCGCCCCGAGGGCGAGGAGCTCAAACAACCATGATGCAACACTCAACTTTCAATCGAACCGTACGCCGAATTGGCGTCTTGCTAGGCGCCTTCGCGCTGATTTCTGTTCCCGTACTAGGGGATGGGTTCGGTCAGGACGAGACTCCGGCAGCCGCCGAAAAAGCTCTTGATCTGACGGGTGTCGAAGTCGATGACTTCGATACCTTCAATATTCAGGTGCAAGATACGGACCTGGCTCAGGTGCTTCAGATGCTGGCCCTGCAAGGCGAGCGGAACGTCATCGCGAGCCGCAACGTTTCTGCGGTGATCACCGCCAACCTCTTCGACGTTACCTTCGAGGAGGCGCTCGACGCCATTCTGAAACCGAACGGTTTCCGATGGGTCGAGGAAGGAAAATTCATCTACGTGTATACGCAGGAGGAGTTCGCTCGGATGGAGGCCCTCGATCGCAAGACCGAGAGCCGCATGTTCGAGCTTGAGCACATTTCCGCCCGCGACGCGAGCGAGTTTGCGACGCCGCTGCTTTCGGAGCGCGGCAAGCTTAGTTTCATCGGCGAGGTCGCCGGTGGCATCGAACGTGACCTTGGTGACATGGGTGGCGACAACTGGGCGAAGTCGGCGATCCTCGTGGTCAACGACTACCCGGATCGCCTCGAGCGGATCTCTGAACTGCTCACCGAGATTGACACCGCTCCTCGTCAGGTAGTCGTCGATGCAACCATCGCGAGTGTTCAGGTCACGGAGAACGACGCCTTCGGCGTGGATTTCTCGATCATGGGAAACCTTGACATCACCAAGCTTGTTTCCCCGCTCGGGCCGGTGACCGATCTGCTTCGTGGCACGGTTCCTCCGAAGGAAGGCGGAAACGGCGGTATCCCTCTCTACAACGGAAACCGCACGTCGTGGGGCACTCAGTCGACCCCCGGTAACACCAATTCGGGCCAATCGAACTTCAAGGTCGGCCTCGTCGCCGGCGATGCTTCAGTGTTCGTCCGGGCACTCGACCTTGTCACCGACACCATGGTCCTCGCCCGTCCGCGGGTTATGGCGCTCAACCGGCAGCGAGCCCAGGTCATGGTCGGCAAGCGGGTCGCGTACCTCTCGACGACGTCCACCGATACCACCACTACTCAAACCGTTCAGTATCTCGACACGGGTGTGAAGCTCATGTTCCGCCCGTTCATTTCGAAGGACGACACCATTCGCATGGAGCTTTATCCGAGCGTCTCCAGCGCGGAACTCCGAACGATCGCGGCGGGTTTTTCGGAAGGACTCGTACAAGTTCCTGACGAATTCACCAACGAAATCTCGACCAACGTGAAGGTCCGTGACGGACAGACGCTGGTTCTTGGTGGCCTTTTCCAAGAGCAGACCACCGTTACCAACAGCCAGGTTCCCTTCCTCGGGGACATTCCAATCTTGGGCACCGCCTTCAGTGGTCATGACAACGAGGTGAGGCGCAGGGAGATCATCTTCATGATCACCCCGAAGATTGTCGCCGACGACCTGATCGCGGAGAGCGGACGTCAGGGTATTGAATTCGTCCAATCGCTTCGTGCCGGCATGCGAGAGGGACTGCTTCCGTTCAGTCGTGAGAAGTTGAGTTCACAGCACAATCAAGACGCCTTTGAGGCGATGAACACCGGGAACTTCGAGTTGGCGATCTTTCACTTCGACAATTCGCTCCGTCTCAATCCGGGTCAACCCGAAGTTCGGCGATTGCGGGCGTCCACGGCGGGCGAGGCTGATGGTGGCTACTACGACTACGACATGTGGCGACGGGTCATGGAAGATCAGCATGCTGACCATGCTGAACTCAAGGATGACGAAGCTCGATTGAATTCGGAGTTTGATCCGCTGGCGGCCGTCGACACCGACACCGGAACTGGCACGCGTTCCGAAGAGCGAGAAGATCGATTCCTCGATGCTCTGGTGAGCGATCTTGAACGGGACGAAGAAGCCATGGTCTTCGGCGCCAATATCTCGGAAGCCAATGCGTCTGGAACGGAGATCTTCCTCGTCGAAACTGATCCGATGTCGGTTGGACAGGCGTTCGGAAGTGCGACGACGGAGGACTCAAAAAAGGAGTTCACGGCGATCGCGGACTCGGAAGAATCTGAAACTGCCGTCGCAATCGCGGATGCTGAATTCACGACCCCCGTCGCAATCGCGGATGCTGAATCCACGGTTGACGTCGCCAGCGCCGAGATGATGGTGCCGGAATCGGCAACCCAGTTCTCGACGGAGGCAGCTCCGGAAACGGTCGAAGCGACAACGGCGGCAATCAGGGCAAAGCTCCCTTCCAAGAGTCCCGCTGCGGCGGCCACGCTTGCCACGGCGGCTACGACGAGTGTTCCCACGACGCACGCAAAACCAATGCTTGCGGTACAAGGCCGCGTCGCCCCGATCGAACGCGATGAAGCGGTTGAAGAGTTTACGACCGACGATGCGCTGGAGGTGGTGGCCGAGGCACAAAGGGTCTTGGTTTCGGCTCCGCGGAGTCCGGTCTGGGGTCGACTCTGGTGGCTCGCCCGAATCGCCTCGGAACAGGCTCGGGCATTCTCTAAGGAAACCACGCCGGCAATCGAGATGGTGACCGCCGAAGAACGTGACTGATTCACTTGTACGACGGGGGGGTCGCGAATCAAGCGACCCTCTCGTCGTCTATGAACGACCTCGCGCCTGAGAGCAGGCTCTGATTTACCAGGATCGCACCATGATGAACCGAATCAACACCGTGACTCTGATCGCCGGCATGACTCTCCTGTTGGGAATCGCTGCGTGCACCGGACCGACCAAGAGGGGGATCGAAGCGCGAGCTGCGGCCAAGAGCCGTTTCGATACGGTCCGAAGTCGAGTTGATTACGATCAGGCCGATCAGGCGTTTCGGGCGGGCGACTTCGTCACTGCGAAGAACCATCTGGACGCAGCGATCCAGAAAGTCGATACCGATGCCAACTACTGGGTGCTCTTGGGCCGGGTCTACCTCGAGGATGGAAGCCTTGGAGATGCTGCGACCAGCTTCGACAAGGCTCATCAGGTCGATGCCCAGAACGCCGACGCCTGCTACTTCCAAGGAATCATCGATCAGCGACTGAATCGCGGCAAGGATGCCGTCGAGCACTATCTCGAAGCACACGAGATCGCGCCAAGTAACGCCGGGATGCTGGTCGCGGCGGTAGACACGCTCATCGGTGAGGGCGATTTCGACGAGGCCGATCGCCTGCTTCGTGAGAACCGATCCGACTTCACCGGAGCCGCGGCGATTCATCACCTTTCCGGCCGCGTCGCCATGTTGAAGGGGCGATGGAATGAGGCCGTCGATCATCTGGAACGTGCGGTCTTGCTCGATGATGATGATCGTTGGACGCTCGAGGATCTGGCACGAGCTCAGTTGTCGGCGCATCGCACGGGAGACTGTCTGCAGACCATCGATCGCTTGGTGGCGATCTCGGAAGCCGGGGATCAGGATCGGGAGTTGATGCGGATGCGCGGGCGATGTCTCGCCGCGGGCGAACGATATCGGGAAGCCCGCGAGGTCTTCCTCGACTTCACGAACCTCAATCCCGAGGATTCCGAGGGATGGGTCGACTTCGGCCTGATGTGCCTCGAAGTTGAAGACTACCGACGTGTGGTCCGAGCCGGTCAACGACTCGTGGTCCTGGAGCCGAATGAATTCGAGGGATATTTCCTGCTCGGTCAGGCTGCGATGAGAGAGAAGGAGTACGTCACTGCCGCGACCCTCTTCAAGCGAGCAGCCGACGTCGCGCCGGATCGTGACGAACCGAAGCTGGCACTTGGGATGGCCTACGAACTCCAGGGCGAGTACGCCGCGGCGTACCGCGTCTACGCAGGTTTGATGAAGGCGAATCCCGAGGACCATCGGGTTCGACATCTTCTCACCGGAGTGGGCGAGCAACTCGATTGAGTCGAATCTCAAGTCAGTCGAAATCGATAAATGCAGGGAGGCTGTCGTGTTCGAATCGTCCTCGATCCTGATCGCTGTCATCGCGTGTGGCCTAGGAATCGCGTTGGCGTCATGGCGCCATCGCCGCCGGCTCCGACTGGCCTGTGCCGATCCCGGATCGGCTCGGAGACTGCTGGCTGAGGTTTCGAAACTTCACGACCGATTTCAGGATGAGCGGGACTCACGATCGGAAGAGCAGGTCCTCGCTCGTCGAATCGCCGAAGAGAGAGCGACTCGTTTCGAGCGGATGTTCACGTCCTTTGATGATCCGATTCTGGTACTCGATCGTCATGGTGAGGTCGTCGAAGCCAATCCGGCGGCACTCGCCGTCGCAAAGCTTGATCCCCAGAGTTGCGTGGTGGACGCCGTTCACCCTCGGCCGCTCTCGATGTTGATTTCCAATCAGGTCGCCGCGAAGGAAATCCACGCGCTCTCCCGTAACGTGGTGGATGGCGGGCCGGAAGGCCTGCGGCGTTCGGTGTTCGAACTCGCCGAGGAGGGGTCAGTGCCCTCGACACGTGCCTTTGAAGCGGTGATACGCGCTCTTGATGCGAACGGTCGCACCCTGGTCATCCTGCACGAAACGACGCGGGAGCGAGAAATGGCTCGTCTCAAGAGCGAGTTCGTCGCCAAGGCGAGCCACGAGCTTCGCACGCCGCTGAGCTCGATCCGAGCCTCGCTCGAGATGCTCTCGGACGGCGAACTCCAAAACCTCGAGCAACGAACGGAATTCCTGGGAATCGCGATGGAGGAAACGGATCGCCTTGCCAAGCTCGTCAATGACATGCTGGACATCAGTTGCATCGAAGCCGGCGTCGCACGCCCCCGCGTGAGTTGTGTCGATCTCGGCACGATTGCGAATGAAGTGGTGGATGGGCTTCGGGCCGCCGCGGAGCGGAAGTCGGTCGATCTTCGCATTCACGCGGAGTCCGGACTCGTGGTCGACGGCGATCCGGAGATGCTTGCCGCGGTCATTGGCAATCTGGTCGGAAACGGATTGAAGTACGTCCCAGAGGGCGAGCGAGTCACCGTGACGGTCGACGCCGAGGATCTGACCCGTTCGGTCGTGGTCACCGTCACCGATACGGGTTTGGGCATTCCTCCCGAGGACATCGATCGACTCTTCGAGAAGTTTTATCGGATCAAGCGATACGAGCGGATCGCACGAGGAACAGGTCTCGGGCTCAATCTTTGCCGAAACATCGTTGAGCAGGTTCATCAGGGGCGGATCGGGGTCGATTCAAGACTAGGTGAAGGGGCTCGCTTCTGGTTCAGCGTGCCCGCCTCACATCCTGCATCGATGGCGGCCTGAATGAACAACGATCAAAACAATGGCAATTCGAGAATTCTGGTCGCTGACGACGAGGAGTACATCGTCCGGGTGGTCGCATTCAAGCTCCGCGGCGCGGGGTATGAAGTGATCGAAGCCGTGGACGGCGAAGACGCCTGGTCGAAGGTGCGTGAGGGAGGGATCGATCTGGTTCTCACCGATCATCAAATGCCCTTGATGACCGGCCTTGAACTGGCTGGTCGAATCGCCGACGAACCGAGTACCAGCCACATCCCGGTCCTGATGCTGACCGCACGAGGTTTTCGCCTGGACGCCGAGGAAATCGTCGCAAGTCGCATCGTCGAACTCATTGCGAAGCCTTTCTCGCCCCGAGTCCTCGTCGATCGCGTGCGAGCGACCCTCGATGCTCGGCACGGGAAAGACGAGTCAAGTGGGGAGGCGGCATGACCGTGATCTCGACAAAGACCAGCGACATCGAACTGGTGATCGCGGGAGACCTGGCAGGCATCGGTGCCGCTTGGATTCCTGTCGAGCAGGGTATCGCGCGGTGGTCGACGGTGGATGACCCCGTCGGATCCTGGAGACAGTCACTCTTGGTCGGCGCGATGCCGGTGCGAGAAGCGGTCCGCAAGAACCTCTCGACCTTGATGACGGGAGACGGGGGGACGTGTGAACTCCTCCCCGGTGTCTTCGCAATCGGGTGCGTGTCACAGACCCGGCGCGGCAGATGCGAGGGTGTCGCAGTTCTTCCCACGAGTGAACTGATCACCGAAGGTTCGCTTTCGATGCTGTGCAACGCATCGAAGGTCGACGAGACGATGATCCGCAAGTTTGCGATGAGGGACGCGATTCCGCCACGCGCGGCGCTTCCCGCCATCACCGATCTCGTTCGACGACTCCATGCGAGCGCCCGCCGTCGTATCGAGGAGCGAGAGGCGGCCCATTCTGTCGACCGTCGGTTGTCCGAAAGCTACGAGGAACTTCATCTCCTCAACTCTCTGATCGACGGACTCGTGGTAGGTGGAGATCCGGGAGACTTTCTGGTTTCTGCGACCGAGGAACTCGCCGCAACTGCGGGATACAGCTGGATCACGATTCTTTTGGATGACCCCGGCGCCGCCAAGGTCGACGATTTCGTGGTCCACGGCCACGGCGCGCCGACCCGTGCGGAAGTCAGATTGATCGCAGAATCAGCGAGCACCAGCACTGCTACGGCGGTACTGGATCCGACTTTTGGCGAGATTGGACTCGCCGCGGTCCGAGGCGGTGATCGCAAACTGGGAACCCTCGTCGCCGGTGGTCGCGCGGGTGAACCAATATCCAGCATCGAATTGACGCTGCTTGCTTCCGCCGCCGGACACCTTGGCGTGTTTCTCCGTAATGCGGCCTTGTATTCGGATCTCGACGCGATGTTCCTCGGAACGCTCCAGTCGATGGTTGCGGCGATCGATGCGAAGGATCCCTACACTCGCGGCCACTCGCAACGGGTGGCGATCCTGAGTCGCGATCTGGCGGCTTCGATCGGACTTCCAGAGGCATTCGTCAAGACCGCCCATCTCTCGGGGTTGGTACATGACATCGGAAAGATCGGTGTTCCCGAGGCCGTGCTCTGCAAGGCCGGTCGGCTCACCGAAGATGAATTCGCCGCGATCCGTCAGCACCCGCAGATCGGATTCCGGATTCTCAGAGACATTCCGCAGATCCGCGATCTGCTTCCAGGCGTTCTGTGCCATCACGAATCATGGGACGGCGCGGGATATCCCGCGGGTATCGCTGGCGAGGAGATCCCGTTGCTGGCCCGGATCGTCGCGATCTGCGACAGCTTCGATGCGATGAGTTCGAGTCGGACGTATCGCAGCGCCATGTCACGGGAGAAGGTTTTCGAAGAACTCCGTCGTTGTCGTGGTACCCAGTTCGATCCTTCAATCGTCCCGGTCTTCCTCGGCATGGACTTTACCGAATACGACCGCCTGCTCGCCCGCGATGCGGACGGTCTCGGCCTTTCCGACGATCGGAGGGTGGCATGAATCTTCGATTTGAAGATCACGGTCGACTCTGCGTCGTGCAGATCGACGGCGAATGTGTTGGTGAATCTTCGGAATCGCTCCGACGTGCATGCAACGAACGATTCGCGACAGGAGTCAGGGATCTCATTCTCGACGTCTCTGAGACCTCACTCATCGATTCGACTGGTCTCGAAGTGCTTCTCGATCTTGCGGATGCGTCCGCCGAACAGCGGGGACGTTGCCTTCTCGCCGCCCCCGGGGATCTGTTGAGATCGATTCTGGAGATCACGCGAATCAGCGATCGTCTCGAGATCCATGAAGGCGTCGAAGCGGCGGCGAGGATACTACGATGAAGACTCGTGAATCCGAAACTCGTTCATCGCAACGCTCCGCGGTGGTCACGCCTTCGGCGCCACTCGGCGAGGTACTCGTCGAATCGGGCCGGATCACTCGTACCCAGCTCGAGACCGCGCTCTCGGCGCAACGGGACGGTGGGGATCATCGACTGCTCGGAGAAGTGCTGGTGTCGTTGGGATTCGCCGACGAAGTAAGCGTCGCCGAGGGGCTCGCCACGGGATGCGGTCTTCCATTCGTTCGTGAGCCCGCTCGAATCGCCGATCCGGCGGTGGTGGAACTGCTTCCGCGAGACTTCGCCCGACAACATCGAGTCTTGCCGCTCTTTCTCGTTCGCGGCACGCTGACGATCGCTGCCGCGGAACCATCAAACCTCTACCTGTTCGAGGAAATCGCTCGGCGAACCGGACACCGTGTCCAGGTCGCCGCCGCGGCCGCCAGCGAACTTGAAACCGCGATCGAGAACTGGCTTCCGGCCGCCAACGTCTTCGTGATCGACGACATTCATGACGGCGTGGAGGACGCGGATCTCACCGTGCTCGAACGTCAGGTTTCCGAACTCACCGACCTCGCGGAGATCGCCGGTCACGGTCCCGTGGTGCGGTTGGTGAACTGGTTGATTCACGATGCGGTCGAAGACGGCGCCAGTGACATTCACGTAGAACCCGGCGACCGAAGCCTTCGGGTGCGATTCCGGATCGACGGTCGTCTGCACGAGAAGATCAGGCCTCCCCATCGCATGGCCCCGGCGATCACGAGCCGAATCAAGATCATGGCCGAGTTGGACATCGCCGAGCGGCGGCTTCCTCAGGACGGTGACATCCACGTCCTCCTCGACGGACGACGCGTTGATCTTCGCGTCTCGACGATGTCGGGTCGCCAGGGCGAGAAGGTCGTCATTCGGATCATCGACAGTCGAAACGCCATCGTCGCACCCGAGCGGCTGGGCATGGCGCCCAAGATTCGGGACCAGTGGGCGGATCTCCTCGCGGTCCCGAACGGGGTGGTCCTCGTGACCGGTCCCACGGGAAGTGGCAAGAGCACCACCCTCTATTCGGCGCTGGGGGCGATGGATGCCGACACGCTGAATCTCTCGACGATTGAGGACCCGGTGGAAGCGGTGATTCCTGGAGTCAATCAGTTTCAGGTCAACGATCGGACCGGATTTGGATTCTCCTCCGCCCTTCGGTCGATGCTTCGCCAAGATCCCGATGTGGTCATGGTGGGAGAGATTCGAGACGAAGAGACCGCGGCGATTGCCGCACAGGCCGCGTTGACCGGGCATCTTGTGTTGTCCTCGCTGCATACCAATGACGCGTGTGCCGCTCCGGTTCGGCTCGTGAATCTCGGGGTCGAGTCGTTCCTTGTCGCCAGTGTGCTCCGTGGCGTGCTGGCGCAGCGACTGGTTCGTCGAATCTGTCCGCAATGCCGACGCGAGGTCGAGGTCGAAGATGGGGTCCGACGAATGGTGGAAGCAATCGCGCCAGTCGAGGTCTTTCAAGCCGGCGAAGGATGTCAGCGATGTCGCGGAACGGGATTCAGCGGTCGGGTCGGCGTATTCGAGCTGCTCGCGCCGAATGACACGATCTGCGATGCGATCGCTGCAGGGGCGCCTCATCGGGAACTCGCTGAAGTGGCTCGAGGCGAGGGCTTTGAGTCGATGCGGATCGACGGCCTTCGAAAGGTTGCCGAGGGCATGACCACTTTCGGGGAGGTACTCGCGGCCACGGCCGGGTGAATCCATGAATGAAACCGCCACATGGTCCTGGCAGGCTCGAGACGCGACAGGGCGTCTGCTGCGCGGCACACAGGCTGCGACCGATGCGGCGGAAGTCGCTTCGCGGCTGCGCTCAGAGGGTCGAGTCGTCTTGTCGATCGATCGAGCGATGCGGGACGGTATTCACTCGGCGGTGAAGCGAAATCTGTTTGTCGGAAAAGCCTCTTCTGCGGCAGTCGCCGCATTCATTCGGCAGTTGTCCGTGATGCTCGATGCCGGCGTCCCGGTGGTGGAAGCCCTCGAGGTCATCCGGTTACAGACCGCGGATCAGAGACTTTCCAACGAACTCATGGTCGTCCGCGACGAGGTCGAGAACGGAGGCTCGCTCAGCGACGCGTTCTCGAGATTTCCATCGACGTTTCCCCCGGTCGCGGTAGGTCTGGTGCGAGCGGCGGAGGCGGTCGGCGATCTGTCTGGCATGTTCGAACAACTCGCGGACTGGCTGCAACGAGACCAGCGGATTCGACGCCAGGTGCGCTCTGCGCTCGCGTATCCCGTGCTCTTGGCGATGGTGGGATCGTTGATCACCATTCTCCTTGTCACTTTCGTGATGCCGCGATTCGAAGCGATCTACGCGCAGCGATCCGCAGATCTTCCACCGCTGACCGAAGCCGTCCTCGGAGTGGGTCGGTTCATCACCTCCGGCTGGAAGATCTGGGTTCCAAGTCTCTTCGGTGCCGTAGTCCTGGCAACGTTTGCGCGGCGGACGAAATTGGTGAATCGAATGCTCGAGTTCATCCGCTTCGACGCGCCTCTGCTCCGAAGCGTCATCCGTCCTGCGGATCTCGCCCGCACCACCCGGACGCTCGGTGTCCTTTTGACCGCCGGCGTTCCGTTGCTCGACGCGATCTCGATCTGTCGCGGACTTTCGCCTTGGAGTCGCTGGTCGCGGTTCTGGGATCGGATCGAGGAAGGGGCGAGGAACGGAGATGGAATCGCGGATCGCTTCGAGGCGGGAGAACTCGTTCCCGGAAGCGCTCGAGCGATGATTGCAGCTGGCGAACGCTCGGGGCGGTTGCCCGCGGTTCTGAATCGCGTTGCAGATGCCGCCGACGAGGATTTGGAAGTCGCCGTGAAGCGTGTCTCGGTGATGCTCGAGCCGTTGGCGATCGTCGTGCTTGGAAGCGTGATCGGAGTGGTCGCGATCGCGTTGCTGCTGCCGGTATTCAAGATGAGCACGATCGCGGCCGGTTGAGAACTTTAGAAATTGAGACGCGTTTTCGAACCCCGCAAGGCACCTGCCCATGGGGTACTTCCCCCTATGGGCGTTGGGGGCCGAAAGTTTGTGGAGCGGGAGAACTTGTGTCGATGTTCTTCGAGGTCGTGATCAAGGACGCAGCGATCGCGAGGAACGGTTCGGCTTGGGACACTTCGGCGTGGCGCATCACGGATGATCGCCATACCGTCGGATCCTGCTCTCTTCTGCACGGACGCAGTCGAAACCAGCCGAAAAACAGGGGTCGGATCACGGAAGATCCGCCTTTTCGAGTTCGCCCGGGAATTCGGGGAACGTCAACTGGATCTGCGTCGTAAGGAACATCGTCATGCCTAGTAAAAAGAACAGCGACAACGATGGAATGAGACGCCGTGCGGCACGGATGGCCGCATCGCTCGACCCGCGGGATCATGCCGTGCTGGCTCTCCGCTTCGGAGAGAACCTCAGCGTTGGTGAGACGGCGGCAGTGCTCAAGATGAACCCGGACGAAGTGCGCTCGGCAGTGAATCGCGCCGTCGGAATCCTGCATCGGACGGGTGCGGCTTGAGCGACGGCTTGTTTCGGCGTCGAGCCGGGAACAGATCCTGAAGAAGAGATACCAGAACGTCCTCGCGATGGCTCACGCCCCGCGAGGGCGTTTCAGTTTTGCGTGTTTCACCTTCGGAGAGTGGCAAAGTCTCGATGTTCGGCCGGCGTCCGGCGCAAAAATCCGAATGTTTCTTGTGCGCTCCCGTCGCGTGCGATCAGAAGAGAGAAAGCAGGATTCCGAGATCGACTCCGTTGGTCACGCCGTCATGGTTCAAGTCGGTCTCGGGATTGTTCGTTCCCCAGAAGGCCAGGAAGATTCCGAGATCGCCTCCGCCGATGACGCAATCATGGTCGAAATCGCCCTCGGCATCGCAGCCGGTTGAGATCTCACCGGAGATCTGAAGGGTCGCAGCACGCCTGACGCCGACCTGTACCAGCGGATTCTCACGCATATAGAGATCGATGAAGTCACCGCCCTCCTGTTCGGCTTCGACGAGCGATGAAACCGAGAAGAGAAGTCTCCCCGCATTCAGGCTACGCGAGAGCCATGCCGCGGCGTCGGGATCAGATCCGTCGAATGTGAACCGAAGCGACGTACCCTCGGGAAGTTTCTCGCCGGGTGCCCATCCTTCCGCAACGCCGAGGGCGATGGGTGATGCAGTGAAGCCGTCGGTGATGCAGTTCGAGACGTCTAGAAGTTCGCCGTTGGGCATGCACTGTGCGGCGAACGCGTTGCGGACGCCTTCGCCGAAGGGGCCGACGGGACTGAAGTCACTTGATTCGGTCCAGAGCGCGTCGGTCATTCGATTTCGGAATCCGGTTGCATAGAGTTCGATTGGACGTCCGGGATCGATGTCGGGGAGATGCAAAGGATCGTCGGCCGCGAGATGGGTCCGCCAATCGTCGATGGTGGGGTCGTACCCACCCGCGAGTGGATCGGCGAGCATGAGCTCGATGGTCACCATCTCGACGAGGTAGCGGTCCTCGCCGGCGCCGGGAGTGATTAGATCACTGGTGTCGAAGGCGATGACCAGCTGGCCATCGCGATCATCGAACTCGTATAGATCGCCGGTGTATCCGAAGACCGAAGCGACCGGTCGGACGCCTGGGGTGGCGTTGAAGCCATAGTTCCACCGATCCGCAGACGGACCATCGAAGGCTGCCTCAAAGGACTGGGCGGAGGCCAAGACGGCCATGTGCAGTACCGGGATGGCGAGGAGGAGATGTGCCAGGTGCTTCTTGGAGGTCATGGTCTTGGAGGTCGACTTGAGAGGGGGAAGGGAGAGGAAGATCTGTCAATGATCTGTCGAGAAACCGATGGTCGGTGAACCGGGGGAGCGTTGCAAGAGAAACTACGCGATCCGAGGGGGGGCAGATCGGCGTCCGAGGGCATTAGGAGGATTCGCGAATGCCGCCGGATGGCTGCAGAGATTGGACGCGATTTTTACTTTTTTGAGACAAAATCAGACACGGGAAAGACGAATGAGGGAAACTTCTTCGTCCCCCCGAGCGAATCTCCTTTCGGAAGACGGCGATGTGATCCTTCGTCTACTCTTCTCCTGCTGGATCCCTGCGGTTCGCAAGACCGCGTCGACTTCATGATTCTCGACCTCATGAACACTGAAATGCCACCGAACTCAACGGGCGCTTACAGTCTTGGCCGGAGCCGATTGCATGGCGGTGGCTTCACGATCGTGGAGTTGCTGACCAGTATCGCGGCCGTGGCCATTTTGATCGCGCTGGTGATTCACGCGGCGACCGCGGTCCGAACCGCTTCGGAGCGGGCATCCGAGATGGCCTCGGCGAGATCGCTGGGAATCGCTTGGAACGGCTACGCGACCGATCATCGAGGGGCCGTTCTTCCGGGGTATGCGAGCGGGTTCGAGGCGGTGGATGCCAACGGCGACTCGATCGCGACGCAAACGGTGCCGATTGCCGCGCGACGGTGGCCGCTTCGACTGGCCCCGTACCTCGGCCACGATCTGGCGTCGCTCTACTCCGGGCCGAATCGGGACTACGCGACCGAGATCGCGGTGCTTCCGAACGACGAGTCGCTCTACGCGGTCAGTGCATTCCCATCGTTCGGGATGAACAGCGTCTTTGTGGGGGGTGACGAGAATTTCGGGGGATACAGCGACATCTTCCTTGAGACGTTTGGTCGGTTCTACGTCGAACGGTTGTCCGGCGTGCAGCGGCCGGATCGACTGATCATCTTCGCCACCAGCCGAACGAACGAGTCGACCCCCGGATCGACCGGGCCGATCCGCGAAGGTTTCTTTCGAGTGCTTCCTCCGGCCTGGACGCTTCCTCTCTGGGCCGACGACTACGACCCCGCTGATCCTGCCTCCGCCGGATTCGTGAGCCCCCGACATCGTCAGGGCGAGTCCGAAGTCGCCATCGTCACCACGGTTGACGGGGGGGTCTCGACGAGCACCATCGACGAACTTCGCGATCTTCGCCGGTGGTCGAACGCCGCGAACGTCGCGGACTGGGTGATGGAACCGATCGGGCCATGACCAACGATGACCAACGATGACCAACGTTGATCAACGCTGATCTACGTCTGATTTATACGTCTTATTCGACCGCCGACCCCGCATTCGAACGATCGAACTGCGAGACTGATCGCTTGCTGCCGATCGGCGGTCGGACCAGGCGTCTTCCTTCGGAGGTATCTCATGCGTCTTCTTCTCATGGCCGCAGTGTTCGTCGTTGGCTTCCTGCAACCGGTGCAGGCAGGACTCAATGCCACGACTGCAAAGGCGGTCGGGAATCGATTTCAGGCAGGATGGGTGAACGGCGTCGTCAACGTGCTCATTCTTTCAGCGGTGCTGCTGGTGTTCTCGGCGCGAAGTGGAAACGTTCTTCCGAACTTGGCAGCCCTCCGTGCGGTGCCGTGGTGGGCGTTCTTCGGTGGGATGATCGGTGCGTCGATTGTGGTGATCCAACTGACGGCCGCACCCCAGTTGGGCGCGGGCATGCTGGTGGCGATCTTCGTTGGAGGGATGGCCGCGGGAAGTCTGGCCTGCGACGTCTGGGGCTTCCCGGGCTACTCGACGATCAAAATTGATGGGACACGGATTGCCGGACTTGCCCTCGTCGTGTGTGGCGTCTTGCTCGTCGCTCGCCCTTGGGAGAAATGAACTCGATGCGACGCTACTCCTCGTCTTCCGTCCCTCGAAGTTTCGCGAGGACGGAAACGTCTTCCAGCGTCGTGGTGTCCTGATTCGAATCGCGGCCTGCGGCGATGTCTCGGAGGAGGCGTCGCATGATCTTGCCGCTGCGGGTTTTGGGTAGCGCGTTCGTGAATCGAATCATGTCCGGCTTGGCGATCGCACCGATCTCCTTGCCGGTGTGCTCCCGAAGCACCGCGATGTGGGCGTCCGATGGTTCGACTCCCGTGGCGAGCGTGACGAAGGCGGCGATGCCGGTGCCCTTGATCTCGTGAGGGAATCCGACGACTGCGGCTTCCACGACCGTTTCGTGAGCCACCAGCGCGCTCTCGACCTCCATGGTGCCGAGCCGATGTCCCGAGACGTTGATGACGTCGTCGATCCGACCCATGATCCAGAAGTAACCCCGTTCGTCCCGCTTTGCGGCGTCACCGGCGGTGTACATCCCATTCACCCTTGACCAGTATGTGTCGAGATATCGTTGCCGATCACCGTGAATTCCGCGCAGCATGCCGGGCCAAGGCTTTCGGATCACCAGAAGTCCGCCTTGGCCGCGGGGGAGTTCCTGGCCGGCCTCATCGACGATCGCGGCATCGACACCAAGGACCGGAAGCGTGCAGGAACCCGGGACGGTGGGCGTCGCGGCGGGTTGGGGAGAGATCATGTGGCCGCCGGTCTCGGTCTGCCACCAGGTATCGACAATGGGGCAGTGCTTTCCGCCGATCATCTCGTGGTACCAAATCCAGGCCTCCGGGTTGATCGGCTCGCCGACGGTCCCAAGCACTCTGAGGCTCGACAGGTCGTGCTTTCGGGGGTGCTCGTCGCCCCACTTCATGAACGCACGGATCGCGGTGGGGGCGGTGTAGAAGTGGGAGACTTTGTGACGCTCGACGATGTCCCAGAAGCGAGCTTCATCGGGTGAATTGGGCGCACCCTCGTACATCAGGCTGGGGACTCGGTTCGGGAGGATCCCGTAGACGATGTACGAGTGGCCGGTGACCCAGCCGACGTCGGCGGTGCACCAGTAGACCTGGCCCTGATCGGGCTGGAGGTTGAACGTGTTTCGCGCGGTCAGGCTCGTATGAACCATGTATCCGCCGGTGGTGTGGACGATGCCCTTGGGCTTGCCCGTCGAACCAGACGTGTACAGGAGGAACAGCAGATCCTCGGCGTCCATTGGCTCGCAGGGGCAGTCTTCACTCTGAGTCGCGATCAATCCGTTCCAGTCGTGATCCCGTCCCTCCACCGTCGAGACGTCGTTCCGGCATCGTTCCAAGACGACCACATGTTCGACGCCGGGGAGCGAGGCACAGGCTTCGTCCACGTTGGCTTTCAAGGGGACGACGCTGCCGCGACGCCAGGCTCCGTCACAGGTGAGAATCACCTTGCTGCCGGCGTCGTTGACTCGATCGACGATGGCGCTGGCGGAGAATCCGCCGAAGATCACGGAGTGTGCCGCACCGATTCTGGCGCAGGCGAGCATGGCGATCGCGACTTCGGGAACCATGCCCATGTAGATGGTGACGATGTCGCCCTTCTTCACGCCCAGCGACTTCAAGGCGTTTCCGAATCGGGCGGTCTCGCGTTGCAGGTCGCGATAGCTCAGTCGCAGGATCTCGGGGCCGTCCTCGCCGACCGGCTCGCCTTCCCAGATGATTCCTGTCTCGTCTCCGTGGCCTTCATCAACATGTCGATCGACGCAGTTGTCGCAGAGGTTCGTCTGGCCGTCGGCGAACCATCGGGCGTCGGGGCAATTCCAGTCAAGCACTTCGGTGAAGGGTTTTGTCCAGCGATGCTCACGGGCGACCTCCCCCCAGAAGGCTTCCGGTTCCTCGATTGAACGCCGCCACTGAACGAGGTACTCGTCCATGGAGTTGATCCAGGCGCCGCCGTTCTTCTCGGCGAAATCGGTGGGGGGGGTGAAGATCCGAGTCTCTCGAAGGACGGATTCGATTCCCTGCTGGTCACTCATCTGAACGCTCCGGTGTGCTCATACGGATTTCGATCACGGGTGTTGGATCCAACGTCGCGTCACGACACGTCGGCGTTCGCCCCATGTTATCGCCACGCCGTGACCGGAGGCTCTCCTTGGCTCAGGAGACGCGGGAGGCCGTGGCGTGCGCTCTTGCCGCCTCGGCGGCGTCTTCGACCCTCGCGGGATCCTTCCCGCCGGCCTGGGCACTGTCGGGTCTGCCGCCGCCGCCGCCGCCACACGCCTGCGCGGCCGCCTTCACCCAATCGCCTGCCTTGAGTCCTTCGGCGATGAGCGACTTTGGCACCTTCGCGACGATGACGACCTTCCCCTCCTGGGCATCGGCGGAGAGCAGCAACACGGCGGCATCCGGGCGGGCGGCCCGAATCGTGTCCATGGCGGAGAGCAGTGCATCCTTGTCTGCGCCGTCGATTCGTGCCACGATTGCATCACCTTCCGTGCTGTCGGCGATCTCCCGGGCGGCGTCGACCACGGCTCCACGATTTTCCGCCGCCGCCGCCTTCCGTGCCGTTTTCGCAGTCGCTCGAAGCGTCTCGATCCGTGCCCCGAGGGTGTGTCGATCGACCACCGAGATGGTGGCGGCTTCGAAGTCGCGGATCATGGCGTCGATCGGTTCGGTCGAACTTCCGGACTCCATCGCTGCGAGGCGCTTCTCCAGCTCCGCTGTTTCAAGACGTGCGGCGCGAGCCGGTGCTCCTGCCAACGCGGTCACTCGCCGGATTCCCGCCGCGAGTCCCTGCTCACTAAGCACCACGAAGTCTTCGGCCTCGGCGGTATTTTTCAGGTGGGTGCCACCGCAGAATTCCACCGATCGTTCGAGCCAGCGTGGGTCGTCGGGTCCTTCCAGCAGGTTGAGAACCGTGGGGCCGACGGCCACCATTCGGACCGGATCCGGGTATCGCTCGCCGAACACGGCTCGGACTGTGTTCACCTTCTGGGCGAGATCGAGGGGAGCCTCGGCCACATGGACGTCCAGCCCTTCGGCGATCGCGGCGTTCACCCGCGACTCGATCTCTTCGAGGGCGAACGGATCGAGGGGGCCGCTTGCGGCGTAATCGAATCGAAGCCGATCAGCGTCCACGGACGAGCCCCGTTGATCGCTCTCCGGACCAGCGACCGCGCGAAGCGCGAGATTGAGCAGATGGGTGGTGGTGTGATGTGCCCGGATGGCAGCTCGGCGATGCGCATCGATCGCGACTTCGCACTCGTCACCGGTCGCCACGGCGCCGTGGCTGACGTGACCGATGTGAAGAACGTAGTCACCGACCCGTCTGGTGTCCTCGATTTCGAGAATGCCGACATGGTCGTGCCCGGCGCTCGAACCACGGGCCACGTGGATCTCACCCACGTCGCCCACCTGTCCGCCTTGTTCTGCGTAGAAGCAAGTCCGATCGAGGATCACCGCCACGCGTTGGCCATGTTGGCTTCGGTCGCAGAGATGCCGGCCGTCCCAAATCGCCTTGATCAGCCCGGTGGTCGGGGTGCCGAGGTCCTTGGCATGGTCGTCGGTGGGCTTCACCTTCAGGAAATCGAGTTTTCCGAGGACGTCCGGGGGAATCGTGAGTACGGGATCGTGGACGTCGCCGCCACCGCGGCTTCGAGATCGAGCTTCGTCCATGAGGATCTCGTAGCCCTCCGCATCGACGCTCATGTCGCGTTCTTCGGCCATGACCTGGGTGAGATCGATGGGAAATCCGTAGGTGTCATGAAGCTTGAAGGCGTCAATCGATGAGATTTGACCATCGCTCGATCGTTCGGCGGCTTCGGCGAACAACTGGAGGCCACGATCGAGGGTGCGTCGGAACATCTCCTCTTCCTGCCCGATGATCTCCTGAACCCGTGGCATCTTCTCCCGCATTTCGGGGAATGAGTCGCCGAGGATCTCGACCACGGCGGGAACGATGGCGGCGAGGAACGGTCGCTCCATGCCGAGCGTCTGTCGGCCGTGGCGGACCGCGCGGCGAAGGATTCGTCGAAGAACGTAACCGCGACCATCCGCGCCGGGCGTGGCGCCGTCAGAGATTGCGGCCACCAGACAGCGTGCGTGGTCCGCGATGATGCGATACGCGATGTCGATCGGATCCTCGAGGTGCCCGCGATACGGGCGGGCGCCGCTGACGTCGGTGATCCGATCGAAGATCCCCGCGAAGAGATCGGTGTCGTAGTTGCTGCGGCGATTCTGGAGGACCGAGACGAGACGTTCAAATCCCATGCCGGTATCGACGTGTCGCGCGGGCAGGGGATTCAGGACGGTCTCGGACTCTCGGTTGAACTGGATGAACACGAGGTTCCAGACCTCGAGTACGTCGGGGTCATCCTGGTTCACCCGCGCCGCGGCATTCCGTCCACCGATTCGATCGACGTGTATCTCGGAACATGGACCGCAGGGGCCGGTCTCTCCCATCTCCCAGAAATTATCCTTCGCATTTCCGGGGATGACGTGATCAGCCGGAAGGTACTTGAGCCAAAGGTCCCGAGCTTCATGATCAGGCTCGAGCCCTTGTGCTTGATCGCCTTCGAACCAGGTCGCGTAGAGACGTGTGGGGTCGATCTCGAAGACCTCGGTCAGCAGCGTCCAAGCCCAGTCGATCGCTTCGGACTTGAAATAGTCGCCGAATGACCAGTTCCCGAGCATTTCGAAGAAGGTGTGGTGATAGGTGTCATGCCCCACGTCCTCGAGATCGTTGTGCTTTCCGCCCGCCCGAATGCACTTCTGGGTATCGACCGCCCTGATGTAGGGCCGGGCACCCTGTCCGAGGAAGACATCCTTGAACTGGTTCATGCCGGCGTTGGTGAACAGGAGCGTGGGATCCTCGTGAGGAACGGCCGGGCTCGATGGCACCACTTCGTGCCCCGCACGGGTGGCGAAGAAGTCGAGGAATTGCTGGCGAATTTCAGGGGCGGTGGGGGTGGTCATGGGGAATTCCGAACCAAGGCGATTTCAAGGAACGCGACAGTATGACGACCGCCCCGCGGGCGTCCACGACGGACCGGGGTCGGGATCCCGATGACCTGTTACCGTCCGGCGTCGTCTCCACGCGAGGAGACGTCCCACCACTGGGCCGAGCGGCCCGAAATCGCACCTCAGGGATTGGAATCATGGCGACTCGACGACCCTACGTGGGTGGAAACTGGAAGATGCACGGCGAATTGGCAGCTGCCGTCGAACTCACCGAAAACTTAGTCGCCGGAATCGGGGACACGGTCCTCAAGATCGATATCTCGATTTTTCCGCCGTTTCCCTATCTGCAGGCGGTCGGGCATGCCCTCGGACATACGGCCATTTCGCTGGGCGGACAGGATTGTGCGGCTCATCTCGAAGGGGCTCATACCGGACAGACCAGCCCTGCGATGATCGCTGATCTCGGCGGAAAAGTCGCCTTGGTGGGGCATTCGGAGCGGCGTCATGAATTAGGTGAGTCCGACGCGGTGGTGGCTGCCAAGGCTCGGGCGGCGCTGGCCGCAGATCTCCAGCCGGTGGTCTGCGTTGGCGAGACGCTGGCCCAGCGAGAGGCCGGAAATGCCCTCCAAGTGGTCGAAAAGCAGGTTCGGGCGGCTCTAGAGGGCCTGTCCGCCACGCAGGTGGGCCGGGTCGTGGTGGCCTACGAGCCTGTCTGGGCGATCGGGACGGGTATGACCGCGACGCCGGACGACGCCCAATCGGCGCACGCCATGATTCGTGCGTTGCTCGGCGAACTGTATGATGCTCAGCTCGCCGGATCGGTCCGAATCATCTACGGCGGGTCAGTGAAGGCCGCGAATGCCGCGGAACTCTTCGCCGCACCCGATGTCGATGGCGGATTGATCGGTGGGGCGAGTCTGAAGGTCGAGGAATTTTCTTCGATCTGTCAGTTCGCATCCTCGTCCTGAGCCGCATCTCGCGACTCCTCTCGTTACTCGATGCCCCGGAAGACCGGGCTGTCGAATCAGGAAACAGACTGTGTCCACCTGGATCGTCGTTCTTACTCTGCTCTTCATCGTCGTCTCCGCGGCGCTGGTCTTGATCATTCTCGTCCAGCGGCCCCAAGGCGGCGGCCTTGCCGGCGCCTTCGGCGGCGCGGGGGGTGGTGGCACCGATACGGCGTTCGGCGGGCGGACTGGCGATGCGCTGACCGTCGCGACGGTGGCGGGATTCGTCGTCTACATCCTTCTGGCGGTCGCCTTGAACATCCTCGATAACCCGACGGTCGCGGATGCTGGAGCGGCGACGTCCACCGCCGAGACAGCGCCTGCGACAGCGCCTGCGACAGTGCCTGCGGCCACGCCTGCGGTAACGCCTGTGGCCACGCCTGCGACAGCGCCTGTGACAGTGCCTGCGGCCACGCCTGCGGTAACGCCTGCGGCCACGCCTGTGACAGTGCCTGCAGCCACGCCTGCGACCACGACCACTCCGCCTGCCTCGACGACGCCTGCGACGCCGCCGACCGGCGGCTGAGTTTCAATCGTCGGCCTTGTCCACACGAGAGCCACAACATGATTCGATCGATGACCGGATTCGGCGCCGCCCACAGGGAAATTGATGGCGCCCGGTATTCCGTCGAAGCTCGTTCGGTGAACAACAAGTTCCTGAAAACCACGGTTCGACTTCCCGATGCGCTCTCATCGCTGGAAACCGAGATCGAGACCTCCGTCGCACGAAAACTGCATCGCGGCAGTGTGATTGTCACGATCCGCTGGGTTGCCGGTGGTACTTCCATGGCGGCTCGGATTGATACTTCCGCGGCGAGGGCATCGATCGAGCAACTGCTCGCCGAGATGCCCGCGGAGATTCGAAGCCGCTGCACCGTGGACCTCGCGACGCTTCTCTCCGTTCCGGGAATCATCGGTAGCGACGACTCCCAGGCATTCGTCGAAACGGCTCGGCCGATTCTCGCGTCGCTCCTCAACGAAGCGTGCGATCGTCTCATCGAAATGCGGACGCGAGAAGGAAGCAATCTTTTTAACGAACTTGAGTCGTTCGGCACTCGAATGCGGGAACGGCTTGATTCGGTTGCCTCTCGCGCCCCTCGGGTCGTCGAGTTGTATCGAGACCGCCTGCACCAGCGCGTCGAATCGCTTTTGAAGGAAGTCGGCGCGAGTCTGGATGAAAGCGATCTCGTGCGCGAGGTCGCCGTCTTCGCGGAACGCAGCGACATCGCCGAGGAGATTTCGCGTCTCGGTGGACATCTCGAGCAGTTCTTCGAACTTCTGGGAGGACGAGAGGACGAGCCGGACGAGCCGGTCGGCCGGACCCTCGACTTCCTTACGCAGGAGATGCTTCGCGAAGCGAACACCATTGCGAGCAAGTCGGCTGATGCCGACATCACTCGTGCGGTGGTCGAGGTAAAGGGGCTCATCGATCGGATCAAGGAACAGGCGGCGAACGTCGAGTGACCGATCAGGATGCCGTCTCCGAGACCGACGGAAGCGAGTCGTTGAACGACGGCACCGCCGTCGGCCTCCCGCACACGTCCGGAGATCGTTCGCGATTCGAACCCGGGGAACTTCGCCGGGTGATCGCGGCCTTTCCTCTGACCAGCGTTCGCGAGATTCGAGAATTCGCCGCGGGATCCCGGCAGGCTCCGAAGGTTCGAATCGTCGCTGAAGAGGGCGAGTTCCTGCTCAAGCGCCGGACGACCAGGCCCGACTTGATCGCTCGCGCGACCTTCAATCATGAACTGCAACTCCATCTTGAGGCGTACGGCGTTCCCGTCGCGCGGCTGGTGGGAACCACCGACGACAACAAGTCGATGTTGCTCGAGGGTGGTCAGGTCTACGAGATGTTCCATTGGGTCGAGGGGCGGCGAATGGTGAAGGCGCCGCAGGAGGCGATCAACGCTGGTCGAATGCTCGGCAGAGTTCATCTCGAGGCGACACGACTCGAGTGGAACGAATCACCGCCGATGCCCGGGTTCCATGCTGCGGCTCAGGTCGACTCGGCATTCGAGCGTCTGGAGCCCGCGATCGTGGCGGCGGATCCGGACGTTGATCGATCATCGCTCCACGACGTGGTCGAGCGTCTCGCCGAGCGGTGTCACGTTGCGGCGGATCGAGTCGATTCGGCGGGATGGGGCGCACTGCCGGTGCAACCGATCCACGGTGACTGGCATCCGGGCAACGTTCTTTTCACCCCGGAGAAGCCAACTCGGCGTCGACCGGGCGCCGTCCGCGCCGTGATCGATTTTGATGCGTCACGAGTGGAACCGAGATTGGTGGACGTGGCGAACGGATTGCTTCACTTCGCGATGCGGAGTGACCGGAGCGTTTCACCGGCGGAATGGCCCACCTCGTTGTCACCCCGCCGGATGAAGGCGTTCGCGAACGGCTGGAAGGCGGTCGCGGAGGATCGGATCGCCGAAGAGAGTCAGGTACTTCCCGCCCTGATGATCGAATGTCTCATCGCGGAGAGCGTCGTGCCGATCGCTCGATCCGGTTGTTTCGCCACGGTTCCGGGGCATCCGTTTCTCGAGATGGTGGCGAAGAAGGCCGAGTGGATCAATTCGATTTCAGAAGAGATCTCCGGGCTGCTGTGAGGCCTGCGGGTCTCCGGTGCTCGTTGCGTCCCTTGAAATTGGCTTCTCGATCCCCCGGGGGATATCGTGAGGGTCAATGAGACTCAGATCTTCATCATCCGTACCGATGCTCGCGATGCTGGCGGTTGGAACCGCGGCGATGTTGCTGGCACCCGTCGCCGCAGCCCAGGTACGAGTTGATGCCAAGCCTCGTTTCGGTAACGGAGTCAAGCAGATTCGATCGCTGGGTTCTGTTGGATCGATCGATGGCCTCGATGTGAAGTCGCTTCGTCGAAGTGCGATTCCCGATCTGGTCGCAGACAAGGTCGTGCAACTCGGAAGTGGTTCCTTCGAGGATCGCGAGAACGCCACCGCATCGTTGCGATCCATGCCGGTCGCCGACGAGATCCTGATGGCCGTGCTGGAGCAGGGCGGTCTGGATGAGGAGCAGCGAAACCGCATGCTCGGCGTACTTCGCTGGCGCGTCCTTCATCGCCCACGGGGGGCGGTCGGTATTCGGATGGAGCCGGCGGCGACGGGTATCCGCGGCGTGCTGGTCACAGAAGTCATCAAGGATCTTCCTGCCGAGCGCGTCCTTCGGGTCGGCGATGTGATCCTCGAGATCAACGGGGCCGGACTTGCCACGAGCAGCGATCTCATCTCGAAGGTGCAGCGACTTCAACCTGGCGATCAGATTCGGATGAAGGTACTGCGGCCGGTTCCCGCAGACACCCCGGATGCACCAGGGATCGTCCGGCTTGATCGGGACCGCGCCTTTGAAGAGGTCGATGTGGAGTTTCTACTCGGCTCGTATGAAAAACTGGGAAATGATCCGACCGCGTCGGCTCTGGGTAATCCCGAGACGATGCGCCGGCGGTCAAGAGTCGAGGCGATCTGGGCTCGATGGGGGACAGACGCGGCGTCGGTGGGCGTCGTACCGCCGCTCGTTGAGCCGGAGAAATCTCCAAGCACCGCTGACGGCCCCTGAGATTCGACGAATTCGGAAAGAGGGATCTTGATCCGTCATCGATGACCCGTTCCGGGGCGTCGATGATTTTGATGACTT
>JAPKCC010000112.1 GCA_028823105.1 Phycisphaerales bacterium | reverse complement strand
CGCAGAAACTGCGGGTACATAAAAAATCGAACCCTGCCGTGAAGCAGGGTTCGATGTGGTCAAGAAGTGGGCCATACTGGATTTGAACCAGTGACCTCTTGTGTGTCATACAAGCGCGCTAGCCAACTGCGCCAATGGCCCGTCCGAATCGCTCCGCGAAGAGCGAAGGCACAAGATACCCAACCGGAGGCTCAGGAGCAACACTTGCACCGATCTGCGGGAACCTCACAGGGAACCTCCAGAACAGCTCCTTACGATCGGAAAGACGACCGGAAAGCCTCCGTGATGCCACACGGTGAGCGTGGCGTGAGACAAGATCGTGCATCGTCTCGGACATTTTCTTCGGCGGACGCTCGATCCGACCACAGGCTGAACTCAGCGATCGCCGACCTTGAACCATCGCCGCGGTGCCGCTCCAGTACCAACCGGCGTCGTCCGGTCCATCTGGTAGAGCTGGCCGCTCATGGTCAGGCCGTACATGTACTGGCCACCCTGCCCCAGTTCAAGCGACACGAACGGATCCCGCGGCTCGGGCTGTCGCATGGCCAGGGTGATCGATCCAACCGCGGCCACGGCAATGACCAACATGCCAAGGCGGTATCGGCGGTTCGAAGATTCAAGACGTCTGACGTCGGCTTCAAGGCTTCTCAAGAGAACGCTCCAATTCTGATTCAAGAACACAGGGGTATCCCGGCATCGACCAGGGCACCCTTTGGAATCGGCCCAGAGCCGCACCGAAGGGGAGAAACTCTTCTCAAAGCCACGATGCCGCACCCTTTTGCAGAGGGTATTCACGGCCGGGAAGTCGACCACGCATCCTGGCGACAGCGATCTAACGGGAGCCAAGCCAGCGGATCAGGTGGTCCATGATCGTTGGGTTGAGGACCGCGGATCACGGAAGAATATCTTCATTTTCGGCACCACCCGTCGGCCACACGGCTCATTGACGCGGCGGCGGTGTCTCTTGGCACATTCTTCGTGTTCAAGTTCAAGAGATTCACCGAGAGACGGCTGATGCTGTGGCGGTATCGTCCCCGGACAGTCATTCATTCGCCCACACGCCGCACCCCTCAATTCCGGAACGCTCCATGAACCTCCGAGTCATCTGCTCCAAGACCGCCATTCTGCTGCTGGCCAACCTTTGCATCCTGAGCATCGCAGCCTGTGGCCCGGCGAAGGGATACGCCGGCGCCACACGTCCGGCGGCCGAGGTCGCCACCCTCCGCGCCAATCCGTTCTGGAGCGACATTCTTGTCACGGTCAGGGCGGTAGATGGCCTCGATGTCAATAGTCAGATCGACCTGGCGTTGCTCCCGGGCGAACGAACGCTCACCATCGAACTCGGCCCCTGCTCGCTCCAATCATTGAGCCAGGCCGGTCGCCAGACCCGCCAGATGCTGGGGATGACCAATGCCCAGTGGCGAACGAAGACCACCATCACCGCCTCGTTTGAAGCGGGCGTCGAGTACGCGTTCAGCGGCCAATGGTCGGAGCCCGAGTACTCGGTCGAGCTCCAGCGCTATGACGATCGCTCGGTGCTCGCCACGACCCGCGTGGCCGGAACCAAGGGGCAGTATTGATCCCCGACACTGACCCTCGACATTGACCCTCGACATTGACCCCGGCATTTCACGTCCGTCAGTCGGCCGCGGCGATCTCGGACATCGCGGCGAGACAACGATCGACCCGCGAAAGAACCGCCTCTTGACCAAGAATGGCCAACGTGTCGTAGATCGGTGGGCTAATCGGACCCCCACTCACGGCGACGCGGAGCGGCTGCGCAATCCGCCCAAGGTTCCCTTCCACATGCTCCTCGACGAAGGCTGAGATCGCCGTCTCGATCGAAGTCGCATCGAAGGTGGAAATGGCCGCGAGCACCGGCCGGACTTCGGCCAGCAGTTCGAGGCCCTTCGGCTCGCCCTTGAACATCGCCTTCCGGACGGGCTTGGTGACCGCCCATTCGATCTCATCGTCTGCGGAGACAAGAAAACGGTTGACGGAGAACGGTTCGTCGAGGGTCTTGCTTCGTTCGCGGCTTGCATCGCACAGCGTTCGAAACTGCTTCTCGTCGAGACGCTCGATGAACTCGGGTCGAAACTCGGAGGCATGGGCTCGCGCCAGATCGTGGAACACGTCGGATGACATCTCCTGGATCGCGTCGAGATTGAAGGCCAACAGTTTGTCCCGATCGAACTTCGCCGGCGTCTTCTGGACTCGGTCAAGATTGAAATTCTTGGCGAGAAAATCGTTATCGAATTTCTCCAGATCATCTCCGGCGCTCCACCCGTTGAGCGACAGGAAGTTGCAGAGCACCTCCGGGAGGTAGCCGGATCGACGGAAGTCGGCGACGTTGATCTCCGGCAACAGGACGCCGATCGCGGCCGCGACCTGTTCGAGTACGTCGAGATCGAGTTGCACAGACTTGTCCCCGAGCCAAGTCGACCAGACGTCGGCCTCGACCAGCGGCGTCCCGTGCGAATCGGTCGGTGCGGCGTCGACGCCCCGCTCCTTGACCGCTGCTCGAAGCACCTTGTCTTTGTCTCGCTTGCTCATTTTCGAACCATCGGGATTGAAGATGAGCGACAGGTGGCCGTAGATGGGGCGCGGAAGACCAAGGGCGTCCTGCAGAATCATGTGCTTGGCGGTGTTGTTAAAATGCTCCTGGGCTCGGAGCACATGCGACACCTCCATCATCGCATCGTCGATCACCACCGCCAAGTGATACGTCGGATACCCGTCCGCCTTGCGGATTACAAAGTCGTCGATCTCGCCGGCGGGGATCGTCGCCTCGCCCAACACTTCGTCCACGATGGTGATCGGGGCGTCAGGCGTCCGGAATCGAATCACCGACGGTTCGCCGGCGGCGAGCCTGGCTTCAACCTCCTCCGCCGACAACGCCAGCGCCGCGCGGTCGTATCGATACGCGGCCTTCGCCAGCCTTGCCGCCTTCCGCTTGACATCAAGTTCCTCTGGCGTGTCAAAGGCGTGGTACGCCTTTCCTTCCGCGATGAGTCGCTCAAGATGTTTCGCGTAGATCGGAAGCCGTTCACTCTGGAAGTACGGCCCGTGGTCTCCACCGCCTTGATCACCTTGAACCGGCCCCTCATCCCAGTCGATGCCCAACCAGTCGAGATCGGTCATGAAGCCAAGACTGGCCGCGTTGGAACTCCGTTTGCGATCCGTGTCTTCGATCCTCAGCACGAGTCGGCCACTGCGGCCCCGGGCAAACGCCCAGCAATACAACGCCGTGCGAGCACCTCCGACGTGCAGGTTTCCGGATGGACTGGGAGCGAAGCGAGTGACGACGGTCATCTTGGAATTCCTGAGCATGGTGAGATCGAAAGAGAACATCTTTTTCGGGCGAATCGCCCGGCGCAGCGTGGCAGAATACCCGTCGGAATCGCATTCTGGTTCGAGAATAGGGGCGACATCCGGCTCGATACCCGCCAGAATGGTCTCATGTCGGACTGGACCACTCTTCAAGACGACCGCATCGGCCTTCTGAGCGACACCCACGGCGTGGTCGATCGGACCGAATTCGCCATCGAGTGCCTTCTGAAGGCCGGTGCCACCACCATCCTCCATCTGGGCGATCTGGGAAGCGAGCAGGTCATCGACCGACTGGCCGGCCTTCCCATTCGCTTGGTTTTTGGCAACGTCGATCAGGATCGGGCCTTCTCGACCTACGCCAGTCGCCTCGATCTCGTGGTCGATCATCCGACCATGAGGCTGTCGGTCGGTGGCCGGCGAATCATCGCGACGCACGGACACCTCGAAAAAGAGATGTCGGAGGCCGTCGAGGCGCGACCAGATTTCATCATCCACGGACACTCGCACGTGATCCGAGACGAGACGATCGACGGCATCCGATTTCTCAACCCGGGAGCCGTCCATCGGGCCGCGGTCTGGTCGGTCGCGACGCTCGATCCGGCAACTGGTCGATTCTCGATCATCGAACTCCCGCGATGACCGATCCACAACCCCTCGAATCCCGTCGGCCGCCCGCGTCGAATGACACGCCATGTCCGATCTCGTGCTCCTCGTCCAGATCGCCTCGACCTGTCTTCTCACTGGATTGATCTGGACGATCCAAGTCGTTCACTATCCACTCTTCGCCGCGGTCGGCGCGGAGACGTTCGTTGACTACCAAGCGGATCACGCAAGACGCATCACCACCGTGGTCGGCCCTCTGATGCTGATCGAGGCATCGACCGCGATCGCGCTGGTCGCCTTCAGGCCGAGCGTTCTCCCCGACTGGATCCCCTGGACCGGCCTCGCGCTGGTCATGATGATCTGGCTGTCCACCATCATTCTCCAGGTTCCATGTCATGCTCGCCTTGCCCTAGTGTTTGATCCTGACGTCCATCGCCGATTAGTTCGGAGCAACTGGATCAGAACCTTCGCCTGGACCGCCCGAACCGCCCTCCTCCTCTGGGCAGGGTGGCTAGCCTTCTCAGCGTGAACCGTGCAGATCTGATCGGTTCGCCCGATGCCAACTCGAATTCCGCCATCATTCGACCCCATGGCTTCATGACACGCCCACGCTTTCCGCGAAAGAACTCCTCACATGTCCTTGATCACCGCTGCCACTCCCACCATTCCCGTCGACCTTCCTCGGAATCTTGCCGATCTCCGCGCTTCGGGTTGGCGATCCAGAAGCGTCAAGCACGAACTCCGATCCAATCTCATCTCCGCGCTGGAACGGGGCGACGATCTCTTTCCTGGAGTGATTGGCTTCGACGACACGGTCATCCCGGAGATCGTCCTCGCGATCCTCGCGGGACACGACCTCCTCTTTCTTGGCGAGAAAGGCCAGGCCAAGAGTCGGCTCATGCGAATGCTTCCCCGATTCCTCGATGAGTGGCTTCCGTTCATCGACGAGCCCGAAGCACCGGTCCACGAAGACCCGGAGTCACCGATCACCGGTCCCGGCCGCCGGGCGCTCGCGGACCGAAACCCCGAAGACGTGCCGATCGCCTGGTGGCATCGGAATGATCGATATGCCGAGCGGCTCGCACCCGGAACCAAGTTCGCCGACGTGATTGGCGAGATCGATCCCGCCCGCATCGTCGGAGGCGCCAGCCTCGGCGCCGAAGAAGCGATTCACTTCGGCCTGGTTCCTCGAATGCATCGTGGGATCTTCGCGATGAACGAACTCCCTGATCTGGACGAACTGGTCCAGACCGGCCTCTTCAACGTGCTTGAAGAACGCGACGTGCAGATCCGAGGCTACCCGGTCAGTTTCGACTTAGACGTGACGCTGCTCTTTAGCGCCAACCCCTCGACCTTCAACCGCTCCGGGAAGGTCATTCCACAGCTGAAGGACCGGATCGGTTCGACCGTTCGAACCCATTACCCCACTGATCGGGCCAGCGGGATCGCGATCACCCGACAGGAAGCCGGCCTCGAGCTTGATGGGGCCTATCCGGTTCGAGTCCCCCCCTTTATGGACGCGATCATCGAGGAGATCTCCCTTTCGGCAAGGCGATCTCCCTACGTCGACCACGAGAGCGGCGTCTCGGCCCGATTCGCGGTGGCCAACTGGCGAGCGATGGTCGCCTCGGCCCAACGACGAGGAATCATGCTCCGCGAGACGCCCGCCGTGCCGCGCATCTGCGATCTCGCGCATCTCCATGCGACCGCGGCTGGAAAGCTCGAACTTGATCTGATGGGCAGTCATCAACTCGATGAACGTCGAGTGCTCGAGGCGATCATTGCGGAAGCAGTGTCGACGGTCTTCTTGGAGTACGTCGATGACGACGGCCTCGACGACATCGCCTCGATCTTCGGCAAGGGCGTCCGGATCGAGGTCGGCGACCTTGTGCCATCCGCGTCGTATGTTGCCCTGCTCGAACGGGTTCCGGAAGCCTGGACCAAGGCGATGGAGGTCAATCGGGCGGACGACCCCGCGGTTCGGGCATCCTGCGTCGAGTTCGTGCTGGCAGGTCTCCATGCGACCGACCGGATCTCACGAAGCGAACGATTCGGCCAAACCATCTACGAGTCGGAGGCATGAGCGACGTCAACCGATCCAAACCTCGACCGATACCGAGACTCGGCGGCATCCTTCATACCTACCGAGGGTACGACCCGGTCGCGTTTCCCCCACCGGCCTCGCCTCCTTCGGAGGGCTTGAGCGGGCTCGGGGATCAGATGCTCGCCTGGGGCGGGCGGCGACGATTCACGCCCGAGGAACTCGCCGACGCGATCCGGTTGCCGCCTGAAGCGCTTGCCGGTCTCGGCCCGTCGATCGACGCCATCCTGGCCAAGCTCGAATCAAGAAAGGCGAAGATCCTGGCGACCTGGAACCCCTCGCCAACCGCGGACCAGGCGGCCGAGATCGTCACCCGACTGGCAGACCCCCTCACCTCGATGACGGATCTTCCCGACTGGGCGTTGGAGAGACTCCAACGCGAAGTCCGAGAGCGTCAGATCCACGGGCTCGAACGACTTTGGTATCTCCTCGAAGACGATTCCCCCCTCAAACGGAAGATGCCCGCGCTGGTGGAATCGGTGGTCTCCCTCGATCGCGTGGAAGGACTCCGGGACGGCTGGCCCTTCCACGGCCAGCGAGTTCCCAGCATCGAAGAAGCGCTGGAGCTCCGAGACGAACTTGAGGCCCTCGATCGGCTTCTCGAGCAGTTGAAGGAAGCGCTCAAGAACGCCAAGCCAGCGATTGTCGACCTGGACGAACTCCGAGAGTTCGTCGAAGAGGCCGACCTCTCGGAATTTGCCGACCTCCGCCGCCGCGCGGAAGAGCTCCTCAAGCAGGCCGCCGAACAGGAGGGCCTTGTCGAGGATGAGGACGGCTGGTCCTTCGGCCCGACCGCCATGCGGCGATATCAGCAGACCCTGCTGGCCTCCGTCTTTGATTCGATGCAAGGCGGCCGGCATGGCCGTCACGCCCCCGTCGATCATGACGATGGCGCCCACGAACTCCCGTCGACCCGCCCCTGGTCCTTTGGCGACCCGGCTTCGGGGCTCGATCTCCCGGCATCGATCCTCAACTGCGTCGCCCGCGAAGCAACCAGTGAGGATGGGGATCCCACACGACCGCGGCTGCGATCGGAAGATCTCGAGGTTCATCGGACGAAAGCGACGACGAAATGCGCCACCGTCGTGGTGATGGATATGTCCGGATCGATGCGATGGGGTGGACAGTACGTTGCGGTGAAGAAGATGGCCCTCGCCCTGGATGGGCTCGTTCGACGGGAATACCCCGGAGACCGGCTCCATTTTATGGAGATGTACAGCGTTGCCCGAGTGGTGGCTCGACGTGACCTCTTCGAACTCCTGCCGAAGCCGGT
This sequence comes from Phycisphaerales bacterium, assembly GCA_028823105.1. Taxonomy (GTDB): domain Bacteria; phylum Planctomycetota; class Phycisphaerae; order Phycisphaerales; family SM1A02; genus UBA12014. Next base: position 1,479 of record JAPKCC010000112.1, on the reverse strand, counting down.
GACGATTCGAGATCCAGTGGTACGACTTCGGGCGGACATGTCGGATCCGGACATCACGGAGCAGGATCTGCCCCCCCACTTCACGAACATTCAACACGCGCTTCGACTCTCCAGACGACTGCTCGCCAGCTCGGACACGCCGAATCGCCAAGTGGTGCTCATCACCGATGGACTCCCCACCGCCCATTTCGAGAACGAAGACCTCTACCTGCTCTACCCACCCGATCCGCGAACCGAGGAGGCCACGCTTCGAGAAGCGGCCTTGCTGGGGCGGGAAGGCGGCATCCTCAACGTCTTCCTGGTGCCGAGTTGGAGCCAGAGCGAAGAGGATGTTCGATTTGCTCACCGGATCGCGGAGTCGGCCAACGGCCGGGTGATCTTCACTTCGGGGGGCGATCTAGATCGGTTCGTGATCTGGGACTATCTCGCCCGTCGGCGACGGATCGTGAACGGCTGAGGGCTCATACTGAGCCGACGAAGTCCCTCGCTCCGGATTCTGGATTCGGTGTGCGACGAGCGCTCCGGGAGCTCTGCTTCCAAAAAAGAGCCTGATATTCCCGACGAATCTCATCATCCGTCGGGAATGGGGATTGCCGTTCATCTACTGGCGGACGATACTCAAGTACCGACGATGAAGATCGAAGAACACGTCGAACGTCGGCAGACAGGCAGGATTCCGACCTACTCGGAAGTAGTGCGGCGCACGAATGCAGTGTGATGCACGATCGAGAACCGGATGATCCAGATCATCCAGATCATCCGGATCATCAAAAACGGCGAGAAGCCTTCATTCACTCGACAGATCGCACATGCCTCAGTATCTACCGTCTCGCAGGAACGTCGATTATCCGTCTGGCAGGAAGCCTCGATTGGCGACACGCAAAGGAATGCACATGGCGAACCCCCGCAACATTGATTCACTCATCTTCGAAGAAGGAGCCACCGTGGAGGTGACCAAGACGAACACACCGGTATCCGAGTACTTCGGGCGACTGACCTTCAGCGGTGACGTCATGCTCAAGAGACTCCCGCCAGAGATCGCCATGAGTCTGGCAGGCACGATCGAGAAGGGCCACCCCCTGGATCCGAAGGTCGCCAACACCGTCGCGGCGGCGATGAAGGATTGGGCCCTCGAGAACGGCGCCACGCACTTCTGCCATTGGTTCCACCCACTCACCGGATCGACCGCGGAGAAGCATGACGCCTTCCTTTCGGTCAACGGCGACGGCGTCGCGATCGAGAAGTTCACCGGTAACTCGTTGATCGTCGGTGAACCCGACGCCAGCTCGTTCCCGTCCGGCGGCATTCGTGACACCTACGAAGCCCGCGGCTATACGGCGTGGGATGCGAACAGCCCCGCCTTCCTGCTCGCCACGACCGACGGCGTCATCACCCTGTGCATCCCGACCGCGTTTGCCAGCTACACCGGCGAAGCGCTCGATATGAAGACGCCGCTGATCCGTTCCATCCAGGTCGTCG
>JAPKCC010000189.1 GCA_028823105.1 Phycisphaerales bacterium | reverse complement strand
GTACAGACGGTCTCTGGTTATCACCAACCGAGCCGCAGTCGGGGGTGTTTCCCCAGATCACGAGGACTTTGGCGCCACCAACCAATCGAGCGCACCCTTGGCGGCGGCCCGACCGGATGCAAAACATGCCTGAAGCAGATACCCGCCCGTCGGCGCTTCCCAATCGAGCATTTCTCCCGCCACGAAACATCCCGGCTTCGCACGTAGCATGAGCGCCGCATCAATCGCCTCAGCACGCACCCCGCCTGCGGTTGAGATGGCGCGGGCCATGCCGCCCATTCCAGTGAGAATGATCGGGGCTGCTTTGATTGCTCCAGCCAGAGCCACCGGATCCTGAGGCAAAGAATGCATACCCTCTCGCAACACCGCTATTGAGACCGGCGGCAAGCCAACCTTTCGCAGGCGACTGGTAACGGTGTCCCCTTGCCTGCCATCCTTGAGCCTGGCTGTAAGTTGTGCCAAGTCATTGTCCGGTTTCAGATCAATGACCAATCTGGCGGACCCCGTTGCATCAATGGCGTCGCGCAGGTCTGGCGAGAGCGCGTAGACCGCTCCACCTTCGATGCCGGTCTCACTCACCATCGCTTCGCCGCGCACCGTCGTGCCCCCGAAGGACAGCGCAATGGACTTCATGGGAGTTCCGGCGAACTTCGCCCCGACGTGCTGACGCCAGTCGATTTCGAAGCTGCAGTTCGCGGGCTTGAAGGGTGCAGTCGCGACGCCCGCCTGTTGCACGATCCCTGACCATGCGCCGTCCGATCCAAGCTTCGCCCAACTCGCTCCACCAAGCGCGAAGATCGCGGCATCATGTATCGCCTCGAGCGGTCCGTCTGGTGCGTCGAATGCCAATGCGTTGTCGCGCCATCCGGTCCACCGGTGGCGCACCCGCGGCTGCACGCCGAGCTCAGACAAACGCCGCAACCACGCACGCAACAATGGGGATGCCTTGAGCGATTTCGGGAAGACGCGCCCGGAGCTGCCTACGAACGTCTCCTGACCCAAGTCCTCGCACCACGCGCGCAGCGCTTCGGGAGGAAAGGCCTCGATCATCGAACGGAGCGGCATCCCGCGATACCGTGCTTGGAAGGCCTCCAGCCCTTCGGAATGCGTCAAATTCAGGCCTCCGACGCCAGCCATCAGGAGCTTGCGCCCGAAGCTTGGCATCTGGTCGTAGACGGTGACGTGGCACCCCGCCTCGGCCAATGTCTCAGCTGCCATCAGCCCCGCAGGGCCTCCACCGATCACCGCGCATGAATTTTGGACGCTCAAGAGCGCTCTCCAGGTCTTGTGGTCGAATGTGGCTCACTCGAATCGACGTGAGTCTACCCCGTGCGTTGGGCCAAGCCGCGGCGAAGAGCATTGATTTCAAGAGCCGCGCGGCATGAAGAAACTATGAGCACCCAGTGTGTCCAGCCGTCTCACCGACCCCCGCCCGGGTCGATCAGCCTGCCAGGCCGCCGTTGCGCGAACTCGCCAAATCGTCGACGACGGGGTTGCGAGCGGCGCACCGCGCACCACAAACCCCAGAGTCTCGGTGATCTTTAGGGTTCTGTGAATAGCGGGGACAGGATGAACGAGCACGCCTTCGGCGTCTCATTGGGCCTTCGGCCACGAACTCCTGCGAGGTGTCCGGCTTCGCCGTCCACGGTCGCAGGTTCGACTCCTGTCCCAACCCCTGATATTCGATCGACCAAAAACAAAGCCGCGTCGGACACTTGGTCCGACGCGGCTTTCAGTAGCGGGGACAGGATTCGAACCTGCGACCTCCGGGTTATGAGCCCGACGAGCTACCAGACTGCTCTACCCCGCAAT
>JAPKCC010000025.1 GCA_028823105.1 Phycisphaerales bacterium | reverse complement strand
CTTTCTATAAGCGTCCCTGATCATCCCCATCACGGGAAGAGGGGCGGGAGTGGTTCATCGATTCATCGATCCAGCGACCGACGCATCTTCCTTCCGCTTCCAAATGATCAATACGATCAATATGATGCGGGCCCGGTCAAGAACCGGGCCCGCGTTCAAATGAATCTGTTCCACGTCACCAGTCGGTGATCCTGCGAGTCAGGATCGGCCCGGTTGCTTCGTGGACGACTTGGACACACGACGCCGGGATCCGGTCTGAAGGCCGGGTTCTCCCCGGTTCTGAACGAATCGGCCTGGCCGGTCGTCCATCATCTGCGACTGAAGTCGCCGAAGCGCCTCCATCTCGATCTGGCGGACCCGCTCTCGTGTGAGCCCGACTTCGTGGCCGATCTCCTTGAGCGTGAGCGGAGGTTGTCCCTCGAGTCCGAAGCGGAGCCGGATCACCCGGGCATCCCGTTCATCGATCGAGCCGAGAAGTCGGAGCACCATCGCGTAGTCCTCGCGATGTTCGCTCTGGGTCTCTGGCGGTCCCTGGCGTGAGTCCGGGCAGATCTCCGCGAAATCAGCGGCTTCGCCGTCGATTCCGGTTGGAGCCTGATTCCCGGTGGAGACTGCCTTGATGGCTCGCCGAATCGCCTGAACCTTGCGGTCCGGGATCTGCAACGCTTCACCCATCTCCGCGTTGCTCGGCGGTCGGCCCATCTCCTCCTCAAGTCGAGAAGCGGCATATCGCCACTTTCCGATGAGGTCGACCATGTAGGCCGGGATGTGGATTGGTTGGGTCGCATTCACCAGCATCCGCTTGATGGATTGTTTGATCCACCAAGAGGCATACGTGCTGAACCGGGCGCCCTGTGCGGGATCGAAGCCCTCGACCGCACGAATCAGGCCGACATTGCCCTCTTCGATGAGATCGAGCAGCGGTAGTCCGCGGTTCGCATAGTTCTTGCTGATGGCGATGACGAGACGAAGATTGGACTTGATCATCCGATCCTTTGCCTCAGGACAGCTGTCGTTGACGATTAACCAACCGAGATCCTTCTCCTCTTGTGCGGTCAGGAGTTGGAGTCCGTTAATTTCGCGCAGGTACAACTGCAGCTCAGTATGAACGCCTTTTCGAGCCATGATCCCTTTACCTCTTCTTCCGAGCTCACTTCTGTGCTCGGTACCTCCTCACGAATCCAAGGGGGGAGTTCCCCTCGAATCAGCCGGCCCTCCCAGACCAGCACCCCGATTGTAGGAGGGGCAAGTCTTGAAACAAGCGCGAACTTCGTGAGTTGATGCCGAGCCGGTGGTGAGTCCCTCTTTGTGCCGAGTCCAGAGAACCCGAAGTTCGGCGTTTCTTCTCCCTAATGAGGGTTTCGGCCCGTTCGATCACCATTCTTGACGTGGTCAATTTTTTTTAGTGAGGAACGCGTTCGATCGGCTATTCCCAACCGGAAGACTCGTTGTGGAGTGGACGATCGGTACGATCGTCATCGTCGTTGCACTCGCATCGACCCCCCTTGGAGAGATCGTGAACGATGATTTGACCGGACCCTTGGACCGATGGCCCTTCGAACCCGATCGACTGGTCGCTCGGATGATCGAACTCGAGGGCGATCGTCAACTGCTTCAGATCCGAGTGGAGCTCGGCATGCTCCAGATGGAACTGACGGGCCGGCCGGACGGCGGCGACGATCGACTGGCTTCGGTCGAGAAGATCGTGCTGAAGGAACCCGGCTTCAAGATTGATTCGACGCTTGCGGCGGACCTTCGATCGGAAGCGGTGCAGGTGCATCAGCGATACGTGGCCTTGCTCGCATTGGAGTGTTTTGACCTTGTCGTCGAGGACACCTCCAGGAATCTCCGCATGTTCGATCTCTGCCGTGATCGCGCTGAGGACGCCGATGATCGGACGGTTCTGGAACAGTTCCGTCCGCAGGTTCTGGCCACTCGCGCTCGAGCCGCCGCCTTGATCGCGATCCGCGATCGGCAGACCGGTGTCGCCAGGAACATCATCGATGCGGCCGTCAATGACATCCGTATGTCACTTCCGGACGGCGCCCCGGAGCCACCGGAAATTCCGATGCTCGAAGGCATGCGTGATGTGCTTCAACCTCAGCTACCGATCAGCCAGAGGCACGATTTGGAGCAACGGCTGCTGGGCGCGCTCGCTTCGGAGAATTATGAACTCGCGGCGATTCTTCGCGATGAGCTCCGGCAACTCTGAAGATCGAGGGGACTTCGCGACCGGACCCACCGTTAAATTACTGATTCGATTCGCTCAGTCGAGCTCTCAGTCGGTCGAACCGACGACGGAGCGCCTCTGAGCCGAGGTCCCCTCGTTCCGCCCGCAATCGATCGATCCGGGGTCCGATCCGATCGAGGCTCCGTTCCAGCAGGTAGAGGATCTCCAGCCGTTCGATCTCGCAACGCCACCACATTCGCGTGTCCCGACTCGTCCCTGCGGTGATACGGGACAGGGTTCGCAACGCCGCTTCCGCGTATTCCGGCTCCCCCCTGGTCCGTGGCGAGTCCGGAGGCGTCGAAAGTCGTCCGCCTTGTAGAAATGCCTGGAGCATCAAAGCGTCGGCGGCATCAGGTCGATCCGAGAGGATCCTCCTCAGCAGTGCCGAAGCGTCTTCGGATCGATTCGCAGCGGCGAACAACCATGACCATTCCATCAACGTCGCCGGATCCTCCGTGTCGATCCAGTCGCTGCCGACCTTTGCGCCGGGGGTGATGGAGATCATGCGACGAGCAATGCGGGCGGCGGTGGCGCGGTCGTCGCCATCGATCGCCGCGATGACGTTGGAGACGACGGCCTTACGTTCGGCCGCCGCCAGGCGACGGGCGAGCGGCGGATCGATCCTCTGCAGGGTGGAGAAGACCGCCGCAGCCTCTGCGTCGTGACCCGACCGTTGAAAAACGGCCATGCACAGGGTGGCCACATCGAGCCGCGATTCGGCCGGAACACCATCGAGGTCCATCCAGCGGGCGGCGATCTCCGCCGCCGAGGAGGCGCGATCGAGTCGAAGCAGTAGCTGCATGCGTGCGAGATCCGAGGCGATTCGCAGTGGGTCGCCGGCATCTCGGGGAATGTCATCGTCGAGGGCGTCGAGTCTTCGAAGCAATGTCGTGGCGTCGAGCCCCGGATCCCGAAGACCAGTCAGGCGGACCAGCGCCTTCGGGCCGAGTTCCGAATGATCGTCGATTGAAGACCAAACGCTTCTCGCTGTTTCCTCGTCACCGTTGCGGGCGGCGCGATCGCCGACGGTGATCATCCAACCGTCTCGGTCAGGATGAGACGGCATGAATTCCGCGAGTTGGTTCACGACCCGGGCGTGGTCGGCGTCGCTTGATTCCGATGCTGCCAACCGCGCTGCGATCGCAGCGCCTCGTGCAGCGCTCGGATGGGAAGGGGCCTCGCGGCAGAGAAGAACCAGCGCGTCGATCGCGCCGCCGCGATCGCCGCTTCGCAGCAGTAGGTTGGCGCGTTCGAGCTGCGCTTCTGCGCCGATGTCGGCGTTGCCGGTTTCGCAGGCACGGATTGCGAAGCGTAGCGCGGCCTCGGCATCGCCGGCCTGCGAACTTCGAATGGAGAGCCCGAGGGATGCGAGCGGGGAGATGGACTCGATCGCCGCTGACGGATCGACGGTATCGGCGGCGATGGTGGCCAATCCACGGGTGAGCCTCGGACGATCCGCGGTATCGGTATCGCGGGCGGCCAGGGCATCCAGCAGCGTGCGTTGACCGGCCTGGAAAGTCGAGCCGTCGGATTGCAGACGCGCCTCCAAAAGGATCGCGGCGATCAGCAGACGATCGGCCGGCCGTCGTGGTTCCTTGATCATCGCACCGGCGATGGCGGATCGGCGGTCGGGATCGACGCCGCCGGCGGCGTCAAGTCGTTGCATCAGTTCGAACTCGATCGCATCGATTCCCCGTGGCCCGGCCGCCGCCCGACCCAGCAACGTCGAGGCGGAACGAGCCGGCAGATCCTCATCGGCCGTGGCGGCAGCCATCGCGAGGACCAAGAGGATCGGCCCGTCTAGGGCATTGGTTCGTTCGACCGCATCATCGAGTTCTTGATGGATGCGTCGGACCGCGGCCGTCGACTCCTTGATCGTCAGCCGGCGGAGTCGCACGTCCAGTATTTTCGCCGCGGCCTCGATCGCGGCGGCACGGGCGAGCCGTCGATCTCGTCCGGGACCGACCGAAAGGAGAAGGTCCGCGAGCGAATCGTCGATCAGGGTGTGAATTCTCGTCAGAGCGGCATTTGCATTCGTGACCAGCGTCGGATCGAGCGGCGTCCATAGCAAGCGGGTTCGAGCTCGCGCCGAAAGATCCTCCCGGAATGCGACCGTTGCAGCGTCGAGCCGTTGGTCGACCCGCTCGATCGGATCCGGGGTCGAATCGATCGCCGCATCTTCGATGGTTCGTCGTTCGGCGCCGGCAGATGGCGGTCCCGATGGCGTCTCCATGCCTCGGGCGATCATCCCGGCGAGCACCAGCGGCAAGGTGATGATGAGGTTCGAGAGTATCAACGCCGTGATCCCACTCGAGCCGCGCCATCGGCGAAGCCCACCGAGTGATAGCCGGCCCTCACCGCGGCGTTGAATGCTTCCACCGCCTCGCCCCAGTCGACCCCGGAATTTGGATCGATGTGGATAGGGGTGTCGGATGGAAGGAGGCCGCCTCGATCAAGCCGGTGTCGCTCGAGAAATTCGGCGAGATCGATCGTTCGAACTGGGCCATCCCACGGACCGGCGACGTGGACCCGGCCGGCGCCGAGTACTTGAATCACCACCGGCGCGTCGTCGAGTTCGAACGGGTCGATTTCGCTCGGACCGCTGCGATCGGGAAGATCCATTCGGAAGGTCTGTTCGCCGACGGCAAAGCTCGTCCCAAGCAGGAAGTAGATGAGGAGTTGGAACACCACATCGATCATCGGAGTGAGGTTGAGTTCGACCTTGGGAGGGCCCAATCCTCCACGTCGTCGGCCGGCCTGATTCGCGCCCCTCATGGCGTCGCCCCGTTCTCATGCTCGTTCATCACGACCAGATTGACGCGAACACCGTCGGGCCGTCCGGTTCCAGTCCCGGATCGAGCGATCGCATCGATGACCGGCGCGACGAGGGCGTAGTCGAGGCGACGATCGGCGCGAAGATTGACCTGGATCTCAGGCGAATTTGTCAGGCGGCTTCGTAACTCGAGTTCGAGATGTCGGAGCCCGTCGGGATCAAGTCCGTACGCCGTCTGGTCGAGCGTCACGCTCCGAGGATCGGAGGGGCCGCCCGCAGCGAGATTCACGACGATTCGTGGCGCATCATCCGGCGGATTCGACGCGGGGTCGGTTGGTACCGGGAGTTCCATCGGAACCTGCTCGACCGCGGTGATCCGCGAGACGAGCACGAAGAACACGACCAGCAGGAAGGTCATGTCGATCATCGGCGTCAGATTCGCGCCGGTTCGGATCGGACGTCCGGGATCAAGTCGGGAGACGGCGCTCACGAGGAGGCATCCTCCCGAGCGATTTTCATCGTCTTGGTCTCCGCCTGCGTCCCGGGCCGGAACTTCTCGAGCAGGGTCTCGGCCTCGGAGATGGCTTCGGCAAGGCTCGCATCGAGGCGACCGCGGAGGGCGGCGTATCCCGCCAGCGCCGGGATGGCGACGATCAATCCCCAGAAAGTGGTCACCAGCGCGGTGCCAATGCCGCCGGCGAGTAGCACAGGATCCGCGTTGCCGCCGCTTGCCACGATCGACTGGAAGGCGAGAATCATGCCGTAGACCGTGCCGAAGAGCCCGATCATCGGACTGACTTGGCCGATCACGTTGAGAATCTCGACGCGTCGGACACGGCGTGCGATGACCTCGGTCGCCGCTTGGTCAAGGCCCCCCTGCATGGATTGGAATCCGGAGGGCGCCCGCTCCAAGCCACCGAGGAGCACGGTGGCGAAGTCACTCCGAGAGGCGGGCTCCACGAGCATCGTCATGGTCTCTCGGTACCGCCCAGCATCGAGGTACTCGCTGGCTCGGTGCATGATTTTTTCCGGCGCGATGCGTGCCCGCCGGTTGGTCGACGCGAGTTGGCCGATCAGGCTGATGCTCGCGACACTGGTCGCCATGAGGAACCAGATGATCAGGCTTCCGAGCCACTCGACGCTCCGAGCACCGTTGGCATCCACAGAATGCGAGATGAAGAACGCTTCTGCGAAGCTCTTCGATTCAACGGGGTCCTGAGCCGAGGCGCCCGAAGTGACGAGCAGCGCGACGGCGCACGCGAACAGGAGGTCGCGGGGAGGTGTCGGGATGTGTCGGGATAGTTGATTCATGCTATTCATGCGATTCATGCGAGTTTCCATGGCGCCCCCCTCGGGCGTGGTTCAAAGCGATCATCCTTCGTCGGGTCGTGAGTCATTCGAGACCGAGTTCGCGCCTTCCGATGAACGCAAATCCGGTCTCGTCAGAGTCGGCCGGTCCGTGGTCGCGGGCGATCTCCTGCAGCGTGCCGAGTCGGTCTTCGTCGAGCAGTTGGATGCAGCGTATGGTCGCGTTTCGGCGACCCGATGCATCCACGGGGTTGATTTCGTCAAGGAGCGAGAAAAGGGCGTCCCGATCGATCTCGTAGACGCCGGCACCGGTGATGTCGGTGCTGACGAGATAGACAACTTCGGGGTCGAGTGAGAACGCGATCCGGAGCGCCGCCGCCGGATCGCTTCGTCCTTCCGGAGTCCGGCCGGCCAGCCACGCGGTGGCTTCGTCGATCGCCGGCGCCGTGGCCGGACGGAGCCTTCCACGGGGCGGTAGTTCGTCGGCATCGCCGCCTCTGAAGAGGACGAGGGAGAACGACTGGCGAGGATCGAGCCGACGCAATGAGTGTTCGATCTGATCGATGACCGCAGGGTAGGCACCGATCATCGAGCCACTCGCGTCCACGACGAACACGATGCGTCGAGCCGCGGGTGCGGCGACCCCGCCAAAGGAAATATGGGGGAGGGCGGACTCGCCCGACGCATTGATGTCGAGGGCCGCGGAACCCGCGAGTAGGCCGTCGGCGGCAAGGAGCAAGTCCGCCAGATCGTTCGAATCCACCTCCGGTACCGCCTCCACGGCAGTGTTCGCCGGTTGGCTCGGGAATGACGCGACCGTCCGTTCTAGCGTTGTGACAGGTTCGAACGTCGGGGGCGGCAACGGGGCCGAGATCAGTGCCGGCGCCTCGGTTTCCTCCGCGTCGACGACGCTCCAGGTCACGAGAAACGCAATGGCAAGCACCAACAGGTGGACCATGATCGAGATCGCCCAGGCCAGCGGGGCGTCGGCATGTCGCACACCGCCCCCGCGGTCCCCCTGGGGGGGCGGACTCGACGTGATGGATGGCTCAGTCGTCATGACAGTTGGAATCTAGCCGGGTCTTTCCGTGATCGACGGGCCGCTGGCCGAATTGCAGCGTGACGGTCTTTTGGCAGCGTGTCGAGTCGTCGCGACCTGCATCAATAATCGTCGTCGTGGTCCGAGTCACTCGCTCGGGGGCTGCTGCGGGTGAGGTGCGTCCTCCCCCCGAAGATCGCCTGGTCGAGGCTGATGCCTCCCGGACCACCCAGCACGATCCCCAGTGCAAGCACGAAGAGGGCGATCTGGGCGGATGCCTTGGTGAATGCGGTGGGGTCGAGGCCGAACGGGCCTGCGGCCTGAATCGCCGGGAAGCTCGTGAGGACGAAGGCGACACCCATCGCGATCCCGAGACCGACCGACCAGATCCGGCTGAACAGACCGAATAGAAGGAGGCCGCCTCCGACCAGCTCCGTGATGGCGGCAAGCCAGGCCAGGATCACCGGATAGGGAAGTTCCGCTTCGTGCAGCATCACTGCCAGTCCGTAGAGGCGTCTGACCTTGAGCGGCGATTCCGCGCTGAGTCGGGCCGTTTCGGAGGGAGGGGTGAGTTCCTGGCGGAATGCCACCGGGGTGCTCGTCGCCTCCTGGGCACCGGTCAGGGACCGGATGGAGGCTGCCGTGGGACCACTGAATTCGACCTCATCCATGATCTTCGACCATCCGGCCGGCACGAAGACGGCGCAGAGCACGATTCTGGTGAGCAAGGGGGTGAGGTGAAGGGCGGCGACTCGGCTGAATCCCATGGATGGACTCCATCGACGGTAAAGGGGGGCGGAGACCGGCCGGAGCCGGGGGAAGGTTCACGAAGGTTGTTGAATCAACATCATCGGGCCGAGGAAGGCGCATCGGCCTGTTCTATCTATACGATACGTTCCCACGCGGGCGTGGCGGAACTGGCAGACGCGCGGGATTTAGGTTCCCGTGGGGTAAAACCCGTGCAGGTTCGATTCCTGTCGCCCGCATTCATTCTCCCCTCATTTTGCCGGTAGGCCCATGTCCACCCCTCCTGATCGTCCTTCCCCCCCGACGACCCCGCCGCTCGAGGCGTCTGAGGACTGGATTCCCGGCGTCTGGCGGACCGCGCCGACCACGCAGCAGCCGGCGTATGCAGATCCGTCCGCACTGGCTGCCGCGGTGGCCAGCCTTCGGAGCCTTCCACCTTTGGTGACGAGTTGGGAGATTGATCGCCTCCGACAGCAGGTAGCCGAGGCGGCGGACGGCCAGCGGTTTTTGTTGCAGGGCGGCGACTGTGCCGAGCGATTCGACGAATGTGCTTCAGCGCCGATCGCGGCTCGATTGAAGATTCTCCTTCAGATGAGTCTCGTGCTCGCCCACGGCGGCCGACGCCGGGTGATCCGAGTTGGTCGATTTGCCGGTCAGTACGCCAAACCGCGTTCGACGTTGACCGAGACCCGGAACGGGGTCGAACTCCCGAGCTACCGGGGCGACAACATCAACGCGTCGACCTTCGGCGCGAGCGAACGGGCGGCGGATCCGAAGCGGCTCGTCGAGGGGCATTTTAGATCGGCCCTGACGCTCAACTTCATCAGATCGCTCATCGACGGTGGATTCGCCGACCTGCACCATCCGGAGTACTGGGATCTCGACTTCGCCAGTCACTCGCCTCGGGGCGGTGAGTATCAGGCGATGGTGGAGGCCATCGGCGAAGCGCTGCGATTCATGGAGTCGCTGGCCGGCAAGCAGCTCGGCGAGATGTCGCAGGTAGATTTCTTCACCAGTCATGAGGGCCTCGTCTTGGAATACGAGGAAGCCCTGACCAGGAAGGTCCCGCATCGTCCCGGCTGGTGGAACCTGTCGACCCACCTTCCCTGGATCGGGTTGCGAACCGCCGATCCGGACGGCGGCCATGTGGCCTACTTCAGTGGGATTCAAAACCCGATCGGCGTCAAGGTCGGCACGGGCATGTCGGTCGAACAGCTTCTGGCCCTCGTCGAACGACTTGATCCAAATCGATCGCCGGGTCGGCTGACCCTCATCCACCGGTTCGGTCGCGATGGCATCGCAGACGGGCTTCCGCCGATGCTCCGCGCGGTCGCAGAAACCGGACGAAAACCGCTCTGGGTCTGTGATCCGATGCATGGCAACACCCGGAGCGTGGTGCCGGAGTCGGGACCGATGGCGGGACAGAACGTCAAGACCAGGTCATTCGATGACATTCTCGAGGAACTCGAACTGGCCTTCGAGATCCACGTGGAATGCGATTCCCGGCTCGGTGGTGTCCATTTTGAACTCACCGGTGAGAATGTGATCGAGTGCACCGGGGGTGCCCGCGGGCTCGCCGATACCGATCTCGGGCACGGATATCGCTCGCAGGTCGATCCAAGGCTGAATTACGAGCAGGCACTCGAAATGGCGATGCGGATCGCCCGACGGATGCGGGACGTCAAGCCCTGAGATCATCCACCGGTCGGAGCGGTCGATCCGGTTGGTTCGGATACACTCCTCGCCCCCATGACGACCAGAGACCGACGTGTCGTACTTTCCGGCCTCGGACCGATCACCGCAGCTGGTGTCGGAATCGAGAGCCTCTGGCAGGCTGCCTGTGATGGCGTCTCCGCGATTTCTCGCATCGAACGATTCGATGCGACGGGGTTCCGGAGTCGGCACGCGGGGACGCTCGCCGTGGATGCCTTCAAAGTCCGCGAGTCGGTCCCCAAGTCCTATCGAAAGGCGACGAAGGTGATGGCCCGGGACATCGAGTTGGCGGTGGGTGCCGCCGCCGCCGCGATCGCGGATGCCGGCCTGCTGACGAAGCCCGACGAACCGGTCGATGGACCGACGATTCCGTCCAACCGCATGGGCTGCCACATCGGCGCTGGGTTGATCGCTGCCGACGTCGATGAATTGACGCTCGCCCTTACGAAGTCCGTGGATGCGGAAGGCCAATTCGATTACGGGCTCTGGGGCGAGCAGGGGATGGGTCATCTGACGCCGCTCTGGCTGCTCAAGTACCTCCCGAACATGCTCGCCTGTCACGTCACGATCATTCACGACTGCCAGGGACCAAGTAACACCATCACCTGCGCCGAGTCGAGCGCGACGCTTTCGATCGGCGAATCAATGCGCGCGATCCAACGGGGTGGTGCGGACGCCTGCCTCTCGGGCGGATGTGATTCAAAGGTCAACCCGATGGCCTTGCTGCGTCAGCAGTTCGCCGGACGGATCGCGGAAACCACAGACGACGACTCCGCCGCGAAGGCGATCCGACCGTATGCCAGCGACGCGGATGGGACGCTCGTCGGTGAGGGTGGCGGCATTCTGGTGGTCGAGGCGCTTGATTCAGTTCGAGCACGGGGCGGACGCATTTACGCCGAAGTCGCGGGATTCGGAGCGGCCCAATCTTCCTGTCCTGACACCGTCGGGGCTCGATTCGCGGACGACGACCCGGGCGTGGCGCACGCGATCGAAAGCGCGATTCGAAATGCCGGACTCGCCCCGGCCGACATCGATGCGATCGTTCCGTTCGGGAGCGGCATCCAGGCGATGGACGACGCGGATCGACGGGCGATGAACATCGTGTTCGGTGACCGCCTTCCATCGATTCCGCTGATGCTTCCGATTCCATTCTTTGGCTGCTGTGGTGCGGGAACCGGGGCCATTGCAATGGCGTTGGCGGCGAAGGCGATCGAATCCCAGCGGCTGCCGGCCCGCGTGAATGATGGCGAGACCGAGGGGCTCGATGGGGCGGCAGCGCCGTCACGGGAAGCCAACCTCAATGCCGTGGTGGTCTTTACCACCAGCCTTGGAGGGCAGACCGCGGCGGTCGTGCTCACCCGAGTCGGGGAGGACGATTCTTGAACCAGCGAAACGACGACCAGAGAGTGGTCATCACCGGCATGGGCTGGGTGACGCCGCTTGGGCATGATCTCGACACGGTCTGGAATCATTTGATGGCGTCCGGAAGCGGAATGGCTCCGATCACCCGCTTCGATGCCCGCACCTTTCCGACCAAGTTCGCCGCGGAGGTCCGCGACTTCGACGTCAATCAGTTCGTGGACGATCCGGCGGTGCACGAACATGCCGGACCGAACACGCAGTTTGCGCTCGGTGCTGCTCGTCAGGCCTGGACGCAGGCCGGTCTCGCCGCCGGGTCCTTCGACCCGCTTCGCGCCGGGATGTACCTCGGGGCTGGTGAGGGCGTCCTCGATTTCGAAAACTACGTGGCGGTGAACCTCGCGGGTTGGAACGAGGAGTCGCGACGGGTCGATGGCGATCGGTGGGTTGCAGAAGCCCTGAAGAGGATGGAGGCCGTCCGCGAGATCGAGCAAGAGCCGAACATGCCGCTCGCGCACCTCGGTCGCGAATTTGGTTTCCGCGGCCCCGCGTACAACTGTCTGACCGCCTGTGCCGCAAGCACTCAGGCGATCGGCGAGGCGACGGACATTCTTCGTCGCGGCGACGCGGACATGATGCTCTCGGGTGGCACGCACACCATGATCCATCCGCTCGGCGTCACCGGATTCAACCGTCTCACGGCGCTCTCGGAGCATGAAGGTGATCCGACGGAGGCATCGAAACCGTTTGATCGGACCCGGGGTGGATTCGTCATGGGCGAAGGGTCCGGGATGGTCATCCTCGAGACCCTGACGCATGCGAAGGCCCGGGGCGCCACGCCGCTGGTCGAGGTCTTGGGGTACGGCTCGAGTTGCGATGCCTATCGGATTACCGACATCCAGCCCGACGGTCGCGGAGCCGCCGACGCCATGCATCAGGCGATGACCGAAGCGGGCATCGATCCCCACGTCACCGGCGCCGACGGACGACCGGCCATTCACTACATCTCCGCCCACGGCACGGGGACGAAGGAAAATGACTCCATCGAGACCCGGGCGATCAAGCGGGTCTTCGGAGATCTTGCGCCGGCGATCCCCATGAGTTCGATCAAGAGCATGATGGGTCACCTCATCGCCGCGGCAGGTGCGGTCGAGTTGATCACCAGCGCGATGGCGATCCAGCACGGCATGCTTCCGCCCACTCGAAATCTGCATCACCCGGATCCCGACCTTGATCTCGACTACGTTCCGAACGTGGCTCGCGCTGCGACCGTGGACGTCGCCTTGTCGAACAACTTCGGCTTCGGTGGTCAGAACAACACCCTGGTGATCTCAAGGTTCGAGGACTGACCGGCGGTGGCAGGCACCCGGCCCAACGCACGACGCTGGACGTTTCGACGCATGGGCTCAATCGTGGTTCTGACGCTGGCCTTGGTCGTCGTCCTTTCTCTAGCCGGGCCTGGCTGGTGGCGGCTTGCACCTGACGGTGAATCACTTGAGCAGCAGGGCAACGACATCGAACAGTTGTTGGTGAGTCGCGTCACCAAAGTCCGCGATTCCGAGGAGCCCTGGGGATTCGTGATCGAGGACGACGTCGTCAACGTCTGGCTGGCGACCCGGCTGATTCCGTGGCTCACGCATGACGGTGATCTGAACCTTCCGGAAGGGTGGGTCGATCCGCGGGTCCGATTCGGATCCGACGTGATTCAGATCGGTGTCCGTTCTCCATTTCATTCGGTCATGGTGATCGATTTCCGGCCTCGGCTCGAAAACGATTCGGTGGTCTTCGAACTGATTGGGACCTCGATCGGCTCAATGCCGGTTCCCTTGGCGATGGGTGCTTCGATGGTCCCGGTGCTCGGAACGATCGAAGGCGACGACGCCGAGGTCTCGATGGATCGATTTTCCATTCCTCGGGCCTTCGAACTCGCCGATGGGCGTCGAGTGTGGATCGAGGACTTTGAGGTCGCCTCGGGCGAATTGGGACTTCGGTTCCGGACCCTTCGTTGACGAGAGGGGATCCCGGTAGCGGCGTGAATCGACGGGTCTTCCCGAAAAGACTGGTCAGACGACGTGATCCGTGACGTTCCGGGATGATGCCTTCAGCCACGGCATGCCATCGTCCCGGTGCATGGCAATCAATCCCTTTCAGAGCGTCTTCCGATGACCGAACTGCCATCGCCGATACCCCTGGGAACGAGCGAGCCGCTGAATGCCGCCGCACGGCTGCTACTTGACCGGAAACCGGATGAACTTGGCGAGATCGATCTCTCGAGACTTCTTGTCGTCACCCCCGGTGGCCGGGCGGGGCGGCAATTCCTGCGCTCGCTCGAAGAAGAGGCGACCAGTTCGGGTTCCCGGTTCGTTCCACCGCGGATGGTGACTCCGAGTGAACTCGTCTTCACGCTTCGTGGTCTCCCAGACACGCCGGTGGTCGACCACGTCGCGCTGCGGGCGGCGATGGCGTCGATTCTCGACTCGGAAGATCCAGCAGTCGTCGGGGGAATCATCGCCGCCGGCGCCGACCTTCTCGAACGATGGTCGGTCGCCGAGTCCATTCTGGCCGCGGACCGTTCCGTCTCGGCGGCGGGCGTGTCTTGGTCGGTCATCGCCGAGGTTGCGGCGACCATCGGTGGGGAATCCGAGCGATACATCCGAATCGGGGACGTGATGGCCCGAACGGAAACGCAATTGGCGGCGATCGGACGATGCAGTGACGAGATGGCGAAGCGTGCCGTGCTTGCCGCGCCGGAGAAGTCCGTTCACGAACCGATCGAGGAAGTCGTGCTGCTCGGAGTCGTCGATCTCTCGAAACGTGACGAATCGGCACTCCAAGGTTGGAACTGCCAAGTCATGGTGATTGCCGATCAGGTTGCTGGTCGATTCGATGCCTTCGGAAGACTGGTGCCGGAAGTCTGGATCAAGAATCCGCCGGTGATTCCCGTGGCGTCGCTGAACGTTGAGGACAAGCCCATCGACGAAGCAGAAGCAGTGGTCGAGATGCTGGCGGATCCAAGTTTGCGGGCGCCGGAATCCGAAGGGCTCGATCCTGATTCGTTGGCGATTGTGGTCGCGGATGAGACATCAGCAGAGTCGTTCCGTCGGGAATTCGAAGCCGCGGGAGTACGGACTCACCTTGCCGGTGGTCGGCTCATCGGCTGCATGGCAATCGCGCGGACGCTCGGCGTGCTCGCCGATTTCCTCGAACGCCGGGACTCCAACGCATTCGGTCGACTGCTGGGAGACCCATCCTTCGCCGTCGCGGTCGATCGGCGGCTCGTCGGATCGAATGCCGCTGAGGCCTGGTCGGCCTGGACCGAGCGGAACATGCCCCGACCGCTGGCCGCCGGCTGGCCCGGTGATCCGGCAGACACCCAGTATGAGCGAGACGCCGAGGTCCGAGTCGTTCTGAACGCCGCCGACGAGGTGGTGACCGATCTGATCGGACCGCTGAACTCGTCTTCCGTCATGCCGCTTGGCGAGGCCATCGCGGCGGCCCTCGATCTCCTTCGGCGGCTCGATGAGGAGGCGAAGGACGGGCTCTGGCCTGAAGAGGTGCTTATCCGGGTGCACAATGCGGCCTGCGAGCTTGCCTCGATGCCCGCCGAGATTCAGCACGATGTCGTCGCCGCGGACGGTCTCCGTCTCCTCTTGGAGGCGATTGCTCGCGTCCGGGTTCCAGACCCGCCGGAGGCCGGAGCGATCGAGACGATCGGCTGGCTCGAGGCACCGTTTGATCCCGCCGCTCGGGTGATCGTCGCCGGATGTCACGACGCCGTACTCCCTGGCCGAAGAGTCGATCCCATCCTGCCAGATCGACTGCGGTCGGCGGCCGGACTCGAAGATGAGCAACGACGGCACGCCCGGGATCTCTGGGTGTTGTCGACGATTCTCGGGCGGGATCCGGGCGCGAGGTTTATCGTTCCGCGTCGGGATTCGCGGGGAGAACCCCGGGTGCCTTCACGTTTGATCTTCGGAGATCGCGGGCCATCCTTGGCTCGGCGGGTGGTCGAGGTCTTCGCGCCACCACGCGTCCGAATCCGTGGGGCGAATTCTGTTTCTCGATTCGGACGCCCGCGTCCAACGACCATCGATGGTGGAGATGGGCCGGTGACGCTCGATCGTCTCTCGGTCACCGGGTTTCGAAACTACCTCGTCTCTCCGTATCGATTCTGGCTCCAGACGATCCTCGGACTCAAGGCACCCGATCCGGTGGGCGCCGAACTCGACGCTCGTCTCTTTGGCATCGCGTTGCATGAAGCCGTCGAGGCGTTCGGTCTCGAGGAAATCCAACGACAGGAGCGCGGCGAGTCGCACGTCACCGACCCTGATGTGATCCGGGACCGTCTGGTCACGGCGATGTCTACGGGCCTCGATCGACTGTGTGGTCCGAATCGCGGCGCGGGGCTCAAACTGCAGAAGCGGATCCTCGAAGCAAGGCTCGAGCATGTGGCGATGCAACAGGCCAAGCTCGTGGGAGAGGGTTGGCGGATTCATGCCGTCGAACAGAATCTCGACGCATTACTCAAGATTCCCGGCGATCTTCCGATGCGGGTCACGGGTCGGATCGACCGAATCGATCATCATCCGGAACTCGGCTGGAGACTGATCGATTTCAAGTCTTCCGATTCCGGAAAGACGCCGGACCAGGCGCATCGGAAGGGGGATCGGTGGATCGACCTGCAATTGCCGCTGTATCGAGGCCTTCATGCCGATCAACTGCCTGGATCGCCTGACGCGGTGGACATCGCCACGGGCTACTTCCTGGTCGGCGCCGATCCGGCGAAGATCGGTTTCACGCCGTCGAAGCGCATCGACGAGTTTCAACAAGATGCGATGGACGCTGCCGTCGAAGTGGTGCGGGGCATCCGAGCGGGTCACTTCGATCACCTCGGCGATCCGCCGTGGGATGGTGATCCGATCACGCTGGTCCAACGAACGCAGACGCTCGGTGCCGATGAGGAAGGGGGGGCGGAGGAATGACCACAGAAGACCACGGTGGCGATTTCGAATTCGTGCCTGATCCCGAGTTTGAATTTGATGCGTCCGATTCGGTCGTCGGCCTCCGCCATCTCCGCATCAAGGCGTCGGCGGGAACCGGAAAGACGTTCCGACTCGCCGGGCGGTTCCTCGATCTCGTCGATCGTGGCGTCGATCCGAAGACGATCCTTGCCACCACGTTCACCCGCGCCGCAGCAGGCGAGATCCGCGATCGAGTCTTCTGCGATGCCGCCCGACTGGTGCTGGAGAAGTCCGGTCGGGACAAGGCGATCCGCGATCGAAACTTTGCCCGATCCTCGATGACCGATGCGGACGCGACGCGACTGCTCGAACGGTTGATCGATGATCTCCCCGCCCTACAGATTCGCACCCTCGACAGCGTGTTCGCGTCGATCGCGGCGGGGCTCGGGCCTGGTTCTGGTGTCCCGCATGCCGCTCGTCTCGTGGAAGCCGACGAATCCGCAGAACTGTTGCGCCGGGCGATCGATCACGCGATCGACGAATCCGACGAAGAGGCCATGCTCGCCACGCTAGAGACCCTTGGTCGAAAGGGGACCAAAGTCACCATCGTGCCGGTCGTGGAGCGGGCCGTCGCCAAACTGTTGACGTTGCACGAGGAGTCTGCGGTCGACGCGTGGACCTGGCCGGCCCCGGAGCGGGACGAGGAGGCGATCGCCGCGATTCGCGATCGTCTTTTGGACGAGTCGTTCCTGACCCCGTTCGGAAAACGAATCGGGGGAGAACTTCGGAAGCTCGGTCTTCGCACCGACGCCGTTCTTCAGCATGACGGCGCGGGTTGGATCGAGATCGGCGGCGTCTCGCTGGTCAAGATCGCCGTCTCCGGTGGCACCTATTACAAGAAAGAACTTCCGCCGCCGGTGGCGGAGATCCTGACGCAACTCGGGCACCACGCCGAAGCCGGCAACCTCCGAAACCTTTCGAAACGCACCGCCTGCATCCGTGATCTGCTCGTCCGGATCGGACCGTGGCGTGCGGCGATCAAGCGACGTCGGCGGTTGGCGGAATTCGATGACTTCGCCAGGGCGCTCGACCCAGTTCGAGGGGGCGTCGGGGCCGGCGAGCTCGAAGAACTCTGGTATCGGATCGATGCACGGATCGAGCATCTTCTGTTGGACGAGTTCCAGGACACTTCGGCGACCCAGTGGCGGGCGATGCGTCCGATCGCCGGGGAGATCGCCAGCGTGGCCGACGGGAGCCGATCACTCTTCGTCGTCGGCGACGTCAAGCAGTCGATCTACGGCTGGCGAGGCGGTGATCCGCGGATCCTCGAACAACTGGAATCGATCACCAGCGACGGGCAGATCGAATTCGTCGAGGAAACGCTCGAACGTTCGTACCGATCGAGTCCGGCGGTCATCGAACTGGTGAACGCGGTGTTCGAAGGCGTGGCGGGGAATGCGGCGATTCAGGTTCATTCAAGTGCCGCTGCCAGGTCTTTTGGAGATCTCTTTAGGACGCACGAGACCGAACTCAAGGACCTGCCGGGCTCCGCAGTGGTCGAACGACTCCCGTTGCCTGACGAGGACGAGGACAAGGGCGAGGTGCTCGCCCGTTGTGCTGCCGAGGCCGCGGCGCGACTCGTCGATCGCCATGGCCTCGAGGAACCGGATGGTCGTCCCACCGTCGCGGTCCTGGTACGCGGCAACAAACGGATCGGTCCGATCGTCGAGGCCTTGCGGGCGATGAAGATTCCGGCGACCGGCCGAGGCGGTGGATCGCTGCTCGATGCCGAAGCCTCGGTGGTCATGATTCAGGCGATGCGACTGGCGGGCGATGTGAGAGACTCGCTGGCGGCCGACGACGTCGCGCGGTCGCCACTGGGAGCACTGTTGAACGTGGTGCCTCCCGCGGCCCACCGGCGACTTGATGCCGAGGCCCGAGGCCACCTCGCGAGTCTGTTGCGTCATCGGTTCGCCGAGTCCGGAGTGGCGCCGGTGATCGACGATTGGCGTCGACGGCTCGAGCCGATGTTGACCGCCCGAGAGGCGGTTCGCCTGCGGCAACTCGTGGAATCAATCGAGTCGCTGGAGGCGGATCCGTCGGTACCCCGCGGGCCTGGCGAACTGGCTCGCCTCGTCCGAACCATCGCGGTAGAGGACCCGGGCGGCGATGGCGTCGTAGTAATGAACATCCATCAGTCCAAGGGGCTCGAATTCCGAGGGCTGGTGGTCACGGATCTTGCAGGGAAGCTCTGTCACCAACCGGACATCGCGAGCGGAACGCCATTGCGACCGACCTTGCCGGTGTCGAAGGTCTCGAGTTGGTATTCCGAGAAGGCACGGCCGGCGGGAGTCGAGCAGGTGCACCAGGAGACCACCGATCGGGCGGTCCTGGAGTCGGTGTGCGGTCTCTACGTCGCGCTGACGCGGGCCGCTCAAGATCTGGTGTTGCAGGTCCCGGCGCCCACCCTCAAGACCGGCGGTGAGGAGACGAAGACAAGTCTTGGTTCGGCCGCTGGCATCGTCCGTGATGCGTTACAGATCGAGGGTCCCGCTGATGACGAGGACGACCTCGCCGAGGAATCCGCCGTGGAGGTTTGGCGGGCGAAGGCATCGAACGCGAAAATCGTCACGGAGGAGAAATCTTCCGCGACCGCTGATCGAGGCATCGCCGATCGCCCGTCGATCGAAGTCGTGGATCGAACCCGAAGACGCCGAGCGGTCTCCATGCGGCCGCCTTCCTCCCGCAAGGAGGATCGAGGACGACTCTTTGAATTGCGAGATGCCGGGGCGGCGGACCGGGGGACCGCGATCCACGCCTGCTTCGAAGCCATCGAATGGGCGACGGATGTGGCGCGAATCAGTGACGACGTGCTCGATGAATGCATTCGCCGGGTGGTCCCCGGCCGGCCGTCGGAGTGGCGGACGGAGTGCATCAAGACCTTCCAAAATGCCTGTAGCCGCCCGTCGATCTTCGATCTTCTGTCCGGTCCGCAGCCCGGACAGGTGGTGCGACGAGAACGGCGCTTCGTTGTTTCCGGGCCCGAAGGGGTGCAGCAGGGGTCGATTGACCGGTTGATCCTCGAGACCGAACCGGGCCCGGGCGGGGAGGCCTCACGCCGGGTGGTCGGGGCGCGGATCATCGACTTCAAGACCGGTCGGGTCGATTCCGACTCCGAGGACCCATCCGAGGTGCTCCTCGAACGGCATCGCCTCCAACTCGAGGGCTATCGTGCCGCGATCGCCCGGTCGTACGCCATCGAATCCTCCGCCATTTCCGCGGCGATCGTCGCGGTGGACGCGGGGCTGGTGGTGGAACTTCCCATCGACGGAGCAGGATGACGATCGCCCTGGTTGTCTCGATGAAGGCACATCAGTTCTGGGCCCAGAGGCTGCCACCCTCGCTCCCGAGCCTTCGATCCGGGAAAGAGGCATTCCTTCCCAAGGATTCAGGCGTTCTGCGCGAGCCTTCGAACGGTCCTCTTGATACCATCCGGAGCCCTTTTAGGCCGTCCCGCCACGCCCGGAATCCGCCCCATGCCCTCGATCTCCATCAACGGCCAGTCCTTCGACTTCGAGCCAGGTGAGACCATCCTGCAGATCTCTCTTCGGAACGAAGTGGAGATTCCCCATTACTGCTACCACCCTGGTCTCTCGATCGCGGCCAACTGTCGGATCTGCCTGGCGGAGATCTGGGCGCCAAATCCTCGCAACGACCACAAGCTCGAACCCTGGCCGAAGCTCGTGCCGACCTGTCAGCAGACGGCGTCGGACGGCATGGTCGTGCATACCGACAGTCCCAAGTCGGTCGCAAACCAGAAGCAGGTCATGGAGTTGCTTCTGATCAATCACCCCGTTGACTGTCCGGTGTGCGATCAGGCGGGCGAGTGTCATCTGCAGGACTACTCCTACCAGTATGGACGTGGCGAGAGTCGATTCCGCGAGGACAAGAACAAGCAACCCAAGAAGAGTGTCGGTCCCAACGTGCTTCTGTACAGCGACCGTTGCATCATGTGCACGCGATGCGTACGTTTCACTCGCGAAGTGACGGGCACCGGTGAGTTGATGGTGGATGGTCGCGGTTCGACGGGGCAGATCAACGTCTTCCCGGGATTGGCGCTCGACAACGAGTTGGCCTCCAACGTCATCGACATCTGCCCGGTCGGCGCGTTGCTTGACAAGGACTTCCTCTTCAAGCAGCGGGTGTGGTACCTCACGAAAACCGCGTCGATTGACGGAATCACTTCGAGTGGCGACAACATCTGGGTCGAGCACAACGAGGGCGTCGTCCATCGCATGAAGCCTCGGGAGAATGCCGAAGTCAACAAGTGGTGGATCACCGACGAGGTTCGATACGGTTGGAAATTCGTGCACGACGAGGGGCGACTGCGAATGCCGATGGTTCGAGGTCTTGATGCCTTCGATCACAATCGAGCCGGCGACGCGTGGCGTGATTCGATCAATGCTGCCAACGAGACCCTTGAGGTCGCGGCGGGGCAAGGTCGGCTCGGCGTGCTGGTGAGTCCGATGCTCTCCTGCGAAGACGCCTACCTACTTGCTCAATGGGTCCGGTCAATCGACCCCGGCGTGGTCTTCGGTCTCGGTCCGGTACCCGTCGACGGCGAGGATCGCGAATACAGCGGATTCATCGTTCGAGCGGAGAAGGCGCCCAACGCCCGCGGCGTGCGGCGAGTGCTTACCGGAATTTGCGGAGGTGACGAAGGCGCCATTCTCGATGCGGACACATTCCGCTCGCAATCGTCGGCAGGTCAGTTCGCTGCCACCGTCATCACTGGTAACTATCCGAGTGAATGGGTGACCGCGGAGTGGGCCGAGGCGATCGCTTCCAAGCCTTTCGTACTCATCGACACGCTCCCGAGTCGTTTGACAGACACCGCTGCGGTTCTCCTTCCGAGTGCGACTTGGATGGAGAAGGCCGGTTCGTTCCAGAATGCCGCCGATCGATTGCAAGCATTCGAGCGGGCCATCACGCCCATCGACTACTGCAAGAGTGAGTCGCAAATGGCGATCGATCTCTTAGCCGCCCGGGAAGGCCGTGCCAGCGCGAAGTTCGATCCCGAACAGACTCGAGCGGAGATCTCCACGCTCTCCGGATTAAGTGGTTTCAGGAATGAGATCGTCCGACCGGAGTCCAAGGTCTCCATCGAGAGCGACATGGTGGTCGTCGACCTCTGAGTTCGAGCGATATCCGCATCAACTGACCCCGGTCGATGAACAGGCCCCCTCGGCGAGCGCCGAGTCCATCATCGCATGACCGAATGGCCACCGGCGAATGCCGGTCTGGACCATCTGGCTGAGATTTTCGAGACCGGCTGAAAGAAAACGACGGTTTAGCGGTTCTGTCCTGCGTCGCGGTCTATGGGGTCCATGCGGTCCATGCGGTCATAGGCCGATCGAACCTCCGGGAACTCCAGCGGATGGTGGTGGACAATGAAGGTGACGCACGATTCTCCAGCGAGCAAGGTGCAGAGGGCATTTCGTGATCTCTACGGAATGGATCTTCTTCTCTTCTGTGGGCGAAATGGCCGGCGGCTGGACCGCGGTGACCCGCTCGGACGGGCCGCCGGAGCGCATCCGGGCCTGGGTACCTGCCTGGTTCTCCACGACGGCATGACCGGGCCGGAGGCGGTGGTGCTCTTCCGTGCCGTGCTCGGAATTCGAGCCGACCTCATTCGAATCCGCCGGAAGCAGGTCGTTGCGTAGGCACCGTTCTCCCGAATTGCATCGTTCCTCAACGAATGAAGCACCTCGTTTCGGTCCGCTAGAATCGAGACTTTCCCATCTCGCCTGTCGTTCGCCGCAGGTTGGCTGGGACTTTGCTCGTGAGTCGACCCAGGGATTGATGCCGGTATGAGTTTCCAGCGTCCGCGAAAGTCCATCACCAACGTCGGTCCGGATTCGCAACTCCGCGAGGCCGCGTCCGATGCCATGTTGCTCGCGATCGAGGGGCTCGCCTCCGTGCAGCGGGAGGATGGACACTGGTGCGGTGAACTTGAGGGTGACTCGATTCTGCAGAGCGAGTACCTCCTGATGAAGTGGATCCTCAAGCAGGAAACGAGCCCGCTCGCCGACGGTCGCGATCCCGGGACCCTCGAGCGAATCTTGGCGACGCTACGCGAACAGCAGCAATCGGACGGGGGTTGGGGGCAGTTCCCCGGCTCCGGTGCGGATCTCAGCGCCACGGTGAAGGGGTACTTCGTCCTCAAACTGCACGGTGACGATCCAGAGGCGCCGCACATGCGTCAGGCCCGCAAGTTGATCCTGGGTCTCGGCGGCGCGGAGCGGGTGAACACGTTTACGAACTTCTTTCTGGCGTGCCTAGGCCAGGTCTCCTGGAACGCGGTGCCCGCCATCCCACCCGAGATCGTGTTGCTGCCAAGATGGTCCTACTTTCATCTCGACAAGGTATCGGCGTGGACCCGCACCATGATCCTCCCGTTATCGCTGGTGGTGACGTTTCGGCCGGTCCGACGGATCGATCCGGAACGGGGAATCGACGAACTCTTCCATTCCCAACGTGACCGACATCGACTGCTCATGCGTGAGGACGTGCCTCGAACTTGGCGTTGGTTCTTCGCAGCCGTCGATCGGGGATTGAAGATGCTCCAACGCATCGGTGGATCGCCCTGGCGGCGTCGATCGATCGATCGATCCTTCTCCTGGATCGAGGACCGAGCCGGTCAGGACGGGATCGCCGCGACCGACGGGGTGGGCGCGATCTTCCCGTCGATGGTCTATTGGCAGATCGCCTTGAAGGCAATGGGTTACCAACGGGATCATGATCTCGTCGCACGAGCGGAACGAGAACTCGATGCCTTGATGCTCGAAGATGGGGATTCAGACGACGAGACGGGGCCGATTCGGCTGCAACCATGCTTCAGTCCGGTCTGGGATACGGGGATCGCGCTCTACGCACTTGCAGACTGCGGTCTGGATCACGCCGACGAGGTCTGCGCCGCGGCGGCGAAATGGCTTCGGAGCAAAGAATGTCGTTTTCAGGGCGACTGGATCAAGAACGTCCGTGGCGAAGTTCCATTCAGCGGCTGGTACTTCGAGTATCACAACGCGTGGTACCCCGACGTCGACGACACCGCGATGGTGGCGATGGCGCTGTACCGGACCGGCGGCGACGCGAACATCGCGGCGGCGAAGCGCGGGCTCGCGTGGATGCGGGCGATGCAGAACGACGACGGCGGGTGGGCGGCGTTCGACCGCACCGTCGATCGTCCGATCCTCGAGTACATCCCGTTCGCCGATCACAACGCGATGCAGGATCCGAGCTGTCCGGACATCACGGGCCGAGTGCTCGAAAGTCTTTCGTGGATGGGCCTGACCAATGCGGATCCGACCGTTCGCAAGGCGATCGAATACGTGAAGCGGCATCAGGAGCCCGAAGGCTGCTGGTTCGGTCGTTGGGGCGTGAACTACATCTACGGCACCTGGCAGTCGGTCATCGGCCCGATTCGCTGTGGGGAGAACCCGCGACAGCCGTGGATCCAGAAGGCGGCGACGTGGCTGGAGTCGGTGCAGAAAGCCGACGGCAGTTTCGGCGAGACGGCGATGAGCTACGAGGATCGAAGCCTCATGGGCACCGGTCCGAGCACCGCGAGCCAGACCGCGTGGGCGGCGATGACGTTGCAGGAGATCCGCGGCGCGGATCATCCGAGCGTGATGAAGGCGATCCGCTGGTTGTGCGACACGCAGCTCGACGCGGACGCCGCGGCGGATCCCCAACGCAATCCCGATGGCGATCCCCCAGGCAGCTGGAGCGAGACGGAGTTCACCGGCACCGGCTTCCCCAAGGTCTTCTACCTTCGCTACCACTTGTATCGGCACTCGTTTCCGCTGATGGCGATCGGACGATGGCTTCGGGGAAATGATGTTGATGCCGCGGGGTTGGTTCGATCCGGGAAGGTCGAGTCGCCCCTCACGGTCTGAGGTCCGCGGGCGTTAGGCCGACACGATGGATGTGCCCAATGCGACACCGGTGAGTTCGACCGCCAGTCCGGCGGTGACTCCATCACGATCGCTCGTGGGATCGACTTCCACGACATCCATGGCGATCATGCCTCCGTGGTCAGCGAATCGCCGCAGCACCCGGCGAACCGTGTCAGGGTCGAGTCCATCGTTCACGCGAAGGTTCACGCCTGGCGCATGTACCGGGTCGAGCACGTCAATGTCGAAGGAGAGCGCGAATGGCGCGCCGTTCGGTGCGACCAGATCCAAGACCCGATCCGCGAGATCCTCGGGACGCTCGTTTCGGAATCGATCGCCACCGAAGAGATGCGGTCCGGAGTCGTTGAAACGAGTTTTCTCACCGTCATCGAGATCGCGACAGCCGACGAACGCGGTCCGCGCCCCGTCGAAATAGCCGTGGGGCCCGATCACTTCGTCGAATGGCGGAACGCCGAACCCGAGCAGGGCGGCCGCAGGCATGCCATGAGGATTTCCACTTGGTGAAGTCTCCGGCGTATTGAGATCGCCGTGAGCGTCAAACCAGATCAGACCTGGCGTCGGTCGTCCGGTCTTGTGGAATGATCGAGCCACGCCCGCCATGGAGCCGACCGCGAGCGCGTGGTCGCCGCCCACGACGAGCGGAAAATGCCCTTCCGTGACAATCGACTCGACTCGTTCGCGGAGTGATGTGCAGACCCTCTGGATCAACGGCCACTCTGGACGCGTGCTGTGCGGGTCTGGTCCATGGACGATGGAGAGTGAATCGGGGAGCGATTCGACTTCGATGTCGCCAAGATCAAAATTCCCGGGTCCGAGCGTTTTCATCAGTCCGGTCGCCCGAACGGCCGCTGGGCCTCCGGCGGCACCCCGCCCCGCGCCCCCGATGTCCATGGGCACGCCCACCACTCGAACATGGCGTTCTTGCGTCAAGGAACCGGGCTGAGTGGGAGATTCAGGCATTGGGGGGATTCTCGCCGAATTCAACCAGAAAGGCGATCTTCAATCCCAGATTGTCGTCGATTGGAACCTGAATCGATGTTGGATCTACACTCGCGATATGAACACGTACCAGTTTCGAACTCTGGCGAGCATGCTCGTCATCGTCCTGGCGGGAATCGGGATCACTTGCGTTCCGGTCTCGGCCCATCCACCCTCGCTCTTCCCCTCGCAGTACGAGCGGTGGGAACTCCACGACGATCCCTGGCTTGAAGCGCCGGCCTGGGAGAACGAGACGGATCCGTTTCGACAGATCGACGAACTTCTTCCGACTCCGAACGAAGTCCGGCTGGCGTCCGGGGCGCCCGGTCCCGACTACTGGCAGCAGAAGGTCGACTACGACATCGCGGTCCGACTCGATACCGAGAAGCACCGGCTCGAAGGCGAGCAGACGATCACGTACTTCAATCAGAGCCCGCACGACCTGACGTATCTTTGGGTGCAACTCGACCAGAATCGCTTTCGCAAGGACTCGATCAGCCGGCTCGGCGACACCGCGCCGGACCTGCGTCGCGACCAATCAACTCGATGGATGCGACAGCAGTTGGAAAAGCAGGAATTCGATGGAGGCGTGGACATCACGAGGGTCGCCCTCTCCGACGGGACGCCGCTCGAATACGTCATCAACGGAACGATGATGCGCATCGATCTTCCGGCCCTGCTGGAGGCCGGCGCGTCGATTCAATTCGAGATCGACTGGAACAGCGCCATCGTTCCCAGTACCACGATGCGGGCTCGGTCCGGCTACGAGTGGTTCGATGATGATGACAACGCGATCTACGAGATCGCCCAGTGGTTCCCGAGAATGGCGCCGTACACGGACGGAGACGGTTGGCAGAACAAGCAATTTCAGGGCGAGAGCGAATTCGCGCTCGAGTTCGGAGACTACGATCTGGCGATCACCGTTCCGGAGACTTTTGTGGTCGCGGCAAGCGGTGAGTTGCTCAATCAGGACGAGGTTCTGACGGATGTTCAACGGACTCGTCTGGAGGAGGCCCGCACCGCCGATCGGCCGATGTTCGTGATCACTCCGGAGGAGGCGCAGCGCAACGAAGACCGCGATCACGAGATCCAGTCATCGGGAGAGCGCGGCGAACGCACCTGGCGATTCCATGCCGGACGCGTCCGGGATGTCGCCTGGGCGGCGAGTCCGAAGTTTGCATGGGATGCCTGGGGCGTCGAAGTCCCGGATACCCAGGGTGAGATCGCCATGGCAATGAGCTTCTTTCCAAACGAGGGTGAGCCGCTCTGGAGCCGGTACTCAACGCAGGCGGTCGCACAGACCATCGAGGTCTACTCGAAGTACACCGTGCCGTATCCGTACCCCGTCGCGATCAGCGTCAACGGTCCGGTGGGGGGAATGGAGTATCCGATGATCTGTTTCAACGGCCCCCGCCCTGAGGAGGATGGGACCTATTCGGAACGCACCAAGTGGGGCCTGATCGGCGTGGTGATCCACGAGGTAGGACACAACTGGTTCCCGATGATCATCAACAGCGACGAGCGACAGTGGACCTGGATGGACGAGGGAATGAACACCTTCGTCCAGTTCCTCGCCACCGAGGAATGGGAGCCGGATCACTCCGGTCGCCGCGGTGAGGCTCAGGACATCGTTTCGTACATGATCAGCGAACGGCAGCGTCCCATCATGTCCCACGGTGAGTCGATCATCCAGAAGGGCAACAACGCCTACGCGAAACCGTCGACGGCGTTGAACGTGCTTCGGGAGACCGTCCTCGGTCGGGAACTTTTCGACCACGCGTTCAAAGAGTACTGTCGTCGATGGGCGTTCCGCACGCCCGAGCCGGGGGATTTCTTCCGCACCATGGACGATGCGAGTGGGGTTGATCTCGACTGGTTCTGGCGTGGCTGGTTCTATTCGACGCAGCATGTCGACATCGAGGTCGAACGAATCTTCGACTACACGGTCGAGCCCCGCGATCCGTCGATCCGGAAGCCGATGCTCATGGAGGAACGGGATTTGGAACTCCCCAGTCGGAGCGCGTCGAGGAATGTGGATCTTCCGCGCCGCTCGGAGCGATATCCAGAACTCCTCGACTTCTATAGTCGATTCGACGAGCTCGAGGTCACTGAGCGCGATCGCCGTTCATTCGAGAGATTCATGAAGCAATTGGAGGATAAGGACCGCGAGGTCTTCGACGCCGTGGCGTCAGATCCCCTGCATTTTTCGATCGTTCGATTTCGGAATCATGGGGGTGTGGTGATGCCTCTGCCGCTAGAGATCGTCTTCGGCGACGGAACGACAGAGGAAGTGATGCTTCCGGTCGAAATCTGGAAGCAAGATCCTTCGGTGGCCACGAAGATGTTCATCGGTCCGCAGCCGATTGTCCGCGTTCGACTTGATCCGTACCGCGAACTTGCGGATGCGGATCGGACCAACAACATCTATCCCCCCGAGGTCATCGCGGGACGCTTCGGACTGGTCACTCGCGGTGGAGGTGGTAATCCGATGCAGGCGGATGAGAACCAGTCGGGTCGGCGGTCGATCGAGACGGTCGCCCGTCAAATCTCGGTTCAGTTGATTCCGCTCTGGGATGAACTGGATCCGGAAGATCGGACCAGTCCGTTGAGCGTGGCGGGGAGGCTTCTGGAGAGTCTCGATCCGGAACTGCTCGTCGATCCCTGGGGTCATCCTCTGACCCTGGAGTTCTCGGCATCCGAGGAGATCGAGCGAGGCTCGGAGGCGGTTCTGGTCACGATTCGCTCCAGTGGTCAGGATAAGGAAGCGGGTTCTGGGGACGACGTCGCGTTGTCCATTCTCGCCGACGGCCGCATCGTCGATGCCACATTGATTGAGAACAGGGAGAATTGAGCGAATGGAAACGCCATGGATCCGGCCGATCACGGCCGTCTTTTTATTCGTCGTAGCGTGGGGACAGGTGCGCGTCGTCGCCGGTCCGATGCAGGATTCAGACTCCCCGGCGGCTCCGATCGGCACGGTGGTCCCGGATGTCATCTACGGTCGCGTCGATGCGCTCGCGCTCACCTATGACCTGCTGGTGCCCGTTGCGAAACCCAACGGAGCCACCGTCATCTTCATAGTGAGTGGAGGATGGAATTCCGTCTGGTTTCCCCCCGAGATGGCGATGGTTCCGGAGTGGAACGGAATGTCACTGCTCCACGATCTCCTCGTCGACGGCTATCACGTTGCGGTGGTCAGGCACGGAAGCGCCCCTCGGTACAAGATTCCGGATGCCGCAGATCACGTTCGCAAGGCACTGCAGCACCTTCGTAAGAATGCTGCGAAACGCGGAATCGACCCCGAACGGATCGGTGCGTTCGGGTTCAGTGCCGGTGGGCACCTCTCGTTGTATCTCGCGATGCTCGGAGGCGACGAGGCGACGCCCGCCCTGCGTTCATCCCGGTCGGAGGCGGACGGAGCGATCGATCCGGGTGCGGCGCCGGTCGCGGCGGTGGTGGTCTGGTACCCGCCGGTGGACATCGTTCGCATCGTGGGGCCGAGCGAGTCGTTTCCAGCCCTTGATTTCGATCCTGAGCTGGCCGACGAAATTTCACCGATTCGACATGTCGACTCGGGCGACGCGCCGGTGTTGATCCAGCACGGCACGGCGGATCGACTGGTTCCCCTTGAGGGGAGCAGGATGATGCTCGAGACGCTCAAGAAAGCAGGTGTCCCCGCCGAACTCGAGATTTACGAGGGCGCGGGGCATGGCTTCAAGGCAGACGATGCAATTCGTTCTTCGGGCCTTGCGAAGGCCTGGTTCGATCGCTGGTTGCTGCCGCAATCCGATGCCGTATCCCCTTCAAGGTAGGCGTCCGATCGCGGGGTCAGTTTGGCCGCCGGAAGCGTGCGGCGTGCAGTGTGTATGCTCGGTATCCACGACCGTTGATTCGACTGGTCTCCGATCGTTCGAGCGCCTCATCATCTCCTCCAATCGAGAAAACAACAGATGCCAGAATCCTCCAGTTCCGCACCGTCGACACGGAAAAGCTCGCTTCGTTCGATGAACCTTGCCCTCGTGACCATCTGCGTCATGTCGCTCGTCGCGGTCACCATCATGTTGATCGTCATGATCTGGAGCGATGACAGCTCCGAGTTCGCGGGCAGGATGATGGCCACAATCGGGCTCATGCTCACCGGGAGTCTGCTTGGGTTGCTCGTGAACTCGATCGTCGGTCGCTCTCTCGACGTCGTTCTCGCAAAAGTCTGTTGGGTCGCCTCTTGGCTGTGCATCATCGGCGGTACCGCGATCGGAGTCATTGCGATCTGGCTGCACGTAGACCATGAAGAGGTTCTTGTTCGCACGGTCGGGACAATCATCGTCCTCTTCATTGCGAGCATGATTGGAACCGCATTGGCTGGAACGCTTGCCAGCGCCAGCCGGCGTGACGCGGCTTGATCAAGGGAAAAATTCCGGTGAGCATGCAGCAGCCAGACCACGACCATCGAAATGCTCGAGGCAGGGCGGGGGGGGGAACAACCTACGACCCCGACTCGATGCATGCAGAAACGCATGCGTCCGCTCCACCGACCTCGCTCGATGGGCTACGAATGCCGCCGCCGTCGAAACCGAGCGTCATGGATCATGTCATCCCCGCGAAGAACATGCCGGCATTACTCGGTTACTACTTCGGCGTATTCAGCCTTCTCCCGGTGCTGGGGCTTCTGCTCGGGCCCGCGGCGGTCATTTGCGGGGTCCTGGGGCTTCGGAAGGCTCGCCCGATCGGCGTGGGTAGAGGACACGCGATCGTGCTCGGGGGGCTGTTCGGGGGCGGGCAATGGTTGGTCGGCGGGTTGATCGCCATCGTAGTGATGGGTAGATAAATAAAGGGATTCTCGGAAACCCAAGGGTTGATGGGCTCGTATTGATAGGGCGTCAGACTCGTAAAGAGTCTCGATGAAAGGCCGGACGTTGGTCCAGGGGCAATGGAGACGTCTTCAAAGAGGATCGCAAAGAACGGTGGAACGAACGGGCTGTTTTCGAACGTCTTGAGCGTCTTGAAAATCGTTGCATCCGATCAAAACCTCACCAAATCCGGTGATGACACGCTTTCGCGAACCCTCCCACGATTGCAATAATCTCTCTCCGATCGAGGTGCCGGTGGCGGTTCTTCCGCGGGTTGTTCGAGCGAGCCCGGTTTCTCCAGAGGTTTCCGGCCCCTCCGCTCGCATCGCATCCTCGATCGTCGGTGGCGCTCGGTCCAAAACAGGATCGAGCGTTGCCTTTTTCTCGGGCGCGATATGGAAAGCAAAGCCGAGCGATGAATCGATGATCTGAGTCTTCATCGAAACATAGTCTTGGGCGATTCCATGGAGAAGGCGAGATGCGTCGAACCTTCGCCGAGTTCGCGTCGTCTTAGAGGGGAAGAGGAACTCGAGTCTGCATCGCCTCTTGGCGATCCGGACGCGACGAGATGAAACCAGTTCCGAAAGATCACCGGTGAAGACCTCCGGTCATCACGAAGACGCACGTGTCCCCTCCCACGGTGGTCGATCGGATCTGGTTTCATCCAAAACCTTTTTCATCCGAAGCATTCAAGAAGATGAGATGTCGACCGTGATCATCGACACGCGGCCGTCGCGTTCGAAAATCCCACGGGCGGTGTCGGTATCGATCGTGTCGCCTTCGATGAGCCGATGATTCCCTTTGGAATCGACGAGGTGAATCCTCGTGGGGCCATCGCCACGCTGATAGACGACCGGAACGCCGCACATCTGGAATCCGAGCCCGGGGGTTGGAATTGAGATGTTTCGGGCGGGCACTCGGTCCCCGGCGGGGATCAACCAATCATGCTCATCCAGACGCCATTCGTCTTCGAGGAGTAGGCCGGGAGAGAATCGGATTTCACCAGAATTGAATCGAAGGCCGAGTTCCATTCTCCGAGTAATGAGCTCTTCCTTCACCTGTCCCGTCATCCCAGGTTGCTGGGCACCTCGATCACCCGGCGTATGCGAGTAGGCATCGATTGGAAGGGCGCCGAATCGAGCCGCGGTTTGGCGGAAGCCCAGCCCGTCTCGGATTCGGTGGTACGAACGACGAAGGCGATCGAGTATTTCCGCCGGTTCATGGGCATCCTCAGCGTGCTGGACGCACTCACCCGCTGCGACCAGGAGCTTGGAGACCATGTGCCAGTAGGTGCAGCCGATTCCCTCGTAGCCGTACATGCCGCCCGATCGACCGGTGAACCGGTGATGGTCGAAGATCCGTTCGTAGAGTTCAATCGTCTCTTCTCGATGGGCTTCTACGGGACCAGCGAACGTCGAGTCGGCCTCGAGCGCATCGAGCACGGCGGCGACGTCGCGTCGATTCCGGAGTGGGGTGGCGAAACGAACCGTTCCGGCGCCGTCGGTCTCAATGAGACGGGTATCACCGGATCGAGCGAGACCGGCGAGGAGCGGATTTTTCGCGAGGTCCTCGGGATCCAGAACGCCTTTTTCGCAGAGCGAAGGAATCTTACGAACCGGGTAGAGCAGGAAGGTGTCGTGATCGGTCCGATGCAGCGCGGACTGAAAGAGTCGTTCGAGCAGTTCCGCGGAAGCGGCGGAATTGAGCCCGCCCGAGGAAAGGACCGCGACCTGTCCTTCGAGCATCTCTGGAAGATGGTGCACGGTGGCGGTGTCCTGGTCGAAGGCGACGAGGTTATAGCCGTGGTAGAGCCCGTCTTCCCGCCGGTTTGCCTTGATGGCGTGATCGAGCCAGGCGATCGCGGTGGCGCAGAGCGAAGTGGCGAGTGATCCGTCGCACGAGTCCGGGGATGACGTCGATGAGAGACGATGGCGATACGTCTCGAAGGCTCCGCCGAGTTCGTCAAGAATGGAGCGTCGTTGCCGATCACCGATCGCGGGATCCTGAAGCAGAGATCGATGGCGGTCGAGGATCCCGGTGATTTCACGCATCCAATCGGCGACCCGGTCGGTGATCCGAAGTTCGCCGGGGCGACCCGAGAAGATGGATTGCAGCACCACAAGGTGCCGACGGAGATAACCGGCGGTGACCATCGAGAGTCCGAAACCGGCGAGCGCGTTGTTGGCATCGTTCCACTCCGGCCGCTGGGTATTCATCCAGATGCCACCGTCGGGTACGAACGCCGAGAGCTTCGACAGGACCGGGATCAGGAGTTTCTCGGCGAGTGTGACATGGACGACGCGGCCCTCGGCATCGTGCACCAGTCGGCCGTCGGCACCGATTCGATCGGCACGATCGATTGAGATCGCGTGCCTGCGAGCATCAAAGGAGATCGTGTTCCGCGGATCGGCGATCAGATCTGCATGATCGGCGATCCGGTAGGGAACATCCGCGTGGGAGAAGATGGCATGATCCAGCCATGCATCGAGCCTGCCGGGTTGGATCTGCAGGGAGAGTTCGAGAAGCTTGGTCAGGTAGCCGATCTGATGGTCACCCCAGTAGCCGATGTTGCTCCAGGGGTTGTTCGGTTCGGGAGCTTCCCAGTCGATTCCTTCGCGGGAGATTCGATACGGATTGAATCCATCCGGAGTCGATGCGTTCAGGAACTTCGCGATGACGTGGTCGATCCACGCGGGATGGGAGAACGCGAGCGCCTCCCAGTTCTGGAAGATATCCCGCCAGTTTCCTTCGTAGGTGAGCCGTCGCTCGCCGTCCGCCTGCTTGATGCGGATATTGAAGGCGTTCCAGGGGCGGCTGGGATCGCCGTGCCGACGACCGAACCAGACCGGAAGATACTCCCAGGCGATTCGCTCTAGGTTCGGATCGCCGAACGATGCCGCCTCCTCGACCAGCGTGGCGCGGTCGATCCAGGCGTGATCTTCGCGAGATTCGAGCCATGCTCGATGCAGGAGCGAGGTGTCGGCGTTCCGCTGACGGCAGAAGTCGACCCAGTCCCGCCATGGAAGGTTGACGCCGTCGATGAATACGCCGCCGCGCATGTCATTGAAAAGAGTGTTGGTTCGATGATGTGCGTCGAGAATCGGATCGCCGCTGCACT
Organism: Phycisphaerales bacterium; assembly: GCA_028823105.1. Taxonomy (GTDB): domain Bacteria; phylum Planctomycetota; class Phycisphaerae; order Phycisphaerales; family SM1A02; genus UBA12014. Next base: position 3,803 of record JAPKCC010000025.1, on the reverse strand, counting down.
GCATGCCGTCGGTGTCGACGAGGATCGCATCGATGGCCTCGGTGGTCTCATTGATCTCGGCGGCGAGCGCGGCACCGAGGTCGTCGTTGGATTCCAACCGCCGACGTAGGTCGGCGACTTGAGCCTGAGTGCGCCGGACGTCGCTGACGATGGACCAAGAGGCGGACTCTTCGGGGCCCAGCGTGAGCGGGGAATGCAGCAGGTACGCCGAGGGATGTCCTTTTAGGAGCGATGTGGGGGTGAAGATCCCTTCCCGTGCGAAGGTCTCGATGGTTTGCGAAGACAACGATACCGTGCCGTTGGGGAGACCCGCCGACCAGACCGTGGTGGCCTGAAGCGATTCCGCAGGTTCGGCCCGATCGCTCAATGCCGATTCCATGGTGATCGCGGCAAGCCTCGAGTCGAGTGACTGCTCCGCCCGGGTGTAGGCGTTGACCAGACAACTCATGGTCTGCATCACGCCGAGACCGGCGCCGCCCGCGACGAACTCTCGGAGACCGTCGACCACTTCGAAGTCGAGCGCCATCGGCCCTGTTCCATCGCGTTCGAGGGTGACGGTTCGGACGAAACCCGAGGGCTCGCTGAATGCCCACCACGCGCGGATCCTGAGGCCCATGACGGGATTCGTCTCCTCGAAGACAATCCGGTCGCCGGAGACCGAGCGGGCGAGATCCCGCGTGATGCCGTGGGTTGGTCGAGCGGAGAACGGCTCCCAGAGTGCGTCGCCGACGCGGATGCCGGTCCACGGCCCGGAGAACGCATGGACCTGGTGGATCAGATCATCGGTTCGATATGGAAAGAGACAGTGGTCGGTATTCCCCCGTCCCGCGGTCAGTCCGCCGTTGGAAGAGACGTATAGCCAGTGATCGGATGGGCTCACCACCGTCACGAGAAACGGCGGCATGCGATCGATATCGGGGACCCGATAGCACGCGACGCCATCGATCTCGCAGAGCCCTTCGGTACGCATGGTTCCGGTGTTCATCGATTCTTCCGAGGAATGGAGAGGGTTCCGAAGTGTATCAGCGGCAGAACGCCGATTGACAAGGCTTCTGCGGAGATCGATGTCGAGATTCCGCGTTGCACGAGGCTGGCTCCGGCTCAGCCCGGGATCGTCACGATTGCACCATTCGTGGATGCGGAGCTCATGATCGCGACGACCCCCCGTTTCGTCGCACCTCGGCAATCTCCGAGACGTTCCGGATCATCTCGACCCATGGTCGGCGCGGATGCACGAATATCACACCGTCCATCAACTGGACGGAACGGCACGCGGCATTTCGGCAGGTTTCGATCATTGCCTTGGCGTCGGCCGCCTTCGGTGCGACCGGCTTCTCGCAGCGGACGTGCGTGCCCGCGGCGGCTGCACGAATTGTCCACTCGCGGTGCAAGGTGGTGGGGACGGGGACGTCGTTGGCGTCCCGCGGGTTCACTCCCTCGTGATCACTCGCATCCTGGTGACATCGGTCGCGCCTCGCCTGGCGGGGTCACTCGGTGGTGGCATCTGGACTAATTGAGCATCGAGATGCATGGGATTCTGCAGAACCAGGCGGACCTCGCCGCTCCCGTTTGATTCCAGCAGTTCGGCTATTCGAGGGGCGACCGGTTCGTCGAGCCCTTCGGCGATACGGCGGGTGTATCGAAGGGTGAGCACCGCGGTCTCTGCGATGCCCGTTGCCTCCAGTGCCGCCTCATCCACGCTGGCAAGGGTCCAAGTCATGACCGTCTCGACCGGGGTTCTCTGCTCGAGATTTGTCCAGCGGCTGGTCCAGGATGCACCGATACCGATTGGCTGGTTGGGAATCAGCGGTTCCGCGAGCCGGAGGATCGACGTGAGTCGTTCGACTTCGTACATGTTTCGAGGACTGGCGGTTTCCAATCGGATCTGGATGCTGGTGGGGATAAGTCCGTAGCCCGAGAACGTCTGGGAGATTGCGGCGCCGGCGGTACGGGAGATCGCGTTGTCTTGAACCCGTGCGAATGCTCTGGCTCGTTCGATCGCGCCGGCATTCGGCGCAGACGTTGACTGGACGCCGGAACCGGTGCCGGTGGTACGGCCCGTGTTTTTTTCGGCCTTGTCGGTCGCGGACTTCCTCGGCGGATCACCATCGGGATCTTCGACCTTCGCTTCGGGGATTCCCGTGGGCTCGAGCATGAAGAGCCTTGCCGCGCCATCGAGGACGCGCCATTGGGCCTGGGGCATCGAGGAGTCCTCGGTCGCCCGGATCCGTCCCTGGATCGTCCAAAATCGTTCGAGTGGTGGACGTGGGGTCTTCGCGAGGACCGCCTCCGCGTCTTCCTTGAGGTCGAGGCCGTTCTCCAGCAACGTGGGAACGGTCCGAGTGGTCACCTGCAGCGTGCTGGCGCCATCACTGGAGTCGCGCCATCGCAGAAGGATCGGACGACCCGTCCCGAGATCGGTGACGTTCACGGTGGGAACCAGATGACGTTCGACCTTCGCTGCTTGAGCGAAGACCGGCGAGGCGAAGAGGCCGGCGACGAGCAGGCCGATGGTGCGTCGACCGACGGCGGCCGCGAGAAAGATAGACGGGTTCATGAAGTTCATAGGGAGAGGATGATCGAATTCGCCTCTGGAAACAACCCGGCGAGGGATCTTCGATGTTCTCGCCGCCCGATCTTCGGGCCGACACGGCGGCGTCTTGGTTCAGAAAGGGGGCGGAGACCGGAAGGACATCGGCGAGGCGTCTCCCGGATGCGTGAAATCGAGTCTGGATGCATGCAGACAGAGCCGGGTCACGGAGGAGCGGAGCGGCTCGGGTGCGTACAGGTCATCGCCAAGAATCGGATATCCAACCGATTTGAGATGCAGCCGGAGCTGGTGGCTTCGTCCAGTCAACGGGGTGAGTTCGATCCGTGCGATCGACATTCGATGGTCGGCATCCGGGGCGGCGAGCCTATCGTCCAGATCGCCGATCTCTCCGCGGCTCGTCACCATCCATTTCGTCAAGCTCGGTTTCCCGTTCTTGTAGTCAACCATCTGCCGTGGTGCGTCGTCGAGATCCTTCCGGATCGGGAGATCGATCTCGCCCGCATCCTTGTCTGGATGTCCGCCGACCAGGGCGTGATACGTCTTCTCGGTCTCCCGATCCTGAAACTGACGGCTCAGTTCCCGATGTGATTCCGCATCTCGACCCATCACGATGACCCCGCTCGTGTCCCGATCGAGCCGGTGCACGATGCGGGCCTCCGGATAGGTCGCGTTCACCCGGCTTGCGAGGCAATCGGCCTTCTCGGGTCCGATGCCCGGCACGGAGAGCAGGCCTGTCGGCTTATCGAGGACGATCAGCCGGTCATCGAGGTAGAGAACGGGTGGAAGCACGGAAAAACGCCGGTTCGAGGAAAGGGGAGCCCTCCAAAACGGGAAACGCAGCGAGGGGACCGATAGACTAGACACTTCCGCCCGGATCGTGATGAATCCCACGCTGGGATCGTCGGACCGGGATCGATCGACGCCGCCCGTTGTGGAGTCTTCAGCGACATGCCTTCGTCTTCCATGGTTCCTGCCTGCATCTTCTCTCTCGCCGCCGTGTTGACTGCGCCGTTAATGGCGCAGTCGCCGGAAGGCGGCGCATCGCCCGACTGGAAAACCGAGGAGGCGGCCTTTCTCGAAGATCCAGTCCAACTGACCTTCCACGATCGGTTTCTCAAAGCGGGAGAGTCCTACTTCTCACCCGATGGGAAGAAGATCATCTTTCAGGCGGTCGAGCAGACCTCCGGGGAGCCGCCCGAGGACTTCTACGCGATGTTCGTCGCGGACACCGTTCGCGACGACGCCGGAAGAA
>JAPKCC010000111.1 GCA_028823105.1 Phycisphaerales bacterium | reverse complement strand
AGGAACGACTCATCAGAGACTTTATTATTCTCGGACCTTCATCCACTCAAGAAGATTGATCAAGCGCTCGACGAGGATCTGGCTCACGCGGTTGAGATTACGTGCGAAGGCCGACGCTTCGGGCTCGGGGTGATCCACGAGATCAGTCACTGCCTTGACCGCAAGAAAATGAACCCCCAGATCCCGCGACAGACTCGCCAGGGAGGCGGCCTCCATCTCCTTGCAAGTCACCCGCTCGCGTTCGAAGAAGGACTGCTCCTCCGCCGTCGGCGCGAAAGAGTCTCCCGTGGAGATGATCCCCGATTCAGCGCCCAATGCCATCCTCATCGGTTCGTCCACGATGGCGGGGATCCGGCCGATGCCGAAGGCCTCGAATTCCGGCAGTGGGATCCGACGATCGTGGAAGAGGAAATCGCCTCCCCCCACGTAGACCGCTCCGATCGACGCTCCTTCTCGCTGAAAACCACCGCACGTACCCGCATTGACCAGGAGATCCGGACGGAATCGGCGGCACAACAGATACGCCGCCATCGTCGCTGGCAGCGTCCCGATCCGATCGCAGCCGTGGTACGGGTCCTCGCCCGCGAAGACGATCGCAACTTCGAGATCCCGCCCGCTCGACCCTCCCTCGACTCGCCCCGAGACCCAGCAGGCTGGCAGATCGGGATCGAGCCGCCCTTGCTCCGTGAGACCGAGTCGATCGATTAACCCCTGACCTTCGGCCCGCATGGCGAAGATGAAACCGATCCGCTGGACCTCCGCCTTCATTCCTTCGATGTCCGATCGAATGTCTGTGCTCATGATGGCCAGAGGCTACCGGAACGCCTGCTCTGGCATGAATCACCGCCCCACCTCCCGGCAACTGAAATCCAACGGTCGATCATCCGTTCGAGATTCGAGGCCTGTCATTCGTGATCGGGCCGTGATCCCCTACTACACTCGATCTGCCGTGCGGATCCCTCCGGATCGCTTGGTTCTTCCGCTTCCCAGTTCACTCCCATCGCTTCCAAACATGCCTCACGACCTCAGTAGATCACCAATGGCAGGACTTTCCCGCCGGTTCCTTCGAGCGGCCCTGCTCGTCGCCGTGGCCGGTTGGACGCTGGGCAAGGCCAGCCACGCGGTGCCAACGGCGATCCCTGAAGGACCGACGCACCTCCTCGACGAGACCGACCTTGCAGACATCGAGAAGAAGGCGATTCGGGCCATCGATCGAGTCGCCGAGTCGACGGTCCTCGTGACCTTCCGCGGACGCGCTGGTTCGTCGGCCAGCGGCGTCATCATCGATTCAAAAGGACTGGTCCTCACCGCCGGACACGTTGGTGATCAGCCCGGACGCCGCGGCGTCATCACACTGCCGGATGGGCGAGAATTCCGAGGCCGAACCCTCGGACAGATCTTCGAAGGCGACGTCGATCTCGGCCTCATCCAGATCCAGAATCTCGCGGATGACGAACTGCTTCCGGCCGTCGAACTCGCGCCAAAGAACGGGATCCAAGATGGTGACTGGGTGCTCACGCTGGGATACGCGGCCGCCATCTCGGAAATGCGGCAGTCACAACCTGCCGCTCGTATCGGGCGCATCGTCGCCGTCGACGGCGGTGAGATCGCCGTGGACAGCCCGTTCGATGCTGGTGATTCCGGCGGACCGATAATCGATCTCGACGGCCGCCTGGTCGGAATCGTCAGCCGTTGTGGCCACGAATCGTGGCAGAACATCGGTACTGGCGTCGACGCTATCCACGAGTTTCTACCGAGGCTTGAGTCGCAAGATCTTGGCGATCTGGATACCGATCTCGAAGACTGGAACGGAAACACCGGACGTCGGAGCGCGAGGGCCACGAAACGTGACCCTCGCTTTTTGGCCACGCTCGATCCGTTGACGTCACCGACAAAGCAAGGCATCGTCGAACTCCGCAACGATGATCGCCTGGTCACCTTTGGCACGGTCGTCGGAGAGAACCGGGTCATCGCCAAGGCTTCTCTCTTCGCTCGACAGTCGAGAAACGCGATGGCCGTCTTTACCAGTCCGGCGACGGGGCGAACCGTTGCCAAGGCGGCGAAACCGCTGGCGATCGATGCTGAACTCGACCTCGTGCTTCTGGAGGTTCCGGGAGTCTCGATGCCGGCATCATTGAAAAAGATCCGCGTCGATCCCGTCGAATCAGGAACCTTGTTGATCGTCACCGACGACGACGGTGATGCCGCGGCCTTCGGCATCGTGGCGCGGGACGTGGATTCACTCACCAATGAGAACGCGATCGAAGACCGCCCTTTCATCGGCATTGCATATGAGGCCACTCGCCGTCCCAGTGGCCTTCGGATTACCAAGGTGGTTCCCAGTTCGAGCGCGGCACGGGCCGGGCTCGCAGTGAACGACGTGCTGCTCACCATCGATGGCCGACCGGTTCAAGATCGTCGCGGCCTGTCTGCGGAGATTGGAAACGCCGCGATCGGCGATCGAAGAACGCTCGCGTTGGACCGCGACGGTGATCGGCTCGACATCGAGCTCGAACTTGGCATCCGTCCGGGTGGCAGCACGCGTGGCCTTCCCGGCAACACGTCAACTGGCGTCAGCCGAGTGAGTGGTGGTTTCGGGGATGTCTTCCTCATCGACGCCGATGTACCCGCCCATGCGATCGGCAGCCCGGTGGTGGATCTGAAGGGCGACCTCGTCGGATGGACCGTGGCCCGACGATCACGTACTTCCTTGGTAGTCGTTCCCTGGAGCAGGGTGCTCGAGTCACTGGATCGACTCGAGCCGGACGAGGACGATGCATCCCGACGCCTCTGTGCCTACCGAGTGCTGGTCACCGAAGGAAACGACGGGTCGATCGGACTCGAAGCGGATGACGCGTTTCCCGTGGGCGACGAGATCCGGCGAGAGAAACTGGGCCCGGAAGGCGGAACGACCTGGGGATTTTGGACGGATGCCGATGATGCCCTCGCATGGACGATTCGCGTCGATCAGCCCGGACGATTCCAAGTGACGCTCGAGCAGGCATGCCCACGCCGGGACTCTGGAACACCCATTCGCCTGACCATCGGCGATCACGAGCTCGACGGCCGCGTGGAGTCGACCGAGGGATCGAGCGACTTCGCCGAATTCTCGCTCGGCGAAATCGAGATCGACAAGATCGGCGAAATGACCGCCGTACTCAAGCCTCTCGCCTCTCCACGAAACTCGGTCATGAACTTCGCGCGACTGCGGCTTGACCGCCTGCCGGCGCCGCCCACGCTTCGAACGGCACCACTCGAGATCCAAAAGGAACCCGGATCCTCACGTGATTCCGATCTGCAACCACGAGGGCAACCATGAAGGAACCGATTCTCGAGGTGCCCGGAAGAACCTTCGTCACCGCCGACACACATTTCGGCCAACCCGATGCCTGCGCGAGCTTCAACCGGCCGTTTCCGGACACCGCTGCGATGCAGGACGAAATCATCGCGAGATTCAACGCCGTGATCGGTCCCAACGACCTCCTGATTCACCTCGGAGATTTCGTCGGCGACCAGGGCTCGACCAAGGAGAAAGCTCGACTCGCGGCATCACTCTGTGAGCGACTCGACGCGGGCCGGATCGTTCTCGTTCGCGGCAACCACGACCCCGATCGCCCCAGATATCGCGAAGTCTTCGACGCGGTCCATGACCTTCTGGAATTTCGCATCGGCGCTGACGATCATCGCGTCGTCTGCAGCCACTATCCGATGCGAAGTTGGCGGGGGAACCGAAATGGTTCGCTGCATCTCTACGGGCACACGCACGGTCGCCTTGAAGAGGCGGGTCGGTCAACAGACGTTGGTGTCGACTCTTGGGGCTTTCGGCCGATCCTTCTCGATGATCTCGTCTCAATGCTTCTGGCCCGGGAGATTCTCGCCATACCTCCGAGCAGATCGCAGCAGCAGCCGATTCGCCGTGGACTGGGCGACTGAGTCGGCCCGATTCCGATCGGGGACGCTCCCCTCCTTGATCAACTTTCCTCGATCGCGCCGGACATCCTGAACTGAATCGACGACCTCCTCTCGGATTCCCGCGACTTGCCTCTACAATCTACGAAAGATCCAGTTCATCTCCTAGTCCATCCCCCAAAAGGGTGCGTTCGATCCATGCTTAGGCGAATACCAAAATCCAAGTCGTCCTTCTTCCGCCCCGTGGGCGCGGTAGCCAGCGTGATCTGCGTGGCGACCTGCCTTTCTCCCATCGCGGTCGCCCAGCACGAAGACGCCGTCCAACGCTCGAGGTTCTTCGAGACTCAGGCCTGGCCGATCATCGAACGGGAATGCTTGCGTTGCCACGGCGCCGAAGGAAAACCGAAGGGCGGACTCCGACTCGACTCACGCGAGGCGATGCTTCGCGGCGGAGATCGAGGCCCGGCGTTCGACGAGACGAACCCTGCACAGAGCCTGATCCTCGAGATGGTTTCCTGGAAGAGCGATGAATACGCGATGCCTCCGACCGGACAGCTCCCGGAGGCGGAACTGGCGATCATCGCGGAGTGGATTCTCGAAGGTGGCACCTGGGCCGATGGTGTGGGCGCCGACCCGGGGGACGCATCCCTCGAAGACATGGAGATTCCACTCGGCGGTAATTGGTGGGCATGGCAACCGCTCGAGCGTCCGACGATCCCCGCAGTCTCTGATCAAGGCTGGATTCGCAATCCAATCGACGCCTTCGTGCTCGCAAAGCTTGAAGCCGCTGGTCTCGCGCCGGCTCCGGAAGCGGATCGATACGTGCTCATCCGACGCGTCGCCCTGGATCTTACGGGCCTCCCGCCAACCCCCGAAGACGTCACCACCTTCATCGAAGATGACTCACCAGACGCCTACGAGCAGATGGTTGATCGATACCTCACCTCGCCACAACACGGTGTGAAGTGGGCCCGGCACTGGCTCGATGCGGTTCGATATGCCGACACCGACGGATACGAACGGGATCGAATCAAGCCGTCCGCGTGGCGATACCGCGACTGGGTGGTCAACGCGATCAATCAAGACAAGCCAATCGATCGGTTCTTCATCGACCAACTCGCAGGCGACGAGATCGAAGATCGAAACATTGACTCGCTCATCGCCACAGGTTTCTATCGACTGGGCATCTGGGATGATGAGCCGACCGATGTGAAACTGGCCCAGTTCGACGACCTCGATTCGATCATCGACGTGGTCTCGCGAAACATGATGGGAATGTCGATTGCCTGCGCCCGGTGCCATGCCCATAAGCGTGACCCAATCCTCCAGGGCGACTACTACCGCCTGGCGGCGATCTTCCGTGACCTTCGACCGTACAAGATGAACGCCGGGAACTCGATCGACGGCAACAACGTCACCCGCACCGTGCCAGCCTTCTTCGGCAGCGGTGAAGACGAGTATCAGATTGCTCGCCGACGGTTCACCGACGAGATGTCGAACACGGTCTCCGAACTGAAATCCAGCGCGTCAGGCGTGGTGACCACCGATTCTTCACGCGAAGCGGACGGGCTGATCTCGCACTATCCGTTCGAAGACTTGCGAAGCGCCTCGGTCATAGACGTCGTCGGCGGGCACGATGGCCAGATCGCTGACGTCGGCTTCGAAGCGGAAGGCCGAGTAGGCCACGGATTCCGATTCGACGGTGGTGATGACGGAATTCGGGTTCCACATGTTGCCAGAGAATCGTTCACGATCTCATTCTGGGTCCGCACGTCGGCGCAATGCCGAGGCAACGACAACGATCCCCGCTGGTTCCTCGGTGACGGCCTCGTCGACGGCGAGGTCTCCGGCGTGGTGAACGACCTCGGAATCTCGATGGTCGGATCGGGCATTATCTCCGCCGGCATTGGAAACCCCGAGACCTTCGTGAACTCCCCTCCTGGCTTCAATGATGGGGCGTGGCATCATGTCGCCCTCACCCGGAATCACGAAGACGGCAACGCCATCCTCTACGTCGATGGAATCGAGGTCGGCCGAGCCACGGGTGGCACTCAGCCCCTCGACCGCATCGAAGAACTCGCGGTCGGCCGCACGCTTCCCGGACATGGCGCGTTCAATGGCGACCTTGACGAACTGAAGATCCATGATCGACCGTTGAGCGCAAGGGAAATCGCGGGCGCCGCCCACGGCCTCCGGCTCGACGAGCCCTTCGTGCTCGCGCTGGCCGAAGCATCCGGCGAAGAGGCCGCCGCCGAATACCGTCGCCGCCGGGACGACCTCCTCGGGATGCGTCCGCCCGGACTGGAGACCACCCTCGTCCTCTGCGCTCGGTCCAACGGAACCACGCCGCCAGACACCCGCATCCTCATTCGGGGCAACGTCCATTCGGAAGGCCGTCTCGTCAACCCGGGAGTTCCGCAAGTGCTCGGGGCAGACGAATTCGGCCCTCGATCGACCACGCACGGCGAGTCGAGCGGACTTCGACTCGCGTTCGCGGAATGGCTGACCGAGTCTGACAATCCGACAAGCACCCGGGTCGCCGCCAATCGAATCTGGCAGCATCATTTCGGGCGTGGCCTGGTCCGTTCGAGTGACGACTTCGGTTTTCTCGGCACCCGTCCGACACACCCGCAACTTCTCGACTGGCTTGCCACCGAACTCCCTCGCCTCGACTGGTCGCGCCGCGCGTTGAACCGTCTGATCATGACCTCGAGCACCTACCGACAGTCGAGCCGGGTCGACCCGTCCGCGGTAACCCTCGATCCACTCAACAACCTGCTCTGGAAGTTCGACCTGCGGCGACTCACTGCGGAGGAGGTCCGGGATGCGGTCCTCGCCGTCTCCGGCAATCTCAACCCAGAGCTCGGTGGCGAAGGGGTCTATCCCCCGCTCCCTCGCGCGGTTCTCGAAACCGCATCCCGTCCCGATGCCGCATGGGGTCAGGCGACCCCCGAACAAGCGGGCCGGCGGAGCCTTTATATCTTCCTCAAGCGATCACTTCGACATCCTCTGCTGGAGGGCTTCGATCAACCCGACACCGATCGCGCCTGCTCCGTAAGGTTTGCAACCACTGTCCCGACCCAATCACTGATGATGATGAACTCGGACTTCATCGATCGCCAAGCCGCTATTTTCGCAGCTCGCCTTCAACGCGAACGTCCAAGTGGCCGGCGAGCACAGATCGCGCGGGGACTGGAACTCGCACTCTGCCGGCCCCCAAGTGAGGCCGAGATCAATGAGCTCCTGTCGCTCTATGCGGAGCTCCAGGAACTTGACGAACTCGACGAGGCCGAAGCCTTCGAGGCCACCTGCGTCCTGATGTTAAATTTGAATGAATTCCTCCACGTGGGCTAGAAACCACCCTAGACCACGGACCGGCCGCAAACCGCACGCCTACTATTCGGACACCAGACATGCCACGCCACCAAGATCAACCAGCCAATACGTTCTGCGGCCAGACCCGGCGCGAATTCCTCTGGGAGGCGGGCGGCGGGTTCACCAGCGTGGCGCTGGCAAGCATGCTCGCCGGTGACGGCTTCCTCTCGAAGCAGGCCACCGCGGCTGATGGCGTGACCCCGCGCACTCCCGGCGGCAACCCTCTGGCGCCGATCGCCCCGCACTTCGCGCCGAAGGCCAAGACGGTGATCTTCCTCTTTATGTACGGGGGCCCGAGCCAGGTCGATACGTTCGACTACAAGCCGAAGCTCTACGGGCTCGACGGGAAGACCATCGACGTCAAGGTCAAGGGCCGAGGCGGCGAACGGAATCAAGGACGGGTGGTCGGCCCGAAGTGGGACTTCAAACAGCACGGCGAGTCGGGCGCGTGGGTCAGCGAGCTGTTCCCCAACGTAGCCACCTGCGTCGATGACATCGCATTCATCAAGAGCATGTACGCCGAGAGCCCGCTTCACGGTTCCGCCATGCTGATGATGAACTCCGGACAGATCCTCTCCGGTTCGCCGGCGCTGGGATCCTGGGCGAACTATGGACTGGGCACGGTGAACGAGAATCTCCCCGGGTTCGTGGTGATGCTGGATCACACCGGCGGGCCGATCTCCGGGGCCAAGAACTGGTCAAGCGGCTACATGCCCGCGACGTACGCCGGAACCGTCCTGCGGCCGAAGGGCGAGCCGATCCTCGACCTTGAACCCGACGCCGCACGACGCGGGTCAGTGCAACGGCGGATGCTCGATCGCCTCGACCGGTTGAATCGCGCCCATGCCGCGAAGAACCCGGGCAATCCCGATCTTGAGAGCCGAATTGCCAGTTACGAACTCGCGTATCGGATGCAGTCAGCGGCGCCGGAAGCGGTCGACCTCTCGACGGAACCGGCGAAGATGCGCGAGCTCTACGGCCTCGATGACGATCGAACCCGGGAATTCGGCCGCAAGTGCCTGCTAGCTCGCCGTCTCGCCGAACGTGGCGTTCGATTCATCCAGATCTATTCCGGTGGTAATCACAACGATGCCAACTGGGACGCCCATGGTGATCTGGTCTTCAACCACACCAAGCACGCCGGCGCCACCGATCTTCCCATCGCGGGCCTGCTCAAGGACCTGAAGCAACGCGGCATGCTCGACGAGACCCTCGTGGTCTGGGGAGGCGAGTTCGGACGCCAGCCCGTGGCCGAGTACGCCGAAGGAACCGGCCGGGATCACTGCTCCGCCGGATTCACCATGTGGATGGCCGGCGGTGGCATCAAGGGCGGCGTCAGCGTCGGGCAGACCGACGAACTCGGTTCCGCCGCGGTTGAGGACCCATTCCACGTCAAGAATCTCCACGCCACCATCTTGAACCAGATGGGCTTCGATCCGAACGCACTGACCTACTTCCACGCCGGCCTCGACAAGAAGCTCGTGGGCGTCGAAGGCGCCACGCCGATCTCCCAGATCATCGCGTAACCACCGGAGCCGACTCCAAATAGCCGAACTCGAAAGAAGCCTGCGTCTCCGTTTGGCACACTTCAA
>JAPKCC010000024.1 GCA_028823105.1 Phycisphaerales bacterium | reverse complement strand
ACGGCAGCGGCGACGGCGACGGCAGCGGCGACGGCAGCGGCGACGGCGACGGCAGCGGCGACGGCAGCGGCGACGGCGACGGCGACGGCAGCGGCGACGGCGACGGCGACGGCAGCGGCGACGGCAGCGGCGATCCGCCGCCAAACGATCCCTGTCCTGCTGATCTGGACGGATCTGGTGTTGTCGATGGAGGTGATCTCGGGTTGATGCTGGCCGCGTGGGGGGAGTCCGGTGACGGCGATCTCAACCAGAGCGGCGTCGTCGACGGAGCGGACCTTGGACTCATGCTGGCCGCGTGGGGAGCATGTCCGGTCAGTGTTGATGGACGGGTTGTGGCGTACTACATCGAGTGGGGGACCTACGGTCGGGACTATCAACCTGCGGACATCCCGTACGACAAGATCACCCATCTGAATTACGCGTTTGTAGACATCGGGGCCGATGGTCGAGTCGCACTCTTCGACGAGTTCGCGGCCATCGACAAGTCTTTTCCCGGTGATACCTGGGATCAACCCTATCGCGGGCTCATCAATCAGATCAACAACGTCTACAAGCCTCAGTATCCGCACTTGAAGACCATGATCTCGGTCGGGGGTTGGACGCTCTCGGGGCGATTCAGTGACGTTGCCTTGACCGTTGAATCACGGTCGAACTTCGCGGAGAGTTGTGTCCAGTTCATCCGAGACTACAACTTCGACGGTGTCGACATCGACTGGGAGTATCCGGTCGAGGGTGGGCTCGCGAGCAACGTCTACCGGCCGGAAGACGGCGTGAACTACACGCATCTCCTCCAGGAGCTTCGTGATCAACTCGACGTCGCGGGAGACGAAGACGGGGTGTACTACGAACTCTCGATCGCGGCACCAGCAGGCTTTGACAAGATTCGACATCTCGAATGCGATCGACTCGGTGAGATTCTCGACTTCATCAACGTCATGACCTACGACATGCGCGGGGCCTGGGATCTCTCCAAGACTGGCCACCATGCGCCGCTCTATATGAACCCTGCAGAACCCGGAGATCCGGAAATGGCAGAGAAGTACACCGTTGACTTCACGCTCCATCTGTTCCTCGATCAAGGGGTCGATCCCTCGAAGTTGGTGATGGGGGTGCCGTTCTACGGTCGAGCCTGGGGTGGCGTGGCGGATTCCGGAAACGGCAATCTGTTCGCATCCGCCAGCTCCGTGCCCGACGGAACCTGGGATGACTGGTCGAGTGGCGCTACGGGCGTCAGCGATTTCGATGCGGGATCGACGGGGCGGGACGGGATTCTCCAACTGCTCGAATCCGGTTCGTACACCCGGTACTGGGATGACGTCGCGAAGGCGCCGTATCTGTACTCGCCGACCGCGTTCGGTGGCCACTTCGTCTCCTACGAAGACGAAGAGTCGATGGCCCACAAGCTGGCCTATCTCCAGAACCTCGGACTGGGCGGTGTCATGTACTGGGAGATCACCGCGGATCGTCAGGAGTCGCTCGTGGATCTCATTGCAGCGTCCGTGATGGCCGAATGATTTCGTGGGACGGGCGGAATCGGTATGCGAATGCAGCCGATTCCGCCCGGCTCCGTTCGGTTTCCAGAGAACCCTGCCCCGGTCAGTCGTCGATCGACGTCATGACCGTGGCTTCGCGATCTAGGGGACGGAAGTGGAAACCGAAATCTCCGCTTCCGTTCTCCACCGCGATGATCACTTGGTTCGGTCCCTGTCGAAGCGGAACCTGCAGGATCGAGCCGAACGGTGAGGCACCGTGAGTGGTTCGATCGAGCAGGATCGTCTCGCCGTTCACCAGAACGACCGCGCCGTCGTCGGAACCGAAAGCGATGGTTGCAGTCAGAGGGCGAGGGCACATGATCCAACCGGCCGCGACGGCGATGGCGTTCTCTGTCGCCGACGGTTCAGCCGCGATTTCCAGAAACGAGAGCAGTCCGTTCGGCCTGGTTCGCTTCAGTTCCCAACCCTGCGTTCCCCCATTGGTTTTCGGGGGCGTCGTGAGGGTTGAGAATGAACGAGCGAACGACTCGAGATCGGCGGTGCCCGGATACGGACCCGCCACCAGCCAGTGGCGAGGAGCGGGGCCGGCCACATCGTCGATGCCCTTTGCTCCGAGATTTCGGAGATTCTCGATGCCGCGGTTCGTGATGAACTCCTGCAGTCGTTCGTTTGCTTTCCTCGGGGCAGTGACCGCGAGGCTCTGCAGCACGGCGACCGCGGCTCGGTCGCTCGTAGATTCGTCGATCAGCGCCGCTTCGAGCGTATCGGCGAATCGAGGATCACCGGCGGCGCCGCGGGCGGCGCTGAGTCGGACCACGGTTCGTTCGGTTGAATCGTCCGACAATCCCAGCCCGATGAGTCTCGTTCTGACTTCATCGTTGAGTCCTTCGGTTGACCGGGCGGCGGCGATGATGCGTCGTCGTTCCGATCCTGAGGCTGCTGACCATTCCGCGTCGACCGCGGCTGACTTCATCGCCGCAACGTGCGTTCGAACTCGATCCAGCGGTGGTGTCCAGACACCGTCTCGATCGGCGTCGATACGGAACGGATTGACGATCGCGACTGGCAGCACCGGCCGTCGCTTGCCCTCGATCATCGGGGCCAGCGAATCGTCGCCTTCGACCAGCAGGATGATCCACCCGTCTTCCTTCGTCGGAATCCGGATGTCACCTTCGAATCGAATCCGGTCCCGGCCGGAATTCACATTGATCGTCGAGATCTCGTCGCCGTCCTGAATCACTCGGATCCGATCGACGTCGATCCAGGGCGCCGCCTGAATTTCGACCGCGATGACCACGTCGCCGTTCGCATCGGCGGTCGCCATTCTCGGATCGTCATGGATGCCGCGATCGGGGATCGATGCTCGAACGATCGGCCCGCTGGAAACCACCACGTCGCCGCTCCGGAGTGCGTCGATCATCTCACGCGGGTCGATTGATCCCGGATCGTCGGTGGACGAGGGAAAGTAGTTACGGGGAACACCAGCGAAGTTCGCCTTCACGGAATGGCTGTCGGAATTGCCGGTGGCGATGGCGCGATGGCCGGTGTCCAGCAGGGCGTACCAATCCCGCATCGAGGAATGCGTTTGCGAGCCGACGTCGATTCCGGCTGAGTTCTCAGGATCCCGCCAACCCCAGAGACAGTTCTCGTTGAGGACTTCGATCGCGTCGAAATCCGGACTCCATCGCGGGCTGTCACTGGAACCGGTGGTCTCGTCCAGCTCGGCCTGCGAGAAGTAATCGATCCCTTCCCATCGAGGGTGATTGACCTGGATGATCGGGACCACGCCGAGGTCGTTTGTCTCCGCCCGAAGAAGTCGGAAGAGCGGTGGTGCGGCAGACAATCGACTGGGTACGGGCGGCCGCGCCGCGTCCAGGGGGAAGGCATTGAAGTGCCCGACGGGAGTCGAAACCTCGTTTCCGACCATCGAGGTGATCTGACTCGCGGCATCGAGCGAGTCGATGGTCGGTCGGTAGTCGATGTTGCGGTTGTGATCCGTCGCCACCGCGAAATCGACCCCTTCACCGAGGAGGCTCACGATCCGCTCGGGCATGTTCGAGTCGCCGTGGCCCGAATGGGTCAGGGTGTGCAGGTGCAAGTCGCCACCCACCAGCCCCGTGGTATCCACCGCCGGCTCGATCTCGAGGGTGATTTCGACTCGTCCGCCCGCAGGGACTTCGATCCGCTGGCGATCGAGCGTCCATTCGATGCCTCGGCTCGCGAGAATCTCGCAGACGCCGGCTGGTAGGACCAGTTCTCCGGTTCCATCCATCGCGTAACAGACGTCCTCGCGAACGGCGTGGCGATCATCGAAGGGGCCACCCAGCGCCACCAGATCCACGTCGGGTTCGAGGACGGTGATGCGTCCGGGGACCGGCCCATTCGGCCCGTTGATGCGATAGACGAGGACTCCGGTCTTCGGCGCAGAGGCCTCGGCGGCCTCTTGGCTCGAGGTCACGGCGTGACTCCCGAATCCAGCGTTCAGGCCGATTGCGATGGCGCTGACGCCGACGATGATGGTGAAAAAGAGGGTTCGCATGCTTCTACCGTACCAACGAGCGATTTCTCGTCACGTCGAATTGACGGTGGATCCGGGGTTTCGATAAGAAGAAGACGCCCGCGTGAATACTCACGCGGGCGTCTTGGTCGGATTTCTGTGTCGACCACAAGGGTCGATGACGGCGTCGGATCACTCGTTGATCGAGCCGGTTCCGTTGTTGGCCCAGGGATTGAAGTCACCGGGCGCCCAACTTGAACCGCCGTTGCGATTCCCACCCAGCGTGCTACTGGTGTAGGGATTGGCGGCATTCCCATCATTCGGATTGTTGGCGTAGGGGCTCGCCGGATTTTGCATCGCGGCATGGTGAGGGACCATGTACGCCGGATGGGCGTACCCGTTCATGCTGGTGGTCATCTGAGGCATCCCGGCGATCGAGTAGGACCCGCCGGGATAGTGATGATTGTGAACGTGATAGTGGTAGTGCACCTGAGGGGAGCCGATCGCCTGGGCCGCGAGGGACTGAGGATTCACTTCTCCGCCGGCCTGCGGAGCTGCTGGCGGTGCCGCTTGGGGCTTGCCCTTGATCTCGTAGTTCTGATCCTGCATGGCGCCTGCCCAGATGACTGGTTCGGCTTGCTTCGAGGTGGAACATCCTGTGGCAGCGAGCAAGGTGAGCAGGAGGACGGGATATCGCATCGGAGCATTCCTTCGGATTGGATTTGGATCGGGTCGGCCCGGAAACGAGGGGCGGGCGGTTCTCTCCAATCATCGACCGATCGACCGGCCCGGGCCACAGTTTCGCCCTTCGGGTGACATCAATGCCGCCTCTGTACCATGGCACGACAAGGGTCCCAGCGAGGGGCTTCTGGAAGCGAGTTGGGATTGGGTAGGAGAATCACGAATGACCAAGACAAATACCGATCGACCGTTTGCGGGTACGCCAGGAGATGTGCCAGACATCGATGCGCTCGCCATCAACACCATTCGGACGCTGTCGATGGATGCAGTTCAGGCGGCCAACAGTGGTCATCCGGGTACACCGATGGCGCTGGCCCCGGTCGCGTACACGCTCTGGCAGCACCGACTGAACTACGACCCCGCGGATCCCATCTGGCCTAACCGCGATCGCTTCGTACTCAGCAACGGCCACGCGTCGATGCTCCTGTATTCGATCCTGCACCTCGCGGGGGTGAAAGCGGTCAACCCCAAGTATGAGACCACCGGCAATCCGGCGGTCACGCTCGCCGACATCGAACGATTCAGGCAGATGGATTCGAAGTGCCCCGGTCATCCGGAGTATCGCTGGACCAGCGGTATCGAGACCACGACGGGCCCGCTCGGGCAGGGGATCGCCACCAGCGTCGGCATGGCAATGGCCTCCCGTTGGACTGGAGCGCGTTACAACCGGCCTGGGTTTGAACTCTTCGACTTCTCCGCCTTCGCGATCTGCGGTGACGGATGTCTGATGGAGGGTGTCTCCAACGAAGCGGCGTCGCTGGCAGGTCACCTCGGTCTCAGCAATCTCTGCTGGATTTACGACAACAACCACATCACGATCGAAGGGCATACCGACCTTGCCTACGGCGATGATGTCGCGACTCGATTCCTCGGCTACGGATGGAACGTGCTGCGGGTGGGTGACGCGAACGACGTCGACCGTCTCTCGCAGTGCTTCAAGATCTTCGACGCCACCGATGATCGCCCGACGATCATCATCGTGGACAGCCACATCGGCTGGGGATCCCCGCACAAGCAGGACACCTCCTCCGCGCATGGTGAGCCGCTCGGCGAGGATGAGATCCGACTCGTCAAGGAAGCCTATGGCTGGCCGCCAGACGCGAAGTTCTTGGTGCCCGACGGCGTGATGGAACGATTCCAGGAACTGGTCGGCGCCCGCGGCAAGGCGGGACGCGACGCTTGGTTCGAGCTCTACGATCGCTATAAGGTTGAGTATCCCGAGCTCGCCGAAGAACTTCTTTGCATGCAGCGTCGCGAACTCCCCGAAGGATGGGATGCCGACCTCGTCGAGTTCCCCGCGGATGAGAAGGGGATGGCGACGCGTTCCTCCAACGGCAAGGTGCTCAACGCGGTGGCGGCAAAAGTACCCTGGTTGATCGGCGGTGCGGCCGACCTCGCACCGAGTACGAAAACCTTGATCACCGATCCGGAGGCGGGGAGTTTCCAGCGGCCGGACGGCTTCGGATCCGCGGCCGGCGATTACGGCGGCCGGAATCTCCACTTCGGCATCCGCGAGTTCGCGATGGCCGCGGCCTGCAACGGGCTCTCGCTCTCGAAGGTCCGAAGTTATGGATCGGGATTCCTGATCTTCAGCGATTACTGTCGGGCGGCGATCCGCCTCAGTGCGTTGATGGAGATTCCGGTGATTTACATATTCACCCATGACTCCATCGGCCTCGGCGAGGATGGCCCGACCCATCAGCCCATCGAGCAAATTCCGTCACTGCGGGCAATGCCGGGCATCATGGTGTTCCGTCCATGTGACGCGAACGAGGTGACCGAGTGCTGGCGGACGTTCATGCCGATGAAGCATGAGCCGGTGCTCCTGGCGTTGTCTCGGCAGAATCTCCCGACCCTCGATCGGACGAAGTACGGTTCCGCGAAGGGCGTCGAACGAGGCGGATACGTCCTGGCGGATTGCGACGGCGAACCCGAGGTGATCCTCATCGCCACGGGCAGTGAAGTGCATCCGTGCCTCGAAGCTCACGACACGCTCGCGGCGGATGGCGTTCGCAGTCGGGTCGTGAGTCTTCCTTGCTGGACGCTCTTCGAGCGGCAGAGCGAGGAGTATCGATCGTCGGTGATTCCACCGGCGATTCGGGCACGAGTCTGTGTCGAGCAGGCCGCAACCTTCGGCTGGGAGCGATATGCAGGCATCGACGGCGAGATCATCGGCATGACTCGATTCGGGGCCAGTGCTCCGATCGCCGAGCTCCAGCGAGAGTTCGGGTTCGAACCCGAGAACATCGTGGCTGCCGCGCGGCGGACCATCGATCGCATGGCGGGAGCATCTTCGTGAAGATCGCCATGGGATCGGACCACGCGGGCTTCGAACTGAAGGAGCAGCTTCGGATCTTTGTCGAGTCGCTCGGACATCAGGTCGTCGATGTCGGGACGCATTCGACGGAGAGCGTCGACTATCCAGACTTCGCCGAGAAGGTCGCGATCGAGATCATCACCGGGCGGGTCGATCGCGGCATCATGCTCTGCGGCTCTGGCGTTGGTGCGAGCGTCGCGGCGAACAAGGTCCCCGGAATCCGGGCCGCCAACTGCGAAGACTACTACTCGGCGCATCAAGGAGTCGAGCATGACGACATGAACATCCTTGTGCTCGGTGGCCGAATCGTGGGATCCGCCCTTGCAGAGGACATGGTCCGCGGCTATCTCGCAGCGGCATACACCGGCGAGGCGCGGCACGCCCGCCGACTCGCGAAGGTCGCGTCGATCGAGTCTCGCACCGCGGAATTCAAAGCGATGCAGGTGTCCACCGACTGAGCGTCACGACGGGCTTTGCGTCGAACGGCGGCAGATCACCCGAGGGTCGATTCCAGAGGGATCGCTTGAACGAAAAGAACGACGGCGTCGGGCTCCATGGCCCGACGCCGTCGTCTTCTTGTCGTCACCGTATTCGGTTCCGTCTCATTCTTCGATGTTGAGGAGTTCCACATCGAAGATGAGCGTTGCTCGAGCTGGAATGGGTCCTCGTCCTGCAGGTCCGTATGCGAGGTCGAAGGGGATGATCAGTTTCCGCTTTCCGCCGACCTTCATGCCGCCGACGCCCTCGGTCCATCCCTTGATCACACCATTGAGCGGAAAGACCGTGGGTTGCCCCCGGTCCACCGATGAATCAAACTTGGTGCCGTCTACGAGCCAGCCGGTGTAGTGGACCGAGACCTTCGAACTGGCATTCGGCGGCATCTCGCCGGCACCCTCTTCGAGGTCGACGTACATCAGCCCGCTCTCCATCGAGATCATCTCTCGATCACCGACTGCGGCGCCCGGGAATCGGGGGACCACGGTGTCGGAGACCATCTTCCCACTGACCGCATCAACGACCACGTCGTGTCGCTTGCCTTCGTTGTACATGACCACGGTGATCGTCGGTGGGTCCGCATCGGTGTTCTCGAAGACCGCCTTGACCAGGCCATCGTTGGCTTCGATCGCGGTGCGGATCGCATTGGGAATGGTCACCATCGGTGCGGTCACTGCGCCGGTGGCACCGTCGACGGTGACCTTGCGGGTCACGCCGTTGTGGACCACGATGAGTTCATAGTTGAGGGTGTCGCCATCGAATTTGGTGGTGAGACTCCTGACCGAGCCGCCGGTCTTTGCTTCGGCCTGCTTGACGGCTTCCTGGGCGTTGACGGGCGCCGCGGAGAGGCGTTGTTCGACCTCGTAGGGGTCGGGCGGAACGGACGTGTAATCAGGTGAATCGATGGGTGGGTTGCTCATAAGTAGCGTGGCGCTTGGCAGAAGGGCTGCAAGAAGGTTGATCATGGACATCGCGGTCTGCTCCGGGTCCTAGCCAAAAAAGGAGATCGTCGCCGTGTGACGACGGGCGAGCATGGTAGGTCGGTCCGGGCCGGTCCGGAAGGTGCGATGTGCAAGATACGCGGGTATTGTTGCTCAAAACCGCCGGAAGTCACCTCGGAGATTCAAGATGCAAGTTCGTCTCACCCTCGTCCGCGTCGCGTCGATCACCATGATCGGTCTGGCGATGTCGCTGATCGCTTGCGAGGACACCGAGGTCGCGGGGCCCGGCCCGGTGATCGACGATGGTCCGAAGTCGACCCTCGGGAAGGCCAAGGGGTTCGCCGAGGACACCATCGCGGACATGGAGGCCAGGCAGGCGGCCATCTCCCGTCAAGCCGACACCGTCTTCGATGACAAGGCCGCCCGCGAACTCGAGGACTCCGGCGACTTCCCCGACGGAGGCTGAGGACGAACGCTGTTTCGTTCATGGTCGGGCGGACGATTTCGAATCTTCGTGGGTTGCCTTGCAGATACCTCGGCGACGTCATGCAGGCGTCATGGCTCGGAGGCTAGCCGAGTTGATCGGGATTCAGGGCGAGAAGATCGTCGACCACGAATTGACCGTCCTTGCGGATGGTCTCATGGTCGAATCTAATTTCGCCGCCTCCATATTCGGGACGCTGGATGCAGACGAGGTCCCAATGGATCTCGCTTCGATTCCCATTGTCCGCCTCTTCGTAGGCCTGGCCCGGCGTGAAGTGGAAACTCCCGGCGATCTTCTCATCGAAGAGGATGTCCTTCATCGGATCGAGGATGTGCGGGTGGAAGCCGATGGCGAATTCGCCGATGTATCGGGCTCCCTCATCAGCATCGAAGATGTCGTTCAGGCGTTCTCCGCCCACCGTCGCGCCAGACTCGACGATCCGCCCGTTCTCGAACCGAAGGCGGACGTTCTCGAAGGGAACGCCGTGGTAGATGGTGGCGGTGTTGAACGCGATCACGCCGTTGACGGAGTCGCGGACGGGTGACGTGAAGACTTCGCCGTCCGGAATGTTCATTTCCCCCGTGCAGGCGACCGCCGGGATGTCCTTGATGCTGAAGCGGAGATCCGTCTCCCCGGGGCCGAGAATGTGCACCTGCTCGGCTCCTTGCATTCGTACCTGAAGGGCGGCTGCGGCTCCGGCCATGCGGCGATAGTCGAGGCAGCACACCCGGAAGTAGAAGTCCTCGAACTCGTCGGTGCTCATGCCAGCGAGTTGGGCCATCGAAGGCGTCGGCCATCGGAGCACGCACCACTTCGTCCGCTTGACTCGTTGCTCAAAATGCACGGGCTTCTGATACTTCCGACCGAACAGGCTCATCGATGCTTCGTCGACCGAGGCCATCTCACACGCGTTCTCCGAACCGCGAACGCCGATGTAAGCATCCATCTTCTTCATTCGATGTTCG
Source organism: Phycisphaerales bacterium (assembly GCA_028823105.1). Taxonomy (GTDB): domain Bacteria; phylum Planctomycetota; class Phycisphaerae; order Phycisphaerales; family SM1A02; genus UBA12014. Next base: position 27,327 of record JAPKCC010000024.1, on the reverse strand, counting down.
TCGATCGCCGCCCAGGCCTCGATGCCCGATTCGCTCGCGCCGTCCACCAGCGCCCGAAGCACGCGGGTCGAGCGGATCGCGACATGGGGGTGGGCACCACATTCACGGGCCGCCTTGATCACCGCGCAGAGGAACGCCTCGGGAACATCGAAGGCCTCGATCAGGACGTGCTCGCCCTTTTCGAGTCTCGTGGAGTGCGTGGTGAGCAGTTCGGCAAGACGATCGAATCGTGGGTCATTCATGCGGGAGTCAGGCTTTCGTGGAGTGAAAATTCGAAGGGCCGGCATCGGACAGAACCGGCGAGATCAGGGCAGGATGCGAATCAGCGGTTTTGGATCAGGGCCTCAAGGCGTTCGGAGTTCAACTCGGTGAGTTGTCGAACGACCAGATGTGCATGGTCGAGTTCGTCGGGGGTCCGCCCCGTAGAGACCAGCCCGACGGACGTCATCCCGGCGGCGCGGGCCGCATCAATTCCCGGCCCGGCGTCCTCGATTACCACGCAGCGCTGGGGTTCGATCCCGAGCCGTTCCGCCGCGAGCAGGAAGACCTCCGGATCAGGCTTGCCATGGACGACCTCGTCGCCGCAGACCGTCGCATCGAACTGATCCGCGTGTGGCAGATATCGCAATGCAGTCTCGAGATTTCCCCGAGGCGCGCTGGTTCCAATCGCCAGCCGCCAGCCCGAGCGACTGAGATCGGCAAGGAGTCCGGGGGCGCCGAGCATGGTTGGAAACGATTGTTCGAGTTCGCGACGAAAGTCCGTCTCTTTCGCGTCGGCGATGGCGTTCCTCGACTCCTCGTCGGGGGCGGGAAGTCCGGCATCGGGCCAGATGCGATCGATGATCGAGGGATTGGTCCGGCCGAAGCTCCAGGCGAATTGCGCCGGGGTGAGGTCGATCGAATGCGCGAGGCAGACCGCCTTCCAGGCGCGGTGATGCGCTTCATAGGAGTCGATGAGGGTTCCGTCGAGATCGAAGATGGCGGCGAGTGGAGTGTCGGGCACTGGAGGTGGATCCTGGGGACGAGGGTTCGTCACGCGGGGTGGGCGAGTCCGGCGACGATCTCGATCGCCCGGTCGATATCGGCTCCATCGACGTCCAGATGCGTGATCGCACGGATACGGTCCGGGTCCAATGCAAGCACCTTGACGCCTCGAGCCGAGAGTTGCTCTGCGACGGCGGGGGCGCCGCCCCATGCGGGGTCCGGTCGGAAGAAGACGATGTTGGTGCGCAAGCCATCGAAGGGTGAGTCGACGTCGATGCCATGTATCTTCGCGAGTCCGTCGGCCAGTCGAACGGCGTTGGCGTGGTCCTCGGCGAGGCGGGCGACGTGATGGTCTAGAGCGTAATGACCTGCGGCGGCGAGGATCCCCGACTGGCGCATACCGCCGCCGAGCATCTTCCGGAACCGTCGTGATCGATCGATGAATTTTCGTGGGCCGAGGAGTACGCTTCCCACCGGAGCGCCGAGCCCCTTGGAGAAGCAGATCGACATGGTGTCCGTCAGTGCCGCGAACTCGGAAGGTTCGTAACCCGCGGCGGTCGCGGCATTGAAGAATCTGGCGCCGTCGACATGGACATGAAGATGATGTTCTCTGGCGGCATCAGTGACCGAGCGAAATCGTTCCATCGACCAAACGGAACCGCCGCCACGATTGTGGGTGTTCTCGACCACGAGCATGCGGGACCGAGGAGCATGGATGTCGCGGTGCCGAATCGCGGCATGCACCGCCTCGGCCGCAAACATGCCCGCATCGCCATCCAGCCCGGCCACCATGCACCCGGAAAGTGCGGCAGGGCCTCCGGTCTCGTAGTGGATGATGTGACTCTCACGATGGGCGATGATCTCGTCGCCGGCCTCGCATGCGCCGCGGATGGCGAGTTGATTCGCCATGGTCCCGCTGGGCGTGAAGAGGGCCGCTTCCTTTCCGATCTTCTCGGCGACGGCTTCTTCGAACGCCTGCACGCTCGGTTCGTCACCAAGCACGTCATCGCCGAGCGGTGCGGATCGCATCGCGTCCCACATGGCGTCGGTCGGACGAGTGACGGTGTCGCTTCGAAGATCGATCGAAGTGCTCAATTCGGTGGTGTTCATGGTTGGGCGGCCGTCGGTGTCGGGGATGCAGATTTTGGGTCGGCCGTCGGTTCCGCCGCATTGGCGGGATTTGAATCAACGGGGGCAATCAAGGTGGGGGGCTGTGGCAGTTTTTGCATGGTCGGCGTGGGCAGATCCGTGGAAATCCACGACTCGGAACGTCCGGCGACGAAATCGATGAGCATCGCCGCGAGAAGAGCGTCGAGCGTGGTCTGGATCGCCGGTGAACTTCCGATCACGTTTTCCCCCACGAGCGTACCGCTTCCCGTGGCCTGCCAGACCAACTGGCCGGTTGGCGCGTGCCACAGTTGCAATCCGAGCTCGATCGTGGTCCATCCGGTTCTGATGAAGGTAAGTCCCGCGAAACTGAGCCGGGTGGCATTGTCGGTAATGACGGTGACAAGTCGAGGAAGAATGAGATATTCGACGCCGAGAGATGTTCCGACCCGCTGCAACTTGTCCCGTTCGAGGAAATCGCCAGGTTCGATCGAGGCGAGCAGTTGATTCAGAAGATCGACTTCGCCCGTCAGGTTGAGGCGATTGACGACGTCGGCGTGGAACAGGATGTTGACATCCTCGATCTGCTTCCGTGCCACGTATGCGAACGAGACGTTTGCGAACGAGGCGATGCCTGTGTTGGATCCGGACGCGAAGGTTGGGAGCACGGCGCAACGCGGCGTCTTGCTACTCAGGATCGACTGAGGCTCCGGCATCTGCGTGTACTGTTCGGAGCGATTTTGAACCCCAACCTGAATGCCGTTGGACGCACAGCCGCTGACCATGAGAAACATGAGAAACATGAGGATCATGAGAATCATGAGAAGCAGCCGGAAGGGGCCGAAGATCGTGAGAATGCGAGGCATGCCGCGATCGTATCCCATGCGGTCGTCGTTCAACGGCGTCGGAGGCCGAGCTCAGGGCATTGACAGGTCGGAGTCGCCGGATCCGGCGATCGCCACGTCTGAGATTGGGATCAGAGTCATGCCCCCGGCGGCTTCGACTCGAAGTTCGTACGTCTCTCCGGGTTGCATCGGCTTGTAGACCGCTTCGCCTTGGGCGACTCGGATCCCCGATCGTCGCGCGGCGTCCGGATCCGAGGCAAGCGTCCAGAAACGAGACCAGATGGCTTGTTCGAATCGAGCTTGATCGCTCCCCGCATACCCATCGGGGATTCCCCCCGGGGTGTCGATTGGGATGCCTTCACGAGGCGGGATCTGATCGGAGTAGATCCGGCGGAGCAGGACGATGGTCTGGTCACGAAAAGGGTCGGTGGCGGAGGCGACTGATTCCATAGGGAATCGGGCCGTCCAGGCGTCCACGTAGATGACTCGCCCGGGAAGTCGCATCTCTCGTGAGGCGAGTTCGCGACCTTCGTCATCAAGTTCGATGAAACGGAGATCGGTCCAAGCGCCTTCCCTGTCCTGATCCTGGCTTTGATCAAGGACTTCAAGTCGAGCGATTCTTCGATCACGCCCAAGTCGATCGATGGCGGCATCCCGGACCGCGATTTCGGCCGCCATCCGGGCCTCAATGCCCGCTATCTCCTCGCGAAGGCGGTTTTCTCGATCGGTGGTCCACCAGGCGATCCCCCCGATCAGGATGCCGCCCACCAAGACCACCATCCCCGTCACCCGAACCGAAGCGCCGATCAGGGCCGAACTCAAGGAAATAGGAGGAGGCAAATGGCTCATGATTCCCCTTCTATCGGCCGTAAGGCTCCAGTCACGCGCGAAAAGTGCCGATATCGGACGCATGCACTTGTTGTTTTCCACGGGGCGATTCCGGACCCTGATCGGGATCGTGGCGCTTCTCTCGATCCCGGCGGCGGGGTTGGTGATGGCCGTGCCGGTCGAGACTGGGGTGGAGGCGCCTCCGGCCACGAGGCGATTGGTCCATCGCTTCGATTTTGAAGAGATTCAAAAGGCCGACTGGTCGCATGTCTTCCAGCAGGCGAATGGACTCCCGCCCAAGGGACGGTTCTTCACGGCGAACGTCGACGAGGACGAGCGAAGGCGTGGTGACTGGAGTCTCCGAATCCACATTTTCGGCGGCTCGGTTTCGTACCGAACTCGACCGGAAGTCCGCCTCCCCGCCAACGTCGATTCCCGTTTTCAACTCGTCGGCTCGGTGCGAACGCTCGATCTCCAGCATGCGTCGGCCCGACTCGAAGTCCGGCTCGTGGACGGCGACCTGCTCGATCGTTCTCATGCCGCCGGAATGTCGGACGCGATTGAAGTCGCCACGGTGGCTTCCTTTGTCTCTGAGGCAGTTCGGACCAAAGGTGAATGGCGGGAACTGGTGGTCGATGTCGACACTTCGGGAGACGCGTGCCGGGCCGCCGCGTCCGACCTCCGGTTCGTGGTCGCCATGCAGGTGACACAACCGGGATTCGAAGAGGAAGCGGGGCTGCAACGGACGGTCGCGGGTGAACCCCGAATCGAGGACGTCACCGGCACTATTTGGTTCGATGATCTCGCGGTCTGGCAACTTCCCTGGGTCGACTTTGAGTCCGTCTCGCCCTCGGGCATCGTGCGATATCCCGGTCCGGTCGAACTCCGCATCGCCATCGATGATCCGATCGAGCCGGTTCCCACCGTGATGCTCGAGATCAGCGATCTCGACGGCAGGATCGTCGAGCGGCGGTCGATCCGAGCGCTCTCGAGTGGACGGCCACTGGTCGCCAGCGTGAAGGTGCCACTTCCGGGCTGGTATCACGCGCGTCTGCAGGTGAACGGAGCGGGGCCGGAACAGACTTTCCGAGATCTCTCGTTCCTCGTTCTACCCGACGAGGTGAGGCGGCGACCAAGCGGCGTTCCGAGTCTCGGCTATTCCATCCCCGAGTGGAAGGCCGTCGACCTCGACGATATCGCCACCGTCATCGAGCAACTCGACCCCGGTGCGATCGAGTTCTCGATCTGGCCGGAAGCCAACGACGAACTCACAAGCATTGATGCGATTCCGTCGCTCAAGAGAATCTTCGAAAGGCAACGTGCCGAGTATCGCGAACCGATGCTGGCCGTCGATCGGCTCCACCGCGGATTGGCGCGGGCCGCCCGGCTCAAGCCCGCCGAGGTGTATGCGGCGATGCTGGGCGACGATTCGATCAGTCTCGCCTCGCTCGGGTCGTGGATGGATCGGTTTGGAACCACCGTCGATCGCTGGCGAATTCCTGGCGGCATTCGATCGGGACCCGATCTCACGAACCTCCGAGAAGTGATGAAAGATCTCGTCGTCGATCCGGTCTTAGCCATTTCGCAGCATCCCGATACCCTCGACGCCCGATGGGGGGACGAACTCTTCGTGATGAGCAAGCCGGATCTTTCGGCGATCGCCATGGATGAACTGTTCGCGCCGGGTGTCGTCTCGAACGCGACGATCCGAATCGAATCACCTCCACACGACTGGCTTTCGAAGGACCGAGTGGATGCTGCGGCGCGTCGGCTGCTCGTCGCGTGGCGGTCCGATGCGGATCGAATTCTCTTTCCATGGGATCCGGGATCCGGTCCAGACCCGACGATGCTCGCTTGGACCGGGTTGAACGGCACGCTCTCGGGCCGACGATTCAAGGGCGAAATTCCGTTGTCGCCCACCGCACGATGCTGGATTGCCGGCGATACCGATGAATCACATCTCGTCGTCTGGTCCGAAGTGCAAGGTTCCGCCGAGCTCGTCCGCGTACCGGTCGGTAATCAGCCGGTCGAGGTGGTCGATCTGGAAGGACGCGGTCAACGCTTCGTACCACGCGGTGGCATGATCGAACTGGTGGTCGGGTCAACTCCCAAGGTGATCCACGGAGTGTCCGCAGCGACGGTCGAAATCGCAGCTCGCATGCGATTCGATCCCGAAGTGATGGATCTCGCGGCCGGCCCGCAGAACGTCCATCTTCTGATTCACAATCCGACATCAGTGGCCTTGGAGGGTGAAGCCCAAATCGACGTCCCCCGTGGCTGGTCGATCGAACCCGCGCGGCTCCACGTCCGCATCGCGGCTGGCGGGACGGCTCGGGTGCCCATCGAGGTTCGCTGGACCACTCCGCCCGTCGCGGGCAAGATGCGAGTTCCGATCGCCGTCCTTCTCGAAGCCGATTCGACCATCCGGTTCCATGCGGAGATTCCGATGGAGGTTCGGAACGAGACGCTTGAAGTCCGAACCGACTGGGCGCTCACGACCTCGGCGGTCGACGGAAGTCCTGGAATCGTCGTCAGCGCTGAGGTGATCAATCACGGCGACCGGCCGATAGACCTTCAGATGGAAGCGGTTGCCTGGCATTCCGGGCGCGAGCGACGACCGATTTCGGCGCTCAAGCCCGGGGAACGCGCGGTCCGTCGATTCCACTTCAAGGGCGGACTGGCCCGACTGGCGCAGACGGATATTCGGGTGATCATTACCGAGTTCGGTGGTCCACTCGGCGTGACGTCGCTGATCCCGATCGCCGGTGGTGCTCGAACCGTCGATACCGCATTGGTGAATGAATGACGTTGCGACGTTCTATGAATCGCCGGCGTTCGAAGGTCTTGCTGGTCTCCCGTCGAAGCCGATTACCGGTCGATGGAATGCCGGGAGGCGCGTCAGGGAAGGACTTGGCGCCCGGTGGGCGTCCGACCGGCGATCGAAATCGCGGTGATCGACCGAACCTGCCAATCTCCGGACCCGCGGTCCCACTCCAGAAGCCAACGAGTGGGCACGGTGCCGAGGCTCGACGTCGTCCTCGTCAGGCAGGCAAGTTCGACCAATGCGGTGTTCGAACCGGTTCCGACCGAATTGAGGAGAGTGATCGTGTTCTGTTCGATTCGATGCCGCGAACCGAGGGCGTCGATCATTCGCCGAAGTTCTTCGATCGGAAGACCGGGACTCTCGATCCGTCCAATGTGAAGGGTCGCATCCGGATCGAGGCTTACGAGCATTTCGTCGATTCGACCGTCGCTCGCCGCGGCGACGAAGGCTCGCGTTCGATCGGCGGCAGCTTCACCGGAAGTCTCCACCAGCAGGCCAATCACGAGGGCCACGCCGGCGACGATGAAGACGGTCGCCGCAGGGATAAGAAGCCGGCGATCATCGCGATGGACCGCGAGCCTGAAGATGGTCGCCGCCACGATGACCAGGACCACAGCGAGCGGCCATGGATTCTCAAGCACGAAATTGGTGAGGAAACCAGAGCGTGCGGTATCGGGCATGACGATCTTCCAAGAAGCGGCGGAGTGCCGAGAGGTCAGGGAACGGCGCCGATCGGGCCGGTTCCATCTAGAGAAGCCTATCCCGTCGCGGAGGTGACATGGGAATGACGACTTCGCAGGAACGTGAATCAACCGCGATTCCATCGGTTTCAATCGACCGGTTGGACGCAAATCTTGACGCACTTGGCACACTGAATCGCACCGCCGTCGAGGCAATTCGAGCCGCCGACGACCTCCCGCTTGACCTGCAGAGGGCGGAAGACGGCCGGCTCACCGGTAGCTGGATGGGACGTCGGCTCGCCAGCGCCCGTCGCCCCGGCGAAGAGACGGCACGTCTGATCGAGGACATTGACTACCGCGAGTCCGCCTGCATTGTGGTGGCCGGATTCGGACTCGGTGATCATGTCGAAATGATCGCCCGTCGCCTTGGGCGGACCGGTGTTCTTCTGGTGCTCGAAACGGATGCGGCGCTCCTGAAGGCGGTCCTGTCGCGAATCGATGCCACCGACTGGATCACCAAGAGCCGGATCCTTCTTCGGGTAGACGCGGACGATGCGGCGGGACTTGCGTCGGGACTTCGTGGTTTCGAGTCGATCTTGATGCTCGGAACGTTAATCGTCGAGCACCCACCGAGCCGAATCCGACTGAGTGGCGCGACGACCATCTTCACCCGTTCGCTCGTCGACATCACGGCGACCGCTCGAACCTCGATCTACACCGCACTGACCCGATGCAGTGCCACGATCGAAAATCAACTTTCAAACCTCGATCACTACGCGCTGGGATCCGGCATCGACGATCTCGCCGGTATCGCCGCCGGACGCCTGGGAATCGTGGTCAGCGCGGGCCCGAGTCTTCGGCGGAATCTTCCGTTGCTCGCGGCGCCCGGGGTTCGTGATCGATGCGTGATCGTGGCGACGCAGACGACGTTGAAACCACTTCTGGATGCCGGAGTGGCTCCGCACTTCGTCACCGCCCTCGACTACCACTCGATCTCGCGGCGCTTCTATGAGGGCATCAATCCTGCGGCCGTTGAAGACACCGAACTGGTGATCGATTCGAAGGTCAATCGGGCGGTGCCCGCGGCGTGGCCGGGTCGCCTCCGCTGCATTCCCTCCCCCGAACTTGATCGGTTCCTCGGGCCGCTGGCGAAGGGGCATCCTTCACTCGAAGCCTCGGCGACGGTTGCTCATCTCGCCTATGTCTTCGCTCGCCATCTCGGATGCGACCCGGTGGCGTTGATCGGGCAGGACCTTGGATTCACGGACGGTCTCTATTATTCCCCCGGCACCGCGATCCATGACGTCTGGCTTCCGGAGCTGAATGCATTCAACACGATCGAGACGATGGAGTGGGAACGCATTGTGCGGCATCGCACCCACCTCGCGGAGCGTGAGGATGTCCACGGTCGGCGCATCTTCACCGATTCGCAGATGTTGAACTATCTTCAGTCTTTCGAGATCCGTTTCGCCGCTGATGTTGCATCGGGGCTGTCCGTGATCGATGCCACGGAAGGTGGCGTTCGGAAGGCCAACGCCAATCCTCGCACGCTCGCGGACACTTTGGCGTCTCATGCAGGTACCGACCGGAAGGTCGTTCATTTTCCTCGAGCGGTCCAGATCAATCCCGCGAAGCGACCGGCGGTGGCCGAACGACTCGAACGACTGGTGTCCGAGGTCCAGGAGGTCTCGAAGGCTTCCGGGGAGACGCTGGACATCCTTGAGGGAATGCTCGTCGCACAGCGGGACGAGGCTCGGATGAATCAACTCTTCGAGCGACTCGCCCCCATGCAGGCAATCGTGGCTGAGCGCGAGTCCGCGAGAAAAATCATCGACGTGATCAATCAGGTCGGGGTCTACAAGCGGATGCGGGCAGATCGACGGATCGAACTCTCGACGGAACTCGAACCTTACGAGAGGCAGCGAGCCGAGATCGAGCGGGACATCATCAACGTTGAATGGACTCGTGACGCTTCGAACCTGCTCGCGGATCTAATCGACCGGACGGGCGAGACGATCCGAACCGGGAAATTCACCGAGCGAGAGGATGACCTGTCCGCGATTGAGCGGACCGCAGGCATCCAGATGGAAGACGTCGCCGCGGCCAGAGTGATCGCGGTGGTTCCCGTGGATCCGGACGTCGGGGGAACCGGCGTGTCCCGGAGCCTGGGATCGAACCTGGCCGATCGGACGGTGCTCCGGCGAACGCTCGAACGCCTGGGAACCGCGACGGGGATCGAGGCGATCGTGTTGCTGGTACCGGATGGTTTCGACGCGGAGGCCGCCATCGATCGAACCCGCGTCGGACTCCCGATCGAGATCCGTCATTGTGGAAAGAGCGTCTTCGGTCCCGAGCACGAGGCGATCCGAATCGCCAGGGCCGTGGCGCCGACTTCCTGGCGAGGTGGCATCCACGGACTGACCGCTTTTGACGAAGTGCTGGCCCCGAAGCCCACCGCCGAGGCGATCGAAGAATTCGAGGCCGACGCAGCCTTGCTGGTCGGTCCGGACTGGTCACTCCTCCCCATCACCGGCGCCGGAGGGGTCAATGAACTGGTTCGGAGATTCACGGAGCGTCGCAAGTCGCCGTACGTGTTCAGTCAGGGACCTCCGGGATTGGCGGCCATGATCATCGCGCGAAGCACGGTGACCGCAATGGCGGATCGGCGATCGCGTTTCGCGACCGTCGGACATCTGCTGGGATACCGATCCGAACGGCCTCAGGGTGATCAGATCGTGAGCGACCTCTGTGTTGCGACCCATCCGCGGGTGCGCAGTGCAATCGGTCGATTCGCGGTTGATTCTCCGCGACAGCTCATGCGGATCGGCCGAGCGATCGAGCCGCTGGTTCGCGACGACCGTGCCTTCGAGCCGGATGCGTCGGAACTCGCGATCCGGATGGAGCATCGAATCCTGGCGGGGCCGTTGCTTTCGCCGCAGTTTCTTTGCGTGGAGCTCACCACGGGCCGCGTCGGGATGCCGGTCGGCACGCCGTATGCCGGTGAGATCCAGCGGGCGCCCATGGAAGAGTCGATCTTCCGACGAATCATCGAGCCGCTCGGGAAGACCGGCGATTCCACGCTGTATCTGCATGGCGTCGGCGATCCGCTGCTGCATCCTCGATTCGACGAGTTCATCGAGATGGCGATCGACGCGGGCGTGCGGGTGGTCTCGCTTCGAACGGACCTCGCGGTTTCTGAGGAGATCGTCGATCGCCTTCTCGCCACGGGTGTCGGGGTGGTCGAGGTGGATCTCGATGCCGAGACTGCAGAGACGCACCGACTCCTTCACGGCCCCGGCCATTTCGAGCGGGTGATCTCGAATCTGGAGCGCCTGATCGCGGGCCGACGGCGACTCTCTCCCACGTCCGATGCGCCGCTCCCCATCGAACTCGACTTCGCGCTTCCCTGGATCGTCCCCCGATGCGTGCGCCGAGTCGAGAACATCGCCGAGATCCCCGAATTCTTTGAGCGATGGCGGCGCAGACTGGGTGTGGCGGTCATCGATGGGCCGGTTCACTGGCCGGAATCTTATGGGGTCGACCCGGATCCGCTCAGTGCCACTTGGCCTCCGGCGCGTTATGACGAGGCGGTGAATGCGACCCGAATGACGATCCTCGCGGATGGTTCCGTTCCTGCGTCGGCAGTCGACCTGTTCGGTGTGACCAGCGTTGGAACGGTCGGCGAGCGCTCGCTTCATGACCTCTGGCAGGATGTCGTGCAGCAACGCCGGCGGGACTTCAACGGCCGGCCCGGAATGCCCGCGCCTTTCCGCCCCATGAGATCCTGACGGGTTTCGCCCTCGACCCGCTTTCTAGATGATTCCGCAGTTCAAATTGAGGTTTTCAGGCATGAACGACGACAGCATCGAGAACATTCAGGAACGCGTTGCCATCGCGGTGGTGCTCGGTCGAGCCGGCAGCAAGGGTCTTCCTCGGAAGCACGTTCGTCTGGTCGCGGGGGTTCCCATGATCTCTCGGAGTGTGGGACATGCATTCGCGGCGCGGTCCATCGGGCGTGTCCTCTGTTCGACGGACGGAGAAGCGATCGCCAGCGCCGCCGCCGCGGTCGGTGCGGAGATCGTCGATCGCCCCGCATCCCTCGCCGGTGATTTTGCGACGGTTGATTCGGCGGTGCGGCAGGCGATCGAAGCGGTGGAGGACACTTCGGACATCGTGGTGATCCTCTACGGAAACATTCCGGTCAGACCGGCGGGCCTCATCGACCGAGCGGTGGCCCGCCTCGTCGAGACCGGTGCGGACAGCGTGCAGAGCTATGCTCCGGTCGGCAAGCATCATCCTTTCTGGACCTGTCGAGTCGACGACGATGGTCGGGTGGGTGCGTGGGAGGAAAACGACATCTTCCGAAGGCAGGACCTTCCCGCCGCGTACATTCCCGACGGCGGTGTGATCGCGGTTCGGCGTGCGTCATTGTTTCAGATCGATCCCGCGCGGCCGCATGCCTTCCTCGGCGCCGATCGACGCGGTGTGCTCAACGCTCGAGGGTCGGTGGTCGACGTCGATGACGAGATCGATCTGCTGGTGGCGGAGGCGATGCTCAGCCGAGACCAGGGTGATCGCAAGTTCGCAGACCTTCGATCCGGAGCGCATGCGTGACGCCGGCCGAACTCAGGATCGGTGATCGCTCGATCGGTCCGAATTCTTCGACCTACATCATCGCGGAGATCGGGGTCAACCATGATGGCAGCGTCGACCGAGGCCTCGAACTCATCGATGCAGCGGCAGAGGCGGGCGTCGATGCGGTGAAATTTCAGTGGTTCGAAGCAGACCGTCTGGTGGGAGATCCGTCCGCGGTCGCCGCCTACCAGCGTCAAGCGCAGATCCACGATCAGAAGGCAATGCTTCGAGGCTTGGAGATCGATGCTCGGGGAATGGAGCGGCTGGTTGAAGCCGCTCATGGTGCGGGGCTGGATGCGGTGGTGACCGTTTTCAGCGTCGAACTCGTGAGCATCGCGCGATCGCTCTCCTGGGATGCGTGGAAGACGGCATCTCCGGATCTGGTGCACCGCCCGTTGCTCGCGGCGCTGGTGGAGGACGGTAGGCCGATGCTGGTTTCGACCGGCGCGGCGGATCTCGATGAGGTGAGGCGAGCCGATGCGTGGTTTCCGGAAGCGCCCATCGCCTTCCTCCATTGCGTCAGTGCGTATCCGACGCCGGAATCCGAAGCGTCACTTGGGGCGATTCGGAGCATTGCCGACGCGACGGGACGTCCCGTCGGCTACAGCGATCACACCACGCTGGAAACCACCGGTGGTCTGGCGGTCGCGGCCGGAGCGCATCTCCTGGAGAAGCACCTCACTTGGAACCGGAATGCGGAAGGCCCCGATCACGCGGTCAGTCTCGACCGGGAAGGACTGACGAGTTTCGTGAACTTCACGAGGCGCTCCTATGAGGCGGTTGGAAGCGGCGGGAAGACGGTCGCGGCGATCGAAGTGGACGTTCGGAACGTGGCGCGACAATCGGTACGAGCGGCGCACGAACTCCGGCCCGGCGTGGTGCTCGCCGCAAGTGATCTGGCGGTGAAGCGACCCGCCGACGGGATCGAGCCCTGGCGATTGGATGAAATCATCGGTCGAACTCTGCGAACGAGGCTTGAGACGGACGCGCCGATCCGCGAGGAGGATCTCGCCTGATGCGGAAAGTCGCAGTGATCACCGGTTCGCGGGCGGATTTCGGATTGCTCCGGAGCACCATCGACGCCATCGAGGCGCACGTGGGGATCGACCTCCAGGTGATTGTGTCGGGCGCTCATCTGCTTCCTCCCGATCACACGATCGAGGAGGTGCGATCCCAGGTCCGAGTCGACGCGGTCGTGGAGATGCAACAGCCAGGAGCCTTCGGCCGAACCGCCGATGCGGCCGCCGTCGGTCGCGGAGTATCCGGCTTCGCGGAGGCCTTCGAGCGACTCGATCCACAGGTGGTACTGGTACTCGGCGATCGAGTCGAGGCGTTCGCGGCGGCCAGTGCGGCGAGCATTGGAGGTCGAACGCTGGCCCATGTGCACGGGGGAGATCGAGCGGAGGGCGTGGCGGATGAGGCGATGCGGCATGCGATCACGAAACTTGCCCACCTTCATTTCGCGGCCACCGAGGAGAGCGGCGAGCGAATCCTCAAGTTCGGCGAGCCGCCGTCGACGGTGCACGTGGTCGGGAGTCCCGCCATCGACGGGCTTGATGAGATGGCGTCGTTAGACGATTTTCGGCATGCGGAATGGGGAAAACCCGCGTCGGTACTCCTGCTGCACGGCGCGGGACAGTCGCCGGCCATCGAACGTCGGTGGGCGGAGGTCGCAATCGAAGGCGTTCGACGCCACGGTCCGGTCGCGGTGCTTCGGCCCAATCAGGATCCCGGGAGCGAGTTCGTCAATCAAGCCATCGCGGCGGCGGCGACGGATCCGATGATCCAGGTCATCGGGCATCTCGATCGGCCGTCCTTCATTGGCCTCCTTCGCCGAGCGGACGTGCTGGTTGGAAATTCGAGCGCCGGCCTCATCGAAGCGGCCGCGCTGGGATGTCCGGCGGTGAATCTGGGACCGCGTCAGGCCGGTCGCGAACGGCCCGCTTCGGTGATCGAAGTCGATACTCCGGATATCGATCGCATCGCGGAGGCCATCGAGAAGGCGATCGCAGGGAGGACTCCCGGTGATCACCCCTATGGGGACGGGGGGAGTGGGCGTAGAATTGCGTCCGTGCTCGGTGAGTGGACCATCGAAGGCCCGCCGCGCAAGCGGAACGCTTTCTGAGCACCGACGGCACCGCACTCTCTGAACTCTTCTTAGGATCCTTTCGATGCGAGAGACCACCGAATCTGTCACTCCTCGGAGAGCCACGGTTGAACTGCCGCTGCTCGTGGACACCCCGGACGCTTGGGCGGAAGCGGCCCTTCGCGATCCCTGCGCATTGCTCAATGATCACGCTCATCTGGAGAAGAAGGCGGCACAGAATGCGTTGGAACTCCTGCACAGATGGCCGGAGCCCACCCCGCCCGACAACTGGGTTGTCGCGATGACCGCGGTGGCCAGAGACGAAGTCGAACATCTGGCGATCGTCGTTCGGCTACTCTCGAAACGAGGTGGGAGGCTAACCAAGTCGCATCGCAACGATTACGCGGCGGCGCTTCGCGGGTTGGTCCGTCGCGGAGGCGACGAGGAGACGATCGATCGTCTGATGATCTCGGCGTTGATCGAAGCGAGGTCCTGCGAACGATTCGAGATCCTCTCGCGTGTGTCGACCGACGATTCACTGGTCAAGGTGTACAAGGCGCTCTGGGCGAGCGAGAAGGGGCACTACCTGTCCTTCATCGATCTTGCACGCCAGGTCGCCGCCCTCGAAGGCGACGACGCTTCTTCGGTCGTAGAGGAGCGATGGCAGATGATGCTGGTCGCGGAACGATCCATCGTCATGGATCAGAAACCCGGGCCACGGATGCATTCCTGGGTGATCTGAGATCGTTCTCGGGCGTCGCACCTGTCGAGATGGACTCCCAGATGGATCAGGCCGAACCCATCGGGACGCTCGCGAGGGCTCCGCGGGAAGGCCATGAAGCGGCAGCTTCCCTCGGCCGATCCTCCCCAAGTCGGTGTTCGATCAAATTCACCCTTCCGGGTGGACGCAGATCACGGTGACTGAACGCTCGACCGGGAGATAAAATGGACCACGGAATTAAAAACGGACGGAACGATGTGGCACTCGAGGCAGTGCGGAACATTCGTCACATCGCGACGCTTCCCGAAGTCACGGTTCGGATCATCGAACTCGTCGAAGATCCTGATTCGAGCGCCCGCGATCTTCATTCCATGATCTCCAGTGACCTCGCCTTGACGGCCCGCATGCTCAAAGTGGTTAACTCTGCGTTCTACGGGCTGCCAAGGCAGATCGCGTCGATCAATCGGGCCGTGTCTCTTCTGGGGCTAAACGCCGTGAAGAACATCGCCGTGGCGGCGAGTTTGGCCAAGCTGTTTCGTGATGGTGAACTTGGGCCGCACTTCGATGCCCGCGATCTCTGGCTTCATTCCTGTGTCACGGCGAGCACGGCGCGGATCATCGCGAAATCGAATCGGAAGAATGCGGTCGACGAAGCTTTTCTCGCCGGACTTGTCCACGATGTCGGGGTGCTCGTCGAACTGCAGCACGATCGAGCGACTTTCGCCGAAGCCGTCAAACGATCCGCCGCCGGGCGGGACCTTCGCGAGTGCGAGCGGGAGTGCCTGGGGAACGACCATGAAGGATTCGGTGCCGCGTTGTGCGAGTATTGGAAATTCCCGTCGAGTCTGGTCTGGGTCGCCGGACACCATCACGATCCGGTCTCGGTCCCAGCGGCCAATCGTGATTTGCCGATGATCGTCCACGTCGCAGATCGGATCGCCGCCGAAGTCGCCGGGGGTTTCACGCTCGATCTTCAGTCGGGAGGGATCGCCCCTGAGGCACTGGAGTGTCTTGGCCTCGATCCCTTAAGTCTCGAGGCGATTCGCGCACAGGCGGCCATCGTCGCTCGTGAGGGTGGAGAATTGCTCGCCGCGGCCTGAGATTCTCAGGATCTGATTGGCAGACACGCCCTTCGGCGGGCTACCATTCGGACGATGTCCTCGTATCGCGTTGATTTCGGCAAGCCCATCGCGCTCTTCCCGCTTCCGGGCGTGTCGCTGTTGCCACATGGTGCACAGCCGCTGCACATCTTCGAGCCGAAGTACCGACAGATGGTGGAACGCTGCCTCGCCTCCGGCAACGGGGACCTTGAACGGGCCGATCCGATCGCCATGGCGGTGATCGACGACCACAAGAGCGCCGGGGTTGGAGAGGTCTCGTTGTGCGAAGCGGTGTGTGTCGGGCGAATCGCCAGAGTGGAACAACTGCCGAGTGGCCGATTCAATCTTCTGCTTCACGGCTTGTGCCGAGCCCGAATCGACGAGCTCGACCCACCAGCGGACCAACGACTTCATCTTCGAGCCTGGCTTCGGCCGATCGAACCGGATTTTCAGTCCACTCCGCCGCTTCCAGAAGCCCGCCGGACGATTCGCAGCCTGCTCGGCAACCCCCGTCTTCGACGACTGGCGGCGGCCGGCATGGCGACGGAGTGGCTCGATCGTGACGATCTGCCCACCAGCGTGGTACTCGACTTGATCGGTTTCGCAGTGGTGCGGGACGAGGCGATTCGGTATCGCCTTCTCGAGCAGGGCGATTGCCGCCGCCGGGCCGAGACAGTGACTCGGGAACTGCAGATGCTCGATCGACTGGTCGCGCAGGTTGATCTTCAGAACCATGCGTCTTGGCCGAAGGGCCTGAGCTGGAACTGAGCAGCCCGGTTCACTTCCGCGGATCAGGGGAGAAATCGAGTGCGTCGTTCCACTGCGCGATCTGGTCGGCGTGGACTTCGAGCAGGGGCGTCGGATCACCCTCGATCGTGATCCGGCGAAGCATGTCGTCCTTCAACAGTCCAATGACCACGTCCTGTCCCTCTACGACTTCGCCGAAGATCGGGTACTTGAACGTGTAGCGTTCACTCTGTGGCTTCGTGGTGACGAAGAACTCGTTGGATCGCACCATCGCGGTCGGGTCGTCGCCGAGTCGGACCATGGCCACCATGCCGCCTCGGTCGAACTTCAGATCGGCGGCAAACTCCGGCGCGAGCGAGTATCCCGGGTAGTACCGTTGGTCCTCGTCGTTGAAGGGATTTCCGACTTGCCGGATGACTCGAGAGTGTCGATAGAACGCGAGGTCATCGAAATACCCGCGTTGCACGAGGTTCACAAAGTTGGCGCAGCTGATCGGCGCGTGATCCGGTCGGAGTTGAAAACGGAAATCGCCGCGGTCGGTTTCGACGGTCGCAAACAAGGGACCCTGGTCTTCCATGGTCACCGGTGCAGAGGGCGATGCGGGAGGCGTCGTCGGATCACCACAACCCGTCAAGAGAACGGTGAGGGTGATCAGGCTGAGCATGAACGACGCGGTGCGGAATCGTTGGGAAACTTTTGGTGGATCAGTGGTCGGTGGCATCTAGAGGATCCGGTTCGAAGGACTCGACGAAGACGTGTTCTTACGGGAGATGCCACAGGATACGATCTCCCCCGGCGGATCACCGCATGTTTCACCTGCTATTCACCGATCCGCCCCTCCCCCCCAATCAAGGGTCTGGAGCGGAAGATCGTTCGGACGCCTTCTTGCGACCACGGCATCGCTGGCGGTCAAGGTTCACACGATGTTCATGGGAATGGAACTCCCGAATTCACCGGAAGCCTGAGGGGCGTTGGTCACGATTCGAGACGAACGCCCTGGCAGGCGCGAACCGTCATCGACGTCGGGGTCCGACCGTACGCGGCCGCGAACCTCCGCTCCACCGTCCGGCGGACAGTCTCAACCGCGGTCGTCGCGACGAGGAGAATGGCGCTTCCACCGAAGCCTCCGCCCGTCATGCGAGCACCGAAACAGCCGTCGCCACCCAGTTCGGCTGCGGTGTCCACGATGAAGTCGAGCTCGGGGATCGAAACCTCGAAGAGTTCGCGAAGCGAGCGGTGCCCGTCGAACAGGATTTTGCCGAGCTCGGGCAGATTGCCGGCCTGGAGCGCGGTGACCGCGGCGTCCACCCTCGCATTCTCCTCGATGACATGCGTGGCCCGCTTCCGATCCCGGTCCGAGAGTCCGGCATCGGAGATGGATTCGAGGGTCGCGTCGCGGAGGGAGCCTTCGAGGATCGACTGGACGTGTTCGCACGAGGCACGCCGATCCGCGTAGCCGCCGTCCGAGAGACGATGAGTGACCCCGCTATCCACGATCAACACCACGGCTTCTTCTGGAGCCGGCATTGTCACGGGGGTCACTCGGAGATCGCGGCAATCGATTCGGAGGGCGTGCCCGGCGATTCCCGCCGCGGAGATCAGCATGTCCATGATCCCGCAGGGCGTGCCGACGAACTCGTGTTCGGCGATCTGCGCCTGCCGCGCGAGGGTGTGGGGATCGGTGGGGCGGTCTAAGAACGCGGCGAGCGCGGCGCCGAGCGCGACTTCGACCGCGGCGCTCGACGAGAGTCCGGCGCCGATGGGAATATCGCTGGCGACCAGCAGGTTCAGAGGCCGTCCGTCCGAGCCACCGGCTGCATGGAGCACGCCGAGCAGATGATTCGCGAATCGATGATCCGGCGATGGGTCGGGAATGGTGATCGGGGGGCCGGGATACTCCACGGTGACTGCGAGATCCTCGGCCACGAACAACGATCGATGGTCGGCACCAGGTCCGATCGCGATCGCTGCTCGCGGATCGATTGCGAACGGGAGGACGATGCCTTCGGTGTAGTCGACGTGCTCCCCGATGAGATTGACCCGTCCCGGTGCCGAAGCCACTCGTGCCGGATCCGCCCCGAATCGACGACGGAATGCGAATCGGGCGCGATCAGCGGCCGTGAGTTGTTCCGGCTGGTTCGTTCTGGTCATGGAGCGTCCGAAGTCGATTCGTCGAGTATTTGAGGATCGATCCATGAGGAACGTTCGCGAATCAGCAGGAGGTCCTCGACGGTCTCTCGAAGTCGATCCCGCGACCATGTATCTCGGCGGTCGAAGGCGCTCGTCACGGCGCGGTGATTCCGGACGCGAAAGTCGATCTTCTCGCCCAATCCCGCCAGCGGACGCACCAGATGATCGAACTCTCTTCGCCGTTTGAGGACGAGATCGAGGAGGTTGATCTCGTCTTGCAGGGCATCGATGTCGTCGTCGATGCTTGGCCCGTCAGCGAGTTGGGAGAAGGGGATCGTCTCGCCGACGTGGCGGTACTGCGACTGAAGTGTCAGATCGGCTTGCCGTGCCGCGTCGACCCCAAGTCGATTGAGTCGTTCGGCGGTGGCCGCGAGGAGTGACTCAACGTCCTCCTTCGAGCGATCGTCGATGTCGTCGGACTCCAGCACGTCGAAGATCAATCGGTCGAGGCGCTGATCCTCTACAAAGAGCGCGGGGTGGGCGAGTTCGTGATGGCGCCGGACGATCTGAAGAAAGACCAGCGGTGGCAACCTTCGGGCGAGACCGGCGACCATGTCCGCGTTGATCCGCCGTCGGGGAATCTCAGTGGCCACCATCGCGTCATCCATCGCTTCGAATTCCGCATCCAACGTGGCGCGTTCTTCACCGTCCACGAGCCGCCGCCATCCAGGCCCCAGTTCGACCTCGAGTTCCGCCCGCATTCGCTCGATCGCCTCGAGCCTCGACCAGCGGCTCACCAGTGCGGTGTCCACCTTGAGTTCCCACTCGTCGAGCGCGGGCAGTACGGCGTCGAGCAGTTCGGGGTCCGTCGCGACGGAGGTCAGCAGGTCGGCCGCCTCGATCGACGTGCCCGGAAGTCGATCCGGAAACCCGAGGAGTTCACGCCGCCGCTTTCTCTGTTCTCGCACGGTCGCGATCGATTGATCGCCCTTGAAATCCTTGCCACGTTTGGCGATTCGGAGATGATCAAAGACTGCCTCGTCCGCGGCATCCGCAGCGCGAAACGCCTCGCCTTTCGCATTGAGAAGTGCGGTGAGCTCCGGCGTGAAACTGGTCTCGATCCGGCCGATCTGGGGATCGATGGAGAAGCAGGCGGCCCAGCGATCACGGATCGTCTTGATCGGACCCTCAAGCAATGGCTTCCAAGTTCGTTGGTAGGTCTCGATGGCGTTCGAGACCGCATCGTCGTCCTCGATACCGAGGTCTTTTGCCATGCCCCTGATGCGAGCTTCGTCCATCGCGGTCGGTTCGTAGAGTGATCGAAGGGCGCGTTCGAGTCGGGTCCGTTCCGCCACGGAGACTTGGGCATCCACGGGGCGAGCGATGCCTAGGGACAACAGCATCAGGCAGAACGAGAGGATGGTCACGCGGCCTGCGATGCTCGACGATATTGGATTGGAACGTGTCGGGGGCGTGGCGGATCTCCAGTGGAGGCGACGAAATCGGTGCGGCAGGTCAGTCCTGCAGATCGTAGCGGTCGACCGAGTCTCGATCCTCTTCGCCGGCCTTCGGATACTCGCAATCGAGATGAAAATTCAGCGTCCGTCCGTACTGCGTGGTAATGATTTGATTGGAGACCGACCGCATCGCGACGACGACGCGATTCTGCGCCGGCGCAAATCCCATCCGGGCGTTCTTCCGAGGCGTGGCGGTGCTCATGTCGCTCATGCCGCTCATGATACGGAAGAGGCGGTTCAAGATGTGGGTAGGGGCATCGTCGAACGGGGCCTTCCGGCGGCCGAAAAGGAACTGGTACGCTTCGAGATCCGGACGGGTGCATGGAGCCAATGATGAGTGGACTGGCCATCTTTGATCTCGACGGAACCCTCGCCCTCACCAGTGAAGTTGATGATTCCTGCTGGGTCGAAGCGGCCCAAGAAATCCTCGGACTGGAGTCGATCGAGACCGACTGGGGCCACTACGGGCATTCCACCGACGAGGCGATCGCGATGGAGTTGATCTCCAGCCGCACCGACTTGCCGTCAACCGAAGAAACCGTCCATCTGGTCCGAGATGCATTCGTTCGTCGGGTCGAAGCGGCGATTGAGCGAGACCCGAGGCTCTTTCGGCCGGTGCCAGGTGCAACGACCGTCTTCGCCCGACTTGCAGACGCCGGCTGGAATTCGGCGATCGCCACCGGTGGTTGGAGAACCACCGCTCGTCTGAAGTTGAAGGCCGCGGGCGTACCTGATGTCGAGGTTCCCGCCGCCCACGCCGACGACGCGCACCCGCGTGAAGACATCATCAGAATGGCGATCAAGCGGGCGAGCGCGGCGTCAGACAGGGAGATCGATCGGGTTGTCTACGTCGGGGATGGTCGCTGGGACGTGATCGCCACGGATCGGCTGGGTATCGGATTCGTCGGCCTCGCCTGCGGTGACCGAGCGGACGTGCTGCATGCGGCAGGGGCCGTGGATGTGAGACCGGACTATCTCGACTTTTCCGCGTTTCTTTCGGCGGTAAATCGTCGAGCAACGGCATTTTCGTGATTGGCATGACCGATTCTTGGGTTGATCGGACGTGCCCCATTCGCGGTATTGACTATCTTCGTGACATTGGCATCCGGCATTATCTGCACCGGGACGTGGCTAGGTCCTTGATCCAGCAATCTTGTTCGACACCCCTTCCGGGGAATTCCCCACTTCGGAGCTTCTTGTGACGGCATCAATCCTTATTCCTCTCGTGGTCATTCTCGGCCTGCTCTTTTTCGTCGTGATCTTCGTGATCGGTCTCTACAACGGACTGCAGCGGAAGAAACTGGGCGTTCAGAACTCCTGGAGCGATATCGATGTCCAACTCAAACGACGGCACGATCTGATTCCGAATCTCGTGAATTCGGTCAAGGGGTATGCCGCTCACGAATCCGGAACATTTGAGGCCGTGACCGCCGCTCGCGCTGCCGCGACGAGTGCCAGCGGAGTCGCCGCGCAGTCAGGCGCCGAGGGCATGCTGACCCAGGCACTCGGAAAGCTCATGGTGGTCGCCGAGGCGTATCCGGATCTCAAGGCGAACACGAACTTCCTCCAGCTGCAGGAAGAATTGACCAGCACCGAGAACAAGATTGGTTTCGCCCGACAGCATTACAACCGCACGGTGAATCAGTACAACGAGGCGACGAAGGTCTTCCCCTCGAACCTCATCGCCGGAACGTTCGGATTCACCGAGAAGGATTTCTTCGAACTCGACGCGAGCGAAGCGGCCGCCGTCAAGCAGGCACCGAAGGTCGAGTTCTGATCGACCGCCAGCAATGGAGAAGTGATCTGGTCACGATCCGTCCTCCGGGCTTCTCGAAAGGTCGGCGGCTCAATGCCAGGAACGCGCTCGATCGATCCACACGCCGGAGCAGCCCGTCATGGAAGTAATCCTGATCATCCTCGTCGTGGGGTTGATCATCGCCGGGATGGTGTTCGCCCATCGACAGGCCCGCAAGCGGCGCGAGGCGCTTCAGGCCTTCGCGGCCAAACGAGGTCTCGCCTTCACCGAGGGCCACGATCAGGAGCATGACGATCGGTTCGCCCGGTTCGGAATGTTCCGGCGGGGGCACTCCCGCGCCGCGTTCAACACCATGGAGGGGACGACCACGATCGCGGATCGGTCGGTCCGGGTCCGCACCGGTGATTTTCGATTCCGCGAGGAGCGTGGTTCAGGCAAGAACCGTCGGACGGTGACGGTCAATCTCAGTTACCTGATCGTGTGGAATCCGTTCGGCGTCGGACCTGAGACCATCGTTCGACGTGAGGGCTTCTTCGACCGCCTCAAGGGTGTGCTCGGTTTCGACGACATCGATTTCGAGAGCGTCGAATTCAGCAAGGCCTACCACGTCTCCAGTGAAGACAAGCGGTTCGCCTACGATCTGATCGATCCACGGATGATGGAGTTCATCATGTCCACCTCGCCGCCGGCGTTCGAGATCGAAGGCGAACTCATTTGCATCTCGGACGGCAAGGGCCGATGGGATGCCGAAGCGTTCGACCGGCAACTCGACTGGGCCGATGGTTTTCTCGGTCACTGGCCTCGGCACCTGGCGAAGTCGATGACCGATCAAGCAGCTTCGACGAAAGACCATCCATGACTCCGACCATTATTATCATCGCTTCGGTCCTGTTCCTCTTCGTGATCTGGCTGGCCGTCACCTTCAATCGTCTGGTCTCGGTCCGCCAGCATCTCAAGGAGAGCTGGTCGGACGTGGATGTCGAACTCAAGCGGCGATATGACCTCATTCCCAATCTGGTCTCGACGGTCAAGGGGTACGCGGCGCACGAGCGGGAGACCCTCGAACGAGTGGTGGAGCTGCGGAATCACGCGCAGGCCAATCAGGGGCGCCCCGATCGACAGAGCGGGGACGAGCAGGCGTTGGTCTCGGGCCTGGGCCGACTGATGGCGGTGGCGGAGGCGTATCCAGACCTGAAGGCCGATGCGAATTTTCGGGCCCTGCAGGAGGAACTGGCCAATACGGAGGATCGAATCGCCGCGGGCCGGCGGTTCTACAACGGAAACGTCAGAGAGATGAACCAGCTCTGCACGACGGTTCCGTCGAACCTCGTGGCCACCCTGTTCGGATTCAAGTCCGAAGGCTTCTTCGAAGTCGACTCGACCACTCGCGAGCCCGTTTCGACCGCGTTCTAGCGGGTCGGGACGTGCTGACGCTCGAGATCGCTGGAGCAATGTTCCGGAGACTGGCGTCGATCGCTCATTGCCCCGATGATGCGGGCATGGCACGAGAGCGAATCGTTTCTGGAGAATCGCAGGGTGGGGAGAAGCATGCCGCATCCGCCGCATCCGCCGCATCCGCCGCATCCGCCGCATTTGTCCCGTCGGGATTGGCGGTTCGCCCGAAGACCCTTCAGGACTACGTGGGCCAGTCGGCATTGGTCGAGCGGCTGTCGATTGCGATGGAGGCGGTCAAAGCACGCGGGGAGTCGATGGAGCACGTGCTCCTGCACGGCCCGCCCGGACTCGGGAAGACCACGTTGGCGCACGTGATCGCCAATGAGATGGGATCGACGGCCTGGGTGACCAGTGGACCTGCGTTGAACAAGGCGGCGGATCTGGTCGGCACGCTGACCAAGCTCGGAGAGGGAGATGTTCTCTTCATTGACGAGATTCACCGGCTTCCGCCCGCGGTCGAGGAGTACATCTACCCCGCGATGGAAGACTTCAAGGTCGACTTCACGGTCGACAGCGGGATGCACGCCAAGGTGATCACGCTCACCTTGAAACCGTTCACGCTGATCGGGGCGACGACCCGAGCCGGGATGCTGACGCAGCCCTTGCGGGCCCGTTTTGGGATCACGCATCATCTCGAGTACTACCCGAAGGCTGATCTGGTCGAGATTCTCAAGCGAGCCGTGGTTCGCATGGGGATCTCCAAAGTGGCGGTGAGCGGATTCGATGCGATCGCGGAACGAAGCCGCGGAACACCGCGAGTCTCGCTTCGACTTCTCCGCAGGGTGCGGGACTTCGCGGAGGTCCGTGGCACCGGTGCGATTGATGCACCGGCGGTGACGGCGGCGCTCAAACTCGAGGGGGTCGATGATCTCGGTCTCGACGAGATCGATCGAAAGTACCTTCGCGTGCTTTCGGAGGTTTACGAAGGTGGTCCGGCGGGGCTCGAAGCGATTGCGGCGACGATGGGGGGGGACGCGGGAACCCTTGAGGACATCGTGGAGCCCTACCTTCTGCAGATCGGGTTTCTTTCCCGCACGCCGCGGGGTCGAAAACTCACGACTGCCGGCGAGGCGCACCTGAAAGGTTGAGCCTCACTTCCGACGTTCTCGAATTCAATACGTCGGGAACCCCACGCCGGGAGTGGGGGGTACTGCAATGTTCATCCCGAAGACGGTCTCATCGCGAATCAGGTTGTAGCCGACGGTCAACCTGAAGTTGAAGTCGGGAAGCGTTCGGACGATCGAGGCGGTGGCGGCTCGAAACTCCCCGCGGCGCAGGTCGTATTGCGGGGAGATTCCCAGCTGGTACAAGCGGCCGATTCGATAGCGAAGTCCGGCCTGGAGTAATTCGTCGTCGGTGGCGCCGAGGAATCGGTACTCCAGATAGGTGCTGGTGTCGGGAGCATGATTCATCTCGACCCCGACCGATCCCCGCAACAGTCCGTTGATGGTCCGGGTCACCGGAGATCCCGAGGTGAGATCGACGACCTCCCGGTTCTCCCATCCGAACAGGCCAGAGCCGGCGAGGGTGAGCGAACTACTCAACTGCCAGATCGCACTTCCGTACCCGTGGCTTCCCCATTGGCTCAGTTCCGGTTCCCAGTTGTAGAACTGTGGATACGGAGACTGGACCCATGAGTAAGGGTTGTATTGAGTGAGCGGCGCGAGGCTCGGCTGGATCGCGGAGGATCGTTGGAAGTCGTCGGCGCCGTCGTTGAAGACGGCGCCGTAATCAAGAACCAGGAAGTCGACGGACTCTCGATTGCCGGGACCGCCGCGCTGGGTCTGCAGCGTCTCTCGAATTCCAATCTGTGCTGCGGTGCCGCCGGTAGCGCCTTCGATCCGTTGGTCATAAATCGGGAAGGCGCCAGTAGGAAGGCTATCCCATCCGTACCAGAGCGTTGCGTTGGGTTCGATGATGTGTCGGAGCCGATGCACGTCAAAGAAGTCGCTCCTTGCCTCGTTATCGATCGCGACGAACTTGGTGCTCGCCCGGGCGCCTCCACCGAGCATCACCCGGTATTCGTCAAGGTCCTGGTCGATTCCCTGCATCTCTCGATACTGGTTCCAGTCCCCGTTCATATATCCCGTGAACCGTCCGAACACGAATGGCGAGACGTTCCATCCCTTGCCAGAGATCGGCAACGCGAATTCCTGCCGGGTGTGGAATCGCTGGACGAGATCATCGTTGTAGCCGACGCCCTCATAGAGCGAACTCACGGTGGCGGATGCGTCGCTGGTCGCGAAGGCCTGCTTCTTGACGCCGAGGGAGTCGGCGGTTCCCGCGGTGGGCGAGAGGCGCATGCTGGAGACGCCGTAGGTGCTCGACCAGGTCACGGTGTCGAAGAGGTCGTCACCTTCCCGGTCGTAGACGATTTCCGGCAGTTTCTCGACGACGTAGGGCTGGCTGGCGATGAGCCATCCATTCGAGATGAAGTCGTTGACGTCCGCTTTGCCCAGGAAGGACAGCGAGGTGTTGTCCGGGCTGTAGTCGAGATAGAGGGATGATTCGTATTCGCGGCGGTTGTTGTACTCACGCTCTCGCCAGGAAGTGGCCCAAGTCTGATCGGAGAGATAGGACAACTGGGCTTCGAGGTAGAGATCCGCGGAAAGGATCGCTCGATACTGGCCAACCGCCTCCCCGCGAAGTCCTTGATCGATCTTGACGTCTCGGCCGGACGTCGTGCGATCCGTGCCGCCGAAGTCGTAGAGCCCATAGAGGTCGATCGAACCCGAACCGGCGATCCCGCCGAGTTGCGAGAGATTCAGGTCGAGCCCCACTGCGGGGCCGCGTTTCTCGAAGCCGTCGATGAGCAGGTCCGCGGCAATCCACTGTGGTTTGGCGAGCCCCAGAAGGCGGAAGAAATCCCAGGTCGTTCCGATTCCGAATCCCTTGTCGGCCTGATAGCCCGAGCTGATTCCCTTGAGCGGGGGTTGTTCCGCGGGGCCCTCGAATCCCGGCCAGTAGAAGAAGGGGATGCCACTGGCGTTCATGGTGAGGCCATCGCCCTTGACCCAGGTCGTGGTTTCGCCGTCGGCATCCGGCCGCTCGGTCAACGTGACCCGTTCGAGACCGATTGAGAGGTGCGGTTGGAAGAACTCGCTGGTCGAGATCGTGGCACGATCGGCTTTCCACTGATCGGAGGCGAGTTGGCGCATCTCTTCAGCTCGGGCGTAGACGGGAAGCACCCGTCCGCGGCGGGAGTACGTTCGGAGCACCGCATCCATGATCACCGCTTGATTGTTGGGCAGGTCGTAGTAGATGCTCGACCCTCGAAGGGTGTAGTTGCCGTCGCTCGCGCGGACCGCGCCTTCGAGGAAGATTCCGCTGATCGCTTCGGCCTGCACGGTGGCGGTGCCTTCGCGGAGTCCACGGATTGTTCCGGAATTGAGGAAGACGACGCCTCGTTCGGCGACCAGCGAGAGTCGGCGAATGGCCTCGCCGGTGTTGGCACCGTCGTAGTCGATGACGACCGAACCCACCACGATGACCGCATCACGTTCCTCGTCGATGATCACGTCGTTCGCGTTGAATGAGACCAATCCTCGAGGGTCAAAGATCGGGACTTCACCAGCGCCGGAGATCGGGAGTTCGATCTCCGTGGGACCGAGCGTCGTGTCCGCGGGGCGTTCTCGCAGGATCTTCCCACCGGGTTCGAGGACGGGTGTTGGAGGCCGGGGAGGAATCTGCACGTCGAGTCTGGTCGTCAGCGGGGGGCGCGGTCGAGCTACCAGCGTCTTCAGGTATCTCGAGAGACGTTTTTCGCCGCGAAGCACGGTCCCGTTGCGAACCGGCACCTCATTCAGGAGGACGGTTCTCAACTTGACCGCTCCGGAGATCGTGGCGGTCACCAGTACGTCTTGGCCGGAGGCGCCGAGTCCCGCTCGACGGGTCGGCTCCGAGACACTCGGG
>JAPKCC010000023.1 GCA_028823105.1 Phycisphaerales bacterium | reverse complement strand
CTCTGGGGTTGGACCTGACGGCTGAATCACTTTTTAGCCATTCCAAGAGTCGGGTCATTCTCTCCGCTCAGCGACCACAAGTAGTCCGGTAATAAAGCGGTTTTGAAATCTTGAGAGATGATTCTCCCGAGTCGTTCGCGGAGAACAGGTGAGTCCGCCGATACCGGGAGCATGCTGGATGTGTTCCATATCGGGGACGTGGATCGTTCCGTACCCTCGGCTTCGCTTGCCTCAGTTGATCGCAGCGGGGATAATTGCGGGCAGATGACGGATGCCACTACCAACTCCCCGCCGCCGGTGATCGACGATTCGCCCGACGAAACGCTTCCGAGCCTTCGGCTCGCAGGCACGACGGCAGGGCCCGTGACCGAGGAAGAGGCGGACCTGCTGGGACTCCGGGCGAAGTTGGTCAGGACGCTTGCCACGAATCAACAGGAGGCCATCGGGATCCGGGCCAGGCTGGAGCGAGCGGGTCGGCAGGATGCGATTCGAGCGGTCACTGGTCGAGATGCCTTCGACCGAAGTTCTCAGGCCACCATGGACCTGCTGGAGACGGTCGATGCCAGGTTGAACGAGATCGATTCCCGAAGAAATGCATCGCGCATCGAAATCGACGCCGAAGTCGAGACGCTGATTCGGCGCCCGTGAATCAGAGGGTTGCCGGGGCGTTCCGCATCTTCGCGTCACCGCATCACCGCATCACCGCATCACCGGATCACCGGATCACCGGATCACCGGATCATGGGATCATGGGATCATGGAAATAAAATACGTGTCGGGGTCGGGACTCGAGTCGGATATCCCGATCAGTCGAGGCGATCGCTCTCGATACTCGCTTTTTCTCCGGCGAGTTTCTTCTCGGCGAATCGGCGAACCCAGTTCTCCCAAGTCTTCCCTGCAGCCGGATCACGACCGGTGAATCGAATCTCGGCGATGTCCGGGTAGGCGATCTCGATCCGGCCGACTGCCGGATCGGTCGGCATGATCCGGACCAGCGATGCTTCCAGTGTCCGCTCGCTCCGTCGGTCGAAGAGATATCCCTCGACCTCGGTTCCGTCTCGTCGAATGATGGTCACATCGCCGCGATAGTCGAATGCTTGATCCAATGCGATTCGGACGATTTCCGGATCGTCTCCAGCAATGGTGGTCCCTTGGACGACGAGACCAACTGGATCTTCGCTGCTCATTCGGCTTCCTTCCTTCGGAAGAGATACAGGGTTCGCTGCGTATCGACGTCGGTGAACTTCCAGTCGAATCGCCTCGCGATGGCCATCAACACGAACGCGGCGATCGAATCATCGTCTTCCTCGACGAGCACCTGACGAACGGGATCTTCGAAGGGCATGTGAATACGGATGCCGGGGCCGTGGAGCACTTCAAAGTCGGCGCCTTCTCGCTCCGGGGCGATGTTGAATCCGGCCAGCATTTCGGCCAGTTCGGCGCGAGTCGCCATCACCGCGGCTCGGCCATCGGCGTCGGGAGGCTTGGGACTGTGAATTCGCCATTGGGTCAACTTCGCCATGACTACCTTTCGGCCCCCGAGAATAGCATCCACGACGAGCGAGACGAGGCGACGACTCGTGAAAAGGGATCGAGTTTCACTTCAGCTCCATCAAGTCACCAAGGGTCGTGAGAAGCCGCTGGAGCGGGATCGGCTTGACGAGGTACGCCGAGACTCCGAGATTCTCGGCGTAGATCAAGTGCCGCCTTCCTTGATTGGCCGTCACCATCACCACCGGGGGTGGATCCGTCGTCGCTCTGATCTTCTCGAGAACAAGGAAGCCGGATCTGGTCGGGAGCATCATGTCGAGCACGACGCCGTCCGGTCGCTCGGCAAGAAACAGGGACACGGCGGTGTTTCCATCGGCGGCGAGGATCACCTCCGCGCCCTCCGCCCGGAAGGCCAGTGCCGTCGAATCCAAGATGTCCTGGTCGTCGTCGACCACGAGGATGCGTTGGCCGGAGAATCGCCCGTTGCTGGTCATCTGGAAGCGCTCCCATCCAAGAGGATTCTGTCCAAGGTTGGCTGATCCATCCAAGGAAGTCCTTCTAATCGAGTCCGCATCGAGGCGGGCATCTCCCGGCCTTCAACCTCCCACTTCGGACGGCTCTTCCATCGGCGGTGGATCCAAAGGTACTGGTCCGGGGCGGAGATGACCATCTTCTCGATCGCTCGATTGAATCTCGCGGTGACGTAGT
Organism: Phycisphaerales bacterium; assembly: GCA_028823105.1. GTDB lineage: Bacteria > Planctomycetota > Phycisphaerae > Phycisphaerales > SM1A02 > UBA12014. The sequence continues at coordinate 35,205 of JAPKCC010000023.1, read as the reverse complement.
ACAAGGGGTCGGGTTGATCGCACCAATCCTCCGGCCCGAAGTAATCAACCATCTCAAAGCGGTACTGAAAGCGATTTCCGATCCGCCGAGCGAAACCGGCCATGACCGGGAGTTCGTATCGCATCGCCAGCAGTCCGATCGACTTGTAGGTCGAGGCGAGGCGGCCGAGGAACGGGACGAATAATCCGGACTCCCCGGCATTCTGATCCGCGATGAAGCCGATGCGTCGGCCCGCGGGGTCATCCCCTTCGATCATGGAGACGATTCGATCGGTGGCGCCCCACTTGGTGAGCACTCGAAGGCCCCGGGCCTCACGGAGTCCGAGCAGCCAGCGGTTGAGGTACGGATTATCCAGCGGCCGTGCCAGCGCGGTCATCGGAAAACCCATGGCGGCGAGCGTGAAGCCGAGAAGTTCCCAATTGCCACAGTGTCCGGTGATGAACAGGGCTGGTTCATCGGAGGCGAGAAGCTCTGCGCCCCGGGCGAAGGATGTGAATTCGACGTGCTCCTGCCAACTCCAAGGGTTCACGAGACGCGGCATGGCGAGGCTGTCGACGAGGAACAACCGAAACATGTATCGGATCGATTCGATGGCGAGTCGCTCCGCCTCGGTCTCCGTCGTTCCGGGGAGCGACCGAAGGATGTTCGACTTGGCCCGGGCGGTCCGCTTCGAGGCGATTCTTGCGTACAGCGACCCGAAGGTTGCCGCAGTGCGCAGATTCTGTTCAGGATCGACGCACTGGATCGCGGCTCCCAGCGCTCGGAGCGGCAGGAACTCCGCGAGGTCTCTGAGCCCGCGGACAGGGTCGTCGAAGAGGTTCTGCTGGGTCGCGTTCACCGTGGACGAAGATCCGAAAAAGCCGCGGACCGAACCGTCATGCCGGTCCGGTCCGCGGAGAAGAGCAAGGATGGCGGGACGAGCCGATCAGCGGGGATTCATACCCGTGAGCATTTCGAACCGGTTCCAGTTGAGTACAGGGATCTGGGCGTCGGTCGCCTGATCGAAGAGTCGTTCGTACTGTTCGCGGGCTTCACGCTGCTTGAGGAAGCGACGGAACTGATCGTCGCCGGCATCAGGGGGCAGTGGGGCAGGCATCGGTGGCTGGGCACCGAGCACCAAGAAGTCGAGGTCGCCAGTGAGGGTGTCGCCTTCGACGATTTCACCGCCCCATTCGATGATTCGACGTCGTACGTAGTCGGTTTCATCCTCGAATGGTCGGCCGTCGCCGTTCACGTCGAACAGCCCGTGAACTAGGAACTTGAAGCGATAGTCGGGATTGAAGACCGCATTCGCGATGACATCATCCTTGACCACGGGGCGTCCGGTGAGTTCCCGAGTGATTCGTCCGGTCGAGGTGTCCGCCGCGACCTTGATGATCTCGATGCTGGCCTTTCCTCGCACGTACTCACCGGTCCGCGGGTCGGGACGGATCGACGTGGCATCCTCGTAGACCTCGAAGGTCATACCTGGGATGACTCGCTGATTTCGGCCGAGATCGATGAAGACCTGACCACCCGTACCCGGAACACTGATCACCCGGCCATCGACGAGTTCCGCCGGGCTCTGGGGCTTGATTCGGTAGTTCTCCGTCTTCTTACGGAGTTCTTCGATCTGGGCGCGGAAGACGCTGTTGTCCTGATTCGATCGGTCGAGGCGGCTCTGAAGATCGGCGAGACGGTTGCGGTAATCTCGGTCGAGCTTGACTCGACTCTCCTCGATGCTCTGGATCGCCTGCTCGATTTCCTGCTGGTATCGAAGCGCTGCGGTCTTGTAGCCGCTGAACTCCAGCTCGACTTGAGCGACCTTTTCTTGTCCTAGTTTTTCGTTCTGGTCATTTCGATCGCGGAGCCCGTCGTTGGTCGACTTGCTGTCCGTGAGCTGACGTTCGAGGCTCGCCCCATCATTCTGCGATGCAGTGAGTTGGCGACGTAGGTCCGTCATCTCGCTTCGCACGACGTCGCCTTCACCCAGACCAAGGCTGCTCCGCATTTCGGTCAAGTCGGCGTTGGGATTGCCGGTGACGAATGCGGCGACTTCGCCTTTTTTGTCCTGAAGGTGGGCGTGGAGCGACTTCTGGTTGCTCCTCGCCGCGTCCATCTGGCGTTCATATTCGTTGGTTCGATCCGAAGGCTTGATGAACTGTGTCATCTCGGCCTGAGCCTTCGCCTCATTCTCGAGTGCTTCGGCCTTGCCGGAGTACATCATGAACGTGATCGTCAACAGGCCTACGTTGCAGACCACGCTGACGACCAGAGCAACGATCACGCCGGTACCGGCACCAGAACCTCGGGCCATTGGGGAATCTCCACGCCTTCGTGTTTGACGAAGGCCATTTGTCCGCTTTCGCGAATCGACTATCCGGACCGCCCATTGCGGGTCAGAACCGGGCTCACGGGCTCCTCGCCGCGTGAAGGGAGGCATAGTGTCTGCCGATGACGGGTTGCCGTCAAGCCACTCGGTTCGTCGTGGGCCCCTCGGTGGTTCCCAGCCCGCTGGAACAATGCCCGGAGGAGAGACGTCGGGATTCGGGGGGGCGGTCGATCCTGACCCGAGATCGAGGTTCTCGATCGACTCGGCGACGATCCATGGGGTCGCCGGGTCAGATTCGGACGACCCGCATGGCTTCCGCAGGCGTGGTGATGCCTGCTCGCACCAGATCCCACGCCGCATCGCGAAGAAGATCGATCTCACCCTCGGCGTTGGCGACCTTCCGGATTCGCGTCGCATCGGCACGGTTTACCACCAGATCGCGGATCGTATCGGTCATTCGGAGCAACTCGAACGCGCCGACCCGTCCTCGGAAGCCGGTACGGCGGCACTCCCGGCAACCCGGGGCTTCCACCACCAGGCCGTCTGCCGGTGGTACCAGTCCTTCCGGGAGCTCGGCGGCGGTCATCTCGCGTCGTCGCATGCATGATTCACAGACTCTTCTGACCAGTCGCTGTGCGAGGATCGCTTCGACGCTCGAGGCGACGAGGAATGGTTCGATCCCCATGTCGAGGAGGCGAGTGGTCGCACCGGCCGCATCATTCGTATGCAGCGTGGAGAAGACCAGGTGGCCGGTAAGCGATGCCTGTACGGCTGCTTCGGCGGTCTCCAGATCTCGGATCTCGCCGATCATGATGATGTCCGGATCATGCCGGAGAATGGCCCGCAGGCCTGCCGCGAAGGTCATGTCGGTCGCGGCGTTCACCTGAATCTGGTTCACACCCTCGACGTGGTATTCCACGGGGTCTTCGATCGTGATCGCCTTCACCGCTTCGCTCACGATGCGGTTGAGCGACGCGTAGAGCGTGGTCGATTTTCCGGATCCGGTCGGACCGGTGACCAGGAGGATGCCGTGCGGGCGGGTGATGACGGTGTCCCATCGCTCCATGATCGCCAAGGGCATGCCGAGATCATCGAGTCCGAGTTTCGCCACACTGTTGTCGAGAACCCGGAGTACGACGCCTTCGCCTGCGATCATCGGAATGATCGAGACTCGAAGATCGAACTCCCGCCCCTTGTGTCGGAGGGTGATCCGGCCGTCCTGCGGCTTCCTTTTTTCCGCGATGTTTAGCGCCGCCATGATCTTGAGGCGACTGACGATCGCGTTCCGGAATCGGTTGACCGATGCGGGGACGCCGGCTTCGCTCAGCACGCCGTCGATCCGATAGCGGATGGTCAGTTCCTCCTCGTACGGCTCGATGTGGATGTCCGTCGCTCGCTCTCGAATCGCCTCCAGAAGCAGATCGTTGACCAGCTTGATGACGCTGGCCTCCTCGTCGGCATCGAGCTCGCTGCTGGAGACGTCGAGGATGAGATCGCCTTCGGCAGGATCGTCGGTCGACAGGGCATCAAGCGTGTCTCCCGCCACGCCATAATGGGATCGGATGAATTTACGGAGATCGCGTTCGTCGGCCAGCACGAGCTCGACTCCGAGTCCGGTGAGGAGCCGTAATTCGTCGAATGTGCTGAGTTCGAACGGATCACAGGTCGCGATCTGGAGGGTGGTCTCCGTCCGACTGATCGGAACGCACAGTTGCTTGAACACCAGCCGGGAAGGCAGCGTTCGAAGCGTCTCGTCATCGACCTCGATCTCGGAAAGATCGACGATGGCCATGTCGAGTTGACGTCCGATGGCCTCCAGCACCGCGTCCTGAGCGACATGCCCCAGCCGAACGAGCACGTGATCGAGTCGCTCGCCGGTCCGCTTCTGTTCACGAATAGCCTCGTCGAGCTCAAGCTCGGTGATCAATCCGCGTTCGACGAGAATGGTGCCGATACCCATGGGGCGGTGCATTCCTTCACTTCAATCTGCTCACGTGAATCAGGCGTGGCCTCAGGCGGCTCCACACCGATCCGGATCACTGCCGACCCATCTTCCTTAGTTCGCGTCAGGACACCAACGCAAACTGCCTTTGATTCCGCGTTCCCTGCCGGCGAACGTCGGCCTCAAGACCTTATCGGGCCAGTTCCTTGGTCACGACGATTTTCTACCGGGGAGAGGCCGTCTGGGTTCACCGAGGGGATGGATCGGTATATCGGCGGGTCTAGGTCGGGAGGAGGCCTCGGAGCACGACTGCGGAAAGCCCGAGTCCGGCCAGTCGCGCTCGTCCACCGATTCTTGCGATCTCAGCGGCGGCCACGAAACCGAGAATCGGGGGTTCGGCCAGACGCTCATGGATCCGCCGGGCGTCATGTCCGGGTGAACCGAAGAGCGATGACCCTCGGCCAGCGGAACTGGCAAGGATCACGCCGGCGGCAGGGCGATGATCGAGGACCGCGAGATCGAGGGACATGCCCAGGTCCTCGGCGGCGATCGACGCGTCACGAACCTGAAAACGGACCGTGGAGCCGCGGGGGGCGCCGCCGGAGAGAAGCAGATTGCCACTCGATCGATCGATCGCACCGATCGGACGGATCAGGAAATCGCCACGGCCCTTGATTGGTTTCGCGGCATCGGCGGCGATTCCGATCAACGGGGTCCTCGCCAGGGCCGTTCGATCCCCGCCGGAGAGATTGCCGAGAATTTCGTCGAGCACTTCGGCGGCCGGTCGACCGCCGAGGCTGGTGATCGTACCGCCGTCTGCACCCGTCACAATCATCGTGTCGCCGACGCCCCGACAGCCATGGGCGACGATGGTCTCAAGCTCGATGTCGCCCTCGAAGATGAGCCCCACGGCGCCGGACATCGACACGCCGTCATCCGCCACCAGGACGTTGGCTCCGGCCTGACTCGCGCCGCTCAGGAGTCCTCCTGAGATTGGGGTACCGGCCGGAAGCGTTGCTGCCAGCCGGGTGGGCAGTGCATCCGACCCTGCGGTGAAGGGATCGGCGAAGACCAGAAGTCCCCGGGGAGGTGACATCGGCCGAAGTCGACTTCGGACCAGTTCTCGAGACCAGGCTTCCGGGGGGCCATCGCGATGATCGAATTGGAAGGTGCGGATTCGTAGTCGAGGGCCGCCGATCGCCATGGCGACCATGGCGGGTCCGGATTCCCATTCTTCGGCCCCCGCCATCACGGACCGGGCGGTGAATCCGATAGAGGAAGGACCATCGAGCGCATCACGAATAGTCCGAACGGCCTCAGGAAGGGCTGCGGAATGATGAAAACTCGCCGCCACGAGAATTGCGGCCGGAGGTCCCTGAAGTTCGTCTCGAAGTGATCCGGCAAGGCTCAAGGCGGCGGTGCGGGTATCAGCATGGCGGTCTGAGACCACCTTTGTCTGAAATTCGGTGGGTGGTGCGTGCATTAAAAACGATGATAGCGGTCCGATCCCGGTGATTCCCCCCCTGATTCGTCGGATTTGGGGTTGCAACCTGAGCGATGCTGGCGATAATGCGCGGCTCAAATCCTTGCAGGGAGCTGGCCTCGTGCCGAATACTGAATCAGCTAAGAAGCGCGTTCGTCAGAACGCAAAACGCCGCGCCATTAACAATTGGCGGAAGCGTCGCGTCAAGAACCAGATCAAGAACTTCCTTTCGGCGGTCCAACACAAGGACGTCGATAACGCGGAAACAGAATTCCGCAAGGTCTGTTCGGTTCTCGACAAGATCTCATGCTCCGGCACGATCCACCGCAACACCGCCGCGCGTCGGAAGAGCCGACTCTCGCGACGATTGCGTGATCTCAAGTCCGCAGCAGCCTGATCGTGGCCCTCTCGCACGGCTTCACGGTTCCACGCTGGTGAGGCTACGCCCATGACGCCGAGGCCGAAAACGCCACGGGGGACTGTCACGGGCAGGGTCAAGGACAAGGACAAGAACAAGAACAAGGATGGTGACGCTGCCATGGCGAAACCGGTTCGCTCGTCCTCGGATCCGTTCGGCCCCGCGGCGGGAGGTCCGTTCTGGACCGGCCCATATTGGCAACGCGCCCAGCGTCCCCTTGAAATCCTGCTCCTCCTCGCGCCTTTGATCGTGATCTACGAACTGGGTCTTATCGCCATCCTGCGGCAGGATGGCGGGGTTCTGGTCACGAATCTCGCGCACAAATACATCATTGACCTGTTTTCAGCGATGGGAATTACGGGTTTCGGACTCGGGCTTCCGGGACTCCTTCTGGTCATCCTGCTCTTCGTCTGGCAGGTCCTGAGCCGGAATCCTTGGGCCATTCATTGGGGAACGATCGGCCTGATGTGGATCGAGTCGTTCATCCTCGTGATCCCCATCGTCGTGATCGCAGCCCTCCTGAACTCGAGTGCGACACCACTGGCGGCGAGTGTCCCGGTGAGTGAGACCATCGCCGAACGGATGGCGATGGGCATCGGGGCTGGTCTCTACGAGGAACTGATCTTCCGCTGGGCGATTATTGCGACGGTTCATGCCCTGCTGGTCGACGGGTTCGGCGTATCGCATCGCGTGACGGTGTTCTTCGCGGTGGTGATCTCGGCGGTCGCGTTCATGCTCTACCACCCGATCCATGGCCCAGAAGGTGGCCTGCTTTCTGGGCTGGCGGTGTTCTATCTCGCGAGCGGAGCCTATTTTTCGATGGTCTATATTCTTCGTGGTTTCGGCATTGTGGCGGCGACCCACGCGGTCTACGACGTGTTCGTCGTTCTCCTGGCCTTATCGATCACCGAATGAGCATCCGGCCGCGGACTTCCTACAACCGATCCAGACGGACTCGAGACGGCACACGGTCTGGAGCTGTACTTGCCTCGGGGTCGGTTGTTAACGAGAGTCTGGAGGATTCAAGGTCACGGGCATAAGGCTCGTGCGAGGGGAGAGAAGATCGTGCCGAATATGAAGTTTAATAAGAGGTCAGGACGCCCCGCCACGCCCATACGGCGAGGAAACCTGATGGGGCATCGAGTCCTCGCAGAGCTGGGCCACAAGGATCTGGTCACGACCTATCTGGTCGCGGATCCGGTGGACGCAACTCTCCAGACACTCAAGCATGTCCAACGGCACACCGCCGAGGATGAAGAGCGTTGCCGGCGTCTCGCTGCTGAATACGAGATCGGCCGGCGGTTGGAGCACGCCTGCATTCGTCAGGTTCGAAGGTTACGTCGGGGGCGAAAAGGCTTCCGAGTTCATGAAGTTGGGCTCTTTCAACAGTATGTCGATGGGCCGACCCTCGATCGCTGGGACGTGCCGAGCATCGACGCGATTTTCGGGTTGATGGAGCGGGTCGGCGAGGCGTTGTCGCACGTCCACGATCAAGGCCTCGTGCACGGCGCCATCCGCCCACGGCACATTTTGGTAGGCGATGACGGCTCACCCTGGATCATCGGGTTTGCGGAGACCGCGGAGGCGGGTACGGCCTTCCCCGGCGGCCACGGCAACTCGGGCTATTCGTGCCCGGAACAGTTCTTGGGTGGCGTCCGAACCGCGAGGGCCGATGTGTTTGGCTTTGCCGCAACGATCACGGCGGTGATCCTTCGGGCCCGACTCAAAATGCCCAACGCGTCCGAGCGGAATGCGGCCGATTGGCTCGATCTCCATCAAAGCTGGAGCGAGTTGCTTCGTCACGGATGCGGATCCGAGGGGATACACCGACTGCTCGAGCAGTGCCTTCATCCGGATCCGACCCGCCGGCCCGTGGGAATCAATGAAGTCGTGGATCGACTCCGAGAACTGAAGGCGATTGGCGATCAGGGGCAACGTGGGCAGGATAGCCGTCGGGCAGCGTGAAATTAGGGGAATTGAATTCGCAAGAAGTCCGTGGAACGGCGTATTGACTCGTGAACAGGCTCGGCGGTCCCAGTGAATTCTCTGAGGAGTTCACGAACTCCGTTGGAAGTCCACACCGGATCTTGGTGGAACGGCGTCATGATCTCCCGCTCGATCGAGTGTCGGTTTCCAACCTTGGATCCGACGGTCGGGTCAGGCAGCATGAGGCCTCGGCGGGTTCATGCGGAGCACGCGAGGCACGCGAGGGAAGAGAGCGTCTCAAAGGTTGTGGATTCCAGAGAATACGGAAACCGCGAAGGACGATCGTGCGAACAACGGCGATTCAGAAGGAACGGAGACAGTCATGATCAGCAGGCAGGCGACACCTAGCAGGCAGGCGACAAGTCCGAAGGAGATCCACGGGTATCGAGTGATCGATCGACTCGGTGAGGGGGCCGCGAGCCGGCTCTATGTGGTCTCGGATCCGCGGAGCCGAGACCTCTTCACGCTCAAGCACGTGAGCTGCCGTGATGCGGCCTCCCGACGTTTCCTGGCGCAGGTCGAACGGGAGTACGAAGTCGGCTCGAAAGTCAATCATCCAGCGGTCCGATCCGCACGGAAACTCCTTCGATACCGCGAGATCGTCCGGACCACCGAGGTGTCACTGATCCTGGACTTCGTCGATGGCGTTCCCCTCGACGAAGCTCCTCCGGTAACACCGCACGAGCTCTTCAGGCAGTTCGCGTCGATCGCGGACGGACTCCATCATCTCCACCAGCTCGGGTATGCCCATGCCGACCTCAAGCCGGGAAACATCCTGGTCGGAGCGACCGGACAGGCGACGCTCATCGATCTCGGCCAAGCGTGCCGACTCGGTGAACGCAAGCCGCGGATCCAAGGAACACCCGGATTTCTGGCGCCGGAGCAGGCCGCGGTAGGCATCATCGACGCCCGCACGGATGCCTTTCTCCTGGGTGCCACGATCTACCGGCAGTTGACCGGACGTTACGGATCAACCGAGATGCTCGACGCCAAGAGGCCGGTGGAGTCACTTCGAAGACTGCTTCCGGATCTTCCCGTGGAGGCCGACGAACTCGTCCACGCGTGTCTCCAGAAGGCTCCGGCCCGTCGTCCTGGTGATCTTTCGATCGTGGCGGACCGTCTTCGGGATCTCGCGGCGATGTCTGCCGATCATCGGCTCTCCCGTCAACTCAAGCGCCCGGCATGAGCCACGACACCGGCTGAAAGTCGAGGTCAACTCGATGTCCTGGCGTGAGCAGGGGTAGCATGCCCGCATGCCAACGCCTGATCCCGCCCGAATCCAACTTCTCTGCCTCGATGTGGACGGCGTCCTCACAGATGGGTCGATCCTGCTCGATGATCAGGGAACCGAAACCAAGCGGTTCTTCGTCCGTGACGGCACGGCCATTCGGATGTGGCAGCGGGCCGGTGGTGAGGTCGCCATCATCACGGGGCGAAAAGGGGCGGCGGTTCAAAAACGAGCGGCCGAGCTCGGCATCGTCCACCTCCATGACGGCGTGAGCCGGAAGGGGGAGGTGTTCGACGAACTTCTGAACACATTGCACCTTGATGCATCGCAGGCAGCGATGGTGGGTGATGACCTTCCCGATCTGCCGATCCTGACCAGGTGCGGCTACCCTGTGGCGGTGCGGGATGCCGCTCCGGAGGTGATCGATGTGGCTTGTCATGTCACGAGTCTTCCTGGAGGACGTGGCGCCGTTCGTGAAGTGGTCGAGCGACTTCTTCGAGCCCGTGGCGCCTGGGAGGCGTCCGTAAATTTCTACACCGACCAGGCTTGAGTTCCCGCCGGCATTGGCGTTGATGGAGGCGATCATGCGGATCGAAACCGGAATAAATAGATCATTTACTGCAGTGGAATCTCGTCAGCCGGGTCACCGACGTGGGGTTGCCGGAAGAGGTCCACTTCTCCTGATCGGCGTTGGCGTCCTGGTCGCCGTAGTGCTCATCGTCGTGGTTTGGCGACTTGATCGCCCGGGCGGGACGTCGACTCTGAAGCGAACGGTCGATCTCGATCGCATCGCCGTGCCGTCGGTGCCGACCGCCGACGAACTTTCGCGTCCGGCGACCGATCTCGACCGTGACGTGATGGCCACGTTGCGAGATGGAGCATCCGTACAGGTGGCCGGTCAGGACGGGCGTCTTGCGCAAGAGTACGGCGCCGTTCGGATCGACCCGCTCCCCGACTCCTGGGTCGACATGGATCGTCCGTGGGCCAGGCTTCACCCGTCGAACGGCCGCATCGTTGAGATGCAGGCGATCGAAGGGAAGATGCGGGTGCCAGATCAGGCGATCGAATCCGGAACGCTTCAGGGCGATGTCCGAATCCGCATCTTCGAGCCACAACTCGACGGTCTGAATGTTCCGCTGGATCAACGAACGCCGTCCGTGGTGATCGAGGCCGAGGAGGCCGACTATGACGCGGTGGCCGGGGAGATTCACAGTCCCAGCGTGGTTCGCGTCACGACCTCGGAGGCATCGTTCACGGGAGAGGATCTCCGGATTTTCTTTGAACCGGATGGCTCACGAATCGCCCGATTGACGATGGAACGAGCGATCGAACCCATCATCATCCGCCCGTCAAAGACGCCTTCCTCAACGACCGCGACATCGGTTCCTGCGAACCGTCCGCCGACGGACCTTCGAGATGAACCTGCTCGGAACGCGGATCCAGCAGACCCTTCCGGTCGAGCAGGCGTCACCGATGCGTCCGCGTGGTCTGCGAATCGTGATGCCGGCGAGGGCGGGGTCCGGATCGACCGCGACCGCGACACCGACACTGAGCAGCAGAAGGCCGATGCCGTCGACCCCGACGCTTGGTATCGACTCATCTTGGAGGATGAGGTCCTTGTCGAACGACTCGTGTTCGACGCCGACGGCGTCGCCACCCGCAGCACGGTCGAAGGTGATCGGCTCGTCGCCACGTTTGCGATGGGTGAAGGCGGACTCGACGCATCTTTTGCATCGGTTTCCCCGGTTCCGCCGGCTCCGGCGTCGGCGATGCCTCTGACTGCGTCGAGCCTCATTTCCGTCTCTGCGATGACCTACGGTCCGGTGCGTGCGACCAGGTTCGATGAGCCCGACTCGGCGATGGTCCGCGTACATTTTTCCGGTCGTCTGGTGATGGTGCCGGATCCGGATGCGGCGGTTCGAATGAAGAGCCGGGCGGATGCCGAGGTGGTGATCGAGTCGATTTCGGGTGATGGAATCACCCTGGCGGACGAGGGCAACGACGCCACTGGATCCTGTGCCCGGCTGGAGTACCGCACGCAGTCCGAACGAATCGATCTGATCGGTGACGACCGACACCCGCTGATCATCGAGAGCCCGCGCTTTGCGTTGGAAGGCGGGCGTTTCTGGATGGTGAGAGCCGATGGAGAGGGCGGGCTCGTAGGCGCCGGTCGAATGCGATTCGAAGACGACGGGGCGATGCGGGTGCAATCCGCCTTCCGCAGCGCCGCCGACCTCTACGCGATGGGCATGAAGACACTGCTCGCGGCCGGTCCCGGCGCGGAGCATGCGGTCGCCTTCGCTGCGGTCTCCGCGATTCGACAGGATGATCCGCCGGTAGAAACCGGCTCGCCCCGACTGGAGATCATCTGGGAAGGCGGAGTCGATCTCGACTTTGATGACCTTCAGGAAGACGGACGACTGGAGCAGGCTCGCTTCCGCGGGGACGTCAAGGTCGCGAGTGACAACTTCAAACTAGGTTCCGACGCGCTCGTCGTGGAATTCGCCGAGGGCGGCGATGGCGAGGCCATCGAACGCATTCTCGCGACCGGTGGCGCCCGGGTGGATCGGGTCGGGGAAATCGGTTCGCTTGAGGCGACTTCGATCGATCTGGCACTGGGACGAACCGAAGACGGGCGAACCATTCCGACCGCAATGGTGGCGGAAGGCGAGGTCGAAGCGAGTGATCCCGGTCAGACGCTTTGGACGAATCGGCTGGTGGTTCGATTCCGACCTCGTGCCGAAGACGAGAATGATGCCGCGGCGACGACGGGAATCACTGGAGAACTTGCAGGCGGCGACGTGGGCGCCGTGGAAATCACGACTGTCGATGCCGCAGACGGTGTCCAGGTCAGGCTGGAAGAGGGAGCCCGCGTCTTCGCGGATCGACTCAAGGGTGACGGGGTCAATCGGACGCTGCAACTGGAAGGTGACGATGTGATGGTGCTTCGCGCCAACGTGGTCGCCGACCGTCTTCGAGACGTCCAGTTCGACGACGTCTCACGCACCGTTCGAGGTACGGGTCCGGGTCGATTTAGGTATTACGACAAGAGCGTCGTTCCGGAGTCGAAGGGGCGAATCGACCGGCCTTCGCCGCCCACTCGGACATCTCTGGCAGCGACCTGGTCGCAGTCGATGTTGTACAACGAGGCCGCCAATCAGGGCGGTGGCCGACTCGATCTCGAAGGTGATGTCCGCGTCCGAAGCACGCCCGACCCGATGACCAGCGACCGGCTCGATGCTCGACGCATCTCGCTCGACCTCTCCAATGAGGTCGGCGGTGTTCGTCCAGCCGGCGAACGTGACCAGGGGCTACTCGCCAGGGACGGTGGCAAGAAACTCGATCGATTGATCGCTCGGGGCGAGGCGGTCCTGGAAAGTCGAACTTGGAACAGCGCCGCCCGGCGGGGAGATCCCCGGCTCTTTCGGGTGAACGGCGATCACGTCGAATACACGGTCGCGTCAAGAGAGGCATTGGTCGACGGTCCAGGGGGATTACTCGTGCACGATCCCGTTGCATCGAGTCCCAAGGCCGAGCGGGGCACCGCATCGACCGCCGGATTCGGCATCGATGGGACAAGCCGGTTCCGCTGGGCCAGGCGGATGACCATGAATCGCGAGGTCGATGATCGGTACCTCGTGATCATGGAGCGCGACGTCGAAGTCCTTCATGCGGGCATCGATCCTGCCGACACGCTCTCGATGACCGCGGACCGATTCGAAGTCACGATCGAACGTCCTCAAGACCGGGCCGAGGCTGATCTTGAAGCACCGGACGGAGAATCACCGGTGGCGGATGCCGAGCCGTCCAAGGTGGCGGAAGGCACGCCGGAGGCGATCAAGAAGGATGACGAGGCGCAGGAGAAGGAAGTGTTGGCTGCTGGCGTGGAGCTCGGCGGACCGGCAGAGCTGGTTCGAGTGCGAGGCATCGGTCGCGTCTTCGTCCGCACCCCAGATCACGACATCGAATGTCAGGAGTTTGACTACAACGTCGACACTCAGATCGCGATGCTTCGGGCCAGCCCGGGCCGGGTCGTGACCGTTCAGTCCAAGGGCGCCGCGACCCCCATTCGGGCCGAACGAGTTCAGTGGGATCTTCGGACCGGACGAATTCGAATTCTCGGTGGCGAAGGCGGTATCACCCGGTGACCGGAATGTCCTGAGTCGACCTCGAACTCGACGACTGGATCATCGAACGCATGACGACGGACGTCCCGCGAGCATCCGTGGATGGGCCGCGAGGCACGGGGCGGTCACAGTTCGGTGCGAATTTCCCAGAGATCAGGAAAAAGCGGCCGGAAGAGTGTTTCACGGAGGTAGGCGACGCCTGGTGAACCACCGGTTCCCCGTTTGAACCCGATGGTTCTCTCAACCATCTTGACGTGTCGGTAACGCCATTCCTGAACGCCTTCGTCGAGGTCGACGAACCGCTCGCAGAGATTTCGCAAGGTCGGATTCTCGCGGTAGATGCGAATCAATTCGGGCTGGAACTCGGGGCACGATGCGGTCGCCGCGTCGATCGGAGCCTTGAGGAGTTCGTCTGGAACGGACACGCCCGTTGAGCGAAGGAACTGGAGCAAGGAGCACCAGATCGAAGGCTCGGCCAGACGGCGTTCGAGGGCCGCATGCTCGGGGCTGTCCGAGGCGTAGTTCTTCAATGGTCCGGGTCGCTTGTACCCGAGCATGAACTCCCACTCGCGGAACTGGGCCGACTGGAAGCCGCTCGAGTTCGCGAGGAACGACCGGAAGGAGAGGAACGAGACGGGCGTCATGGTCTCCAGAATGTCGATCTGTTTCACCATCGTCTTCAAAATGGTGAGAATTCGATCAAGCGTGGTGGCGGCACCGTCGAGGTCGCCCGCATCGAGGCGATGTCGGAGTCCCTCGCTCTCGTGGATCTGTTGCTTGAACCAGAGTTCGTAGACCTGATGGATGATGATGAACAACATCTCATCGTGCTCGGGCCCATCCGATTCGGGCACCTGCAGCGAGAGGAGTTGGGGAATGCGAAGATAGCTGGCGTAAGTAAGTTCCACGCCGGAATGCTACGACGAACTGGGCTCGCCCGCGCCGATTGCCTCGGCGAGCGGCTGCCACGCATGCGGTGTCTGGAGCCCGTACCGCTCGCACAGGAGGCCCGCGGTGATCTGGGACGAGAGGAAGATGACGGGGAGGCCGGAGCCCGGGTGGGTTCCACCCCCGACCATCCAGACGCCGTCGACTTCCTCGAGTTTGTGCTGTGGTCGCCGATGGAGCATCTGATCCAGGCCGTGCGCGAGGTTGAACGTGGCACCATGGTTGATTCGTTCGGCGGCCCAGTCGGCGGGCGTCACCATCTTCTCGACTCTGATTCGATCGCGGAGACCCTCGATGCCGAACACTGATTCGAGCTTCTTGAGCGTCGCGTTTCGAAGTGCCGGGCCCTCGGAATTCCAGTCGATGTCGGCCCGATCATTGGGCGTCGGAACCAGCACGTAGAGCGAACTGCATCCTGCAGGGGCCAGGCTCGGATCGATGGCGGAGGGATTGTGGAGATACGTCGAAGCGTCGTCGGTCAGACGCCCCGCCCCGATGTCATCGAGGTTCTCGCGATAGGTCGTGGAGGTGTAGATCGTGTGATGCGGTAGATCGACCTCGCCTTCGACGCCGAGATACAGCATGAAGGTGCTGCAGGAGTACTTCTTGGAATCAACCTTCGGGTCGGACCATTTTCGACGAAGGCCCGCGGGAATCAGATTCTTCAGGGCCCACGTCGCATCCGCGTTGACCACGATCTCGTCGTATCGATGGACGCCGGTTCGAGACCGGACACCGGTCGCTCTTCGGCCATCGAATTCGATGCCTTCGACGGGATCGTCGACGTGGATCTGACCGCCGAGCTCCGTGAAGACGTTCGCCATCGCGGCGATCAACTCGTTACACCCACCCTTGGGGTGCCAGACGCCGTACTCGTACTCGATAAACGGGAGAATCGAGAACAGGCTCGGGCACTCGAACGGGCTCATGCCGAGGTACTTGCTCTGGAACGAGAGCGCCAGTCTGATGTGTTCGTTCTTGAAGTACCCGGAGAGGTGGCCATGGACGGATTGCCATGGTTTGATCGAGGGACCGGCCTTCAGGGTGTCCATCCGTAGAAGATCAAGCGGGGACCGGATCGGCCGGCGAAGAATCGGCGTCATCAGTTCGAGCTTCCGTCGATTGTCATGCATGAATCGACGAAACGCGGAGCCTTCTCCGGGTTCGATGGCATCGAGGGTCGCGGCCATGCGTTCCACATCCTGCGTTGCATCGATCTGCAGAGGCTCCTGGTCAGGTCTGCCGATCAAGAGCCGGTACATCGGATCGAGGCGATGCAGGTCTGCGTAGTCGGACAGGCGGCGGTCACAGGCGGAGAAGATCTCTTCAAGCACCCAGGGCATCATGAAGAACGTGGGCCCGGTATCGAAGGCGTGGTCGCCGACGACGGTGCGTCGTGTCCGCCCACCGATGACAGGTTGCGCCTCATGGATCGTCACCGCGGCTCCGGCGCGAGCCAGAAGCATGCCGGCGGCGAGACCCCCGGGTCCGGCACCGATGATGGCGATATTCGGCCGTTCGGCGGATGTCGAGTGCGAGAGAGGGGCGATCATGGCAACCGTTTCGTCTGAGATCACTTCTGGATGC
This sequence comes from Phycisphaerales bacterium, assembly GCA_028823105.1. Lineage (GTDB taxonomy): Bacteria > Planctomycetota > Phycisphaerae > Phycisphaerales > SM1A02 > UBA12014. The sequence continues at coordinate 19,175 of JAPKCC010000023.1, read as the reverse complement.
GAAAAGCGCCTGTCGTGGCCGAAGAACGCAGAAAAAAACGAATCCGTTTGTAGACTACTCGCGAACCTAATTGCGGTCGAAAGGGCCGTGGAGACCCTCGATGCCCCCGGAGACGACCATCAACCAACCGGCAACCCGAACGGATCGAGCGTCGACACTGCAAAACGCGGTGGATCTCGCCGTGGATGCTGAGTCCGCTGATTCGACGACCAGCTCCGATCTCCCTCAAACGACCCGACGTGCAGAAGTGAACGGAGGCCTCGGTGACCCGGGGTCCCGATTGCGTCGAGCGTGGGCGAGTCGTTTCGGCCGATTGGTGGCGGCGGATCTCGAGACGCTCTCTTCGCTGGCCGAATCTGAAGTCGGAAAACCGTCTTGGGAGACGATCACTGCGGAGCTGATGCCCCTGATCGCATCCTGCCGCTGGCACGCACGGCGAGCAGGTCGCATCCTCAAAGACCGCCGCCTTCCGGGCCGGCCATGGTGGCTTCTGGGAACACGCGGCTTGGTGAGACGGGTTCCGCTGGGTCGAGTGGGCATCATCGGTACTTGGAACTATCCCATTCAACTCCTCGGCATCCAGATCGTTCAGGCGGTCGTCGGGGGGAATCAAGTGGTCGTCAAGCCCAGCGAGCGATCGCCGAAGACCCAGCGTCGACTCGTCGAACTCGCACGGGCGGCCGGATTACCCCGCGAGGACATGGTGGTGACGTCGTCGGATCGGATGGCCGGTGGCCGACTGCTGCAGGAACCTCATCTCGACCATGTTGTCTTCACCGGTTCAACTGCGGTTGGCACATTGGTGGCGGAGTCGGCGGCTGGACGACTGCTTCCCACCACGCTTGAACTCTCCGGCTGTGATTCCGCGATTGTCTTGGACGATGCCGATCCGGTTGTCGCTGCTCGCAGCATCTGGGCGTCTGTGACGATGAATGCCGGCCAGACCTGCATGGCCCCGCGGCGAGTACTGGTCCATGCGGACCGGCATGCGGCATTCGCTGCGGCGCTGGTTCCGCTTGCGGCGGGCGCTGGGATGCGAAATCTCATCGACGCCGCGGCGGCGGATCGCCATCGCGGACTCGTCGAAGATGCGATCCAACGTGGCGGCCGACCCGCCGCCCTGGTGGCCGATCCGGCAGACGGACGGCGGGTGCGACCACAGGTCATTCTCGACTGCCCGCTCGACGCGGAAGCCTTCGACGCCGAGCACTTCGGGCCCTTGCTGGTCGTCCGTGCCTGGCGAACCGAAGCCGAGCTTCTGGCCATGCATCGGCGGGGCGGGAAGCACCTTGCCACCAGTGTCTTCACCGCGAATCGACATCGAGTCGATCGATTGATTTCCGCGCTCGGATGCGGACTCGTCACCATCAACGACTCCGTCATTCCCAGTGCGCATCCCGCGGCGGCGCTTTCGCCGGTAGGCGGCAGCGGGTGGGGGAGCAGCCGAGGAACCGAAGGCCTACTTGCGATGACCCGGCCGGTGGTGGTGACCCGAACCGGTCGCTTGCGGATACCTGCGGGAGAACCCGACGCCCGCGCCAAGCGGATGCTTGAGAACATGGTCCGCCGGTGGGGGCGTGGGATCACACCACCGTCGGACACGAACTGATCGAACCTGATTGACCGCATGGATCAGGATTTTGGAAGCGCGGGGTGAAGAATTACCCGGCAAGACAATGGAGCGAAGCCAGCATGTCGACAGAACGAACCAGAGCAGTGGTGGTGGGAGGCGGATTGGCCGGTCTCGCCGCGGCGGTCGAACTCCGAACCCGGGGACTGGACGTCACGATCATCGATCGAAACGACCACCTCGGCGGGAAGATGAACGTCCTGCAGGAGTCCGGGTTCTCATTCGACATGGGGCCGACCATCCTCACGATGCCCCAGGTAATCCGTGGCATCATCGAGCGGACGGGAAGGACGGTTTCGGACTACGTCGACATCGTCGATCTCGACCCGCAGTGGCGCTGCATGTATGAGGATGGAACCGTCCTCGATCTCCGCGGCGATCTTGAGACCATGTCCGGGGCCCTCGACCGGCAGTATCCCGGGCAGGGAGTCGGCGATGGCTGGCGGTCATTCATCAAGTACAGCCGGCGGATGTACGGACTGAGCGAGAAGGTCTTCTTCTACAAGGACATCGGGGGAATCCCCGACATGATGCGGGCGACTCCGACCACGGAGCCGGGCATCCTCAAGGATGTGCTTGCGATGCGCATGCATTCCAACGTCGGGGCAACGATTCACAAGCACGTTCAAGAGCCACACGTCGCCCAACTCTGTGAGCACTTCCTCCAGTACGTCGGGTCGAGCCCCTTTCTGGCGCCGGCGATCCTCACGTTGATCGCCGCGGCGCAGGTGGATCACGGTTGCTGCTACGCGATGGGTGGCACGAGGATGGTCGCCAGGAGCCTCGAGAAGATCCTTCGCGAAGAGGAAACCGAGATCATCCTGGGCACCGGGGTGCAGAAGATCCTGCACAACGGCAAGCGGACCTCCGGCGTTGAACTCGAAGACGGTCGAGTCATCAAGGCCGATCTGGTGGTGAGTAACTGCGACGTCCAACGAACCTATCGGGATCTCATGGGCGACGATCGGGCCCTCAACGAACAGGCGAAGATCGGCCGGAAGTACACGCCCGCCTGCAGTGGTGTGGTCTTCTATCTCGGGCTTGATCGTCAGTACGACCATCTGCTGCATCACGATTTTCTCTTCAGTGGAAATCCACGAGAAGAGTTCGCCGATATCTATGACCGAGGGATTCCTGCCCGGGATCCGTCCATCTATCTCGCGGTTCCGAGTCGCACCGACCCCGGCCAGGCGCCGGAGGGCGGGGAGGCGTTGTACGCGCTCATTCACACGCCGTATCTCCGACCGGGTCAGGAATGGAACGGTCGTGGCGGTCTGCTTGAGCAGTATCGGCCCGTAGTCATGGACAAGATCAAGCGGATGGGCATGGAGGACATCGAGTCGCACATCGTCGTCGAACGCCATCTGACGCCGCAGGACATCGACCGGATGTACAACGCCGAAGGCGGCGCGATCTACGGTCTGGCGAGCCATGGCCGGCTGGCCGGTGGGTTCAAACCGCGAAATCGAAGTCGGGTCCTTCAGAATCTGTATCTTGCCGGGGGAAGCGTCAATCCCGGACCGGGGGTTCCGATGGTGCTCATGAGCGGCGTCACCGCCGCACTCGCCGCCGCCAAGGATCTCGGGATCGGTGATCCTCGAACTTCGAGTTCTGGGCAGGAGGAATCATGTCGGGAACCAGTGATGACGGGCTGATCGAGGATCGGCCGTCACCTGCATTCCGCCGGTTCTTCGCGTGGTACGCGACTCGACTCGTGTCGCGGCGCTTTCACGCGTTGAGACTTCTCGAAGGAAGTCGGGAGATCCTCGAAGATGCATCGAGCGAGGAGCGATCTCTGATCGCCCTGATCAGTCATGGGTCTTGGTGGGATCCACTAGTCGGCCTCGTGCTCTGGCGAAAGCTCATGTCTGGCCGGGACATTCTCATGCCGATGGCCAGCGAGCAACTCTCGCGATTCCGGTTCTTCCGCCGTCTCGGGGTGTTTGGCATCGATCCCGATGATCCAACCTCGATGGCTCGAATGCGGAGTCATGTGCTTCAGCGTCTCTCGCGATCACCAGACACGCTGTTGGGCCTCACGCCGCAGGGTCGATTCACTGATCCACGCGAGCCAATCCGACTTCGGCCCGGCGCGGCGGCGATTGCGGCGGCCTGCGAACGGTCGCCACGCGTGCTGGTGATCTCCATCGAATATGTGTTCTGGCAGGACGCGAGGCCTGAACTGCTGGTAGCGATTCGGTCATGCGACTCGCCGGAAGCGGGTTCCACCACCGACTGGTACCGAGCCATGGAAGAAGGAATGCGTCGATGCGCCATGGATCTTGCCGCGGCGAGTATCGCCCGCGATGAGTCGGCCTTCGAGGTCCTCGTGGGGGGAAAGCACCGGATCAATCCGTTCATGGATGCGTGGCTTCGAATTCGAGGTCGGTCCGGCGGCATCGCGGCGAGGCGATCCACGTCCCGGGAGTCGGTATGAATTCGATGCTCGGTGGCATCTTTCTGCTCGGCATGATTCAGACCGCAAGTCCGGTGGCGGAGTCGGCGTCGCCTGACTGGGTGACCTGGTGGATGGCGGGGGCATTGGCCATCTCCGTCATCGCCTTGTTGATCTCCCTCCGAAACCTGAGTCGATTCCGCCGCGCCCCGGCAGCCATGGATCCAGATGATCAGGGCTGGTCGATCACCGTCTGCATTCCGGCACGGAATGAAGCCGCCAACCTTGAAACGTGCGTCCGGAGCGCGTTGGAGTCCGCCGACGCTGATCCAGCGTCATCGACGACGATCATGGTCTACGACGACGCCAGCGACGATCAGACGCCGGCGATTCTCGCGAAGCTCGCAGAGGATGATTGTCGAGTAGTCGGGGCCAGTGTGAACCCACTTCCATCGGGATGGAATGGGAAGCAGCATGCGTGCGATCGCATGGGCCGACAGGCCGACACAGACTGGTTGCTGTTCACCGATGCGGATGTCCGGTTCGCCCCCGACTGTCTGAAACGCACCCGTGCCGCGGTTCAAGCCCAGCGAGGCGTGAACGGCGACATCGGATTGCTCTCGGCATTTCCTCGCGAACGAACCGGAACGGTCGGTGAGACTCTGGTCGTCCCATTGATTCACTTCATCCTCATGAGTTACCTGCCCATCGGTCGAATGCGTTCTTCGCTCGATCCGGCGGCAAGTGCGGCGTGTGGGCAGTTCGTGCTCGCTCGGCGGGATGCCTGGCTGGACGTCGGAGGACATGCAGTGATCAGGAATTCGATGCACGACGGGGTGCGACTTCCCCGGATCTTTCGACGTGCCGGACATGCCACGGACATCTTTGATGGCACCGACATCGTTGACTGCCGCATGTACCACGGGTTCGCCGAGACCTGGCGGGGGTTTGCGAAGAACTCTTACGAGGGCCTGGGGAACATATTCTTGCTGCTTCTGCTGACGGTACTTCATCTCGGTGGGCACGTGGCTCCGTGGTTCGTCCTTGGTCTGGCCTTGGTGCTTGAGGGTGTTGGGCCGGAGACGTCGGGCGTTTCAGCGGCCGCGGTGGGATTCGCATCAGCCGCAGTCATCATTCAAATCACGCAGCGAATGTGTCTTGCGGTGCGATTTCAACAGGCTTGGACCGGCGTGGTGCTGCATCCGGCGGCGCTGATGGTGTTCACATTGCTTCAGTGGTGGAGCCTCTTGTTGCACTTCACGGGACGTCGAACCTGGCGCGGCCGACCCGGTTGATGCGCCGCGCAGGCTTGACGAGTCGTCCTTCGTGTGGGTAGCGTTCACGTGTGCCGAACGAAGAACGTTTGCATCGGATTGAAGAACGGCTTGAAGATTTGGTCGATCGAATCGATCGAATCGATCGACTCGAGAAGGCACGGTTGACCAATGACTCGATTGGATCATCCGATGAGTCACAGAATTCTTCGAAGGACTTCGCCAAGGAAGCTTCAAAATCCGGAACTGACGCACGACAATCAGCGGGCCTTGAACGGTCCGTTCCAACAGCTGCAGCCGATGCGGCCGACGAGGCGACTCCGACCGTCCCGTCGGCCGCGGCTCTTTTTTCGGAACGTCGGGGATCATCGCCTCCGCCCCTTCCTCTGCAGGGCGGCAGGGACGCGACGGCCGAGTCTGTGCGGTCACAACATGATCACGGCACAACTCCCGATGAGCGAGCCAGTTCGCGTCAAGGTGGCCTCGAGCAACTGATCGGCGGCCGGGTGATGGCATTGGTGGGCGGGGTGATCGTGGTGATCGCCGCCGCGTTCTTCGCGAAACTGGCCTACGACAAGGGTTGGATCGGGAACATCCCCGCCGGGGCGCGGGCAGCCGCGCTCACGGCATTCGGGGCTGCGATTCTCGGCGTGGGCGAGTTTCTATTCCGGCGATATGGTCGTGCCGCCGCGGTCGGGCTTTTTATTGCAGGCCTCGGAACCTTGTACGTCGATGCCTGGTCGGCGGGACCGGTTCTCGGGCTCCTCTCACCCCTCCACGCGCTCATCGCGATGGCCATGGTGACGGTGATTGGCATTCTTCTGACCGCTCGCTCGGGCTCGGTCTCGATCGGCGTCGTCAGCATCGCCGCCGGTGCCGCGGCGCCCTACCTTGCCGGAGGTGACGGCGGCCCGGCCGTGCTCGGCATGTACCTGACGTCGCTTCTGGTCATCGCCTTCGCGGCAGCGTCCATCAGGCCGAGGCCTTTTCTCAAACTTCGGATGCCGGCGTTCGTCATCCTTTTGATCGCCGCCGTTCCGTGGTTGTTGCTTGCCGTCGGGGACGGGGCGACCACGATACTCCTGATCATTGCGTCCGCATGGTGGTTGATTGTGCACCTCCAGGCACTGCACATGGCTTCGCGAGGTCTGGCGAGCGGTTGGAATGAGGGACTGGGGTTTGTCTCGACGGCCGTCTTCGCGATCTTCGTTCCGCTGGGGATTCGCGCCTCCGTCGCCTTCGGTGGTGGTACGTTCGGAGACTGGACGTCCCCGGAAGGCTGGATTCCTCTGGGTCTCGCCGCGTTCGCACTGGTCACGATCTTCCAGATGGGCACCGGGTTGGAAGCCCTCGCCGCGCCTTCGGCCGACCGAGTGCCGCGGCGTCGACGCGATCGCTGCCTCAATCAGTGGTCGCTGGTGCTCTGGATCGAGGCGGGCGTGTTGCTTCTCGTCTCCGCGGGCCTCTTGCTCGAAGGCCCCGCCGTCGCCGTGGCATGGAGTGGACTTGGACTTGCGTCCATCTATCTCGCCCATCGAATGCAGAATCGTGGCATCGCCATCTTCTCGCTGGTGGTGGCTTCGCTCGGGCAGCTTGCGGCGATGGTCATCGTGCTGGGTGAGTGGCGTGCGACGGGGATGACCGTCTGGTTCGACCGGACGCCCTGGTCATGGTCGGCATCGCCGAGTCAATGGCTTCCCTTTGTCGTTCTTCTGGTGCTCTTCGCCATCGCCCGGCTCTGGCCGAATCCCACTTTGCCCCGCACCTCGCGAAGTCGGACCACGGTGATCGGCCCCAGCCTCACGATGTTCATCGCGGCACCGCTCTTTGTCGGAACCATGGCGCCATTTGGCGGCGAGGCTTCATTCGTCCTGATGCTATCGATCGCCGTGTTCGCGGCGACCTTGGTGGCACGGAGCCGCGGTGATCATGCAGGTTGGACCGCCGGATTGATCCTCAACGGGCTGGGGTCATTGATCGCCCTGCTGCTGCTCTTTCAGGCGGTGGTTCTCGTTCAGGGGGGCGATTTGAATGCCGCGGATGTGAACCAGGGTATCGGGCTCTCGACGATCTTCTTCTGGACGATGGTGCCATACGCGTTCCTCGTTCTGCAGATGCTTTGGCTGTCCGCAGGCAGTTTCGGTAGTGTCTCGCCGAATCGACAACGAATCGTTGGCAATCTAAACACGCTTCAATTCGTCTTACCGGCGATCGTTGGCAGCATGGTCTGGTTCGTGAACTCCGCGACGCCCTGGGCGATGCCGGTAGCGAATTTCTTCGCCGGGGCGGCTGCTGCGGCGCTGATGTCGACACTGCTCATCGTGCTCTCTGGTCGAACTTTTTGGAAGATCGGGCGTTCGCTTGCCGGCTGGATTGTGGTGAGCGCGAGCTGGATTTGGCTCGGGGTTACGATCCTCGAGAGTTTCGGAGTTTTCGCCAACCAGGCTGACGAGGTCGCTTTCGGGATGAACCTGCGATTTGGATCCGGACTGGCACTCTTGATGGCGACGCTGCTCACGGCGAAGTGCTGGCCGCGAGCGGCCAGGGTCGACGTTGAGTCGCCCGAACGATCCGATCAGATCGTTCCGATTTCGGGACTCCTGTCCGTTTTGGTCGGTCTGTGGATCGGCTCTTTCGCCCTGCTCGATCTCTTCGGCCGGGATGGCGTCGAGTTTAATGCGGCATTGAGCATCTTCTGGGCCGCGTACGCCATCGCCCTGATCGGGGGCGGGTTCTTCTTCGGTATTGCGATCATCCGTCATCTCGGGCTTCTGCTGCTCGGGGTGACCGCGATGAAGTTTCTGTTCTTCGATCTGAGTCGTGCCGCCACGGTGTATCGAGTCATTTCGGCACTCGGCCTCGGGCTCCTCATGGTTGCGACGAGTCTGATCTATGTTCGATTCGGGTCGAGACTCGACCGAAAGATCGAGGAGTCGGCGGACTGACCCGCCACTCGCTCCGGGTGGCGGGATTCTCTTCAGCCCTCGTGGATCTCGATCACTGAGCCATCTTTGATCGCGTATATGGCGGATGATCCATCCGGCCGGACTCGCACGCCCCGTGCGTAGGGTGCGAAGGCGGGGAGGATCAGCTGGCCCCGTCCGAACACGAACGCCGGGGCAAGGGTTCGTCGGGAGCCGGTACCGAGGGAGATCACGGGATGGAGGTGCCCCGCGATGATCGTCGCGGTGTCCTCCGTCGATGCCGCATCGCGCGGTCTCGGATGATGTCGAAGTTCGAGGTGGCCGAGTCGTCGATGCTCGCCGTCGTCATCGATCCGCCACGAAGCAGGAATGGTGCTGGCCGCCTCGGCATGGCCGCCGATCATCGAGATGGGAAGGCTGATCCGATTCCGCCAGCGGGCGAACGTATGGATCAGCGGATCATCGGGGTCGCCGGTGAGTTGAACGAGGTCGCCCAGCAGCGTGATTCGTTTCGGCCGCCACTTCGCCACCACCCGCTCCAGTCGGTCGAGGGCTTCCTCCGCGAGACCCTCTGACATGGAGACGGCCAGAGACCGGTGTGTCTCGGGGGTTCCGAGATGAAGATCGGCGACGACCAGCGTGCCGCGGTCGACGAGTAGGGCGGCCCGCTCCGCGAGGAGCTTCACCGGCTCGTTCGCGATCGTGATGTCAAGATCCTGCGGCATGGCCATCGTGGGCTCGGGGCTCGAAGAGGTGTTTGCGGAAAAACGATGCTCGGCTCATCTGATCGGTTCGGCCGGCGCGGTCTGGATCGCGACCATGTCACGGTAGTGATCACTCTGTTCGAGAAGTTCGTCGTGGGTTCCGCTTGCGACGATGGTGCCTCCTTCGAGGATCACGATCAGGTTCGCGTGCCGGATGGTGCTTAGCCGATGGGCGATCGCAAAGGTGGTGCGGCCGACGAGGAGACGGTTGATCGACTCCTGGATCAGGCGTTCGCTGGCGGAGTCGAGGTTGCTGGTCGCTTCATCAAGGATGAGGATTTGCGGATCGGCGAGGATCGCACGGGCGATGGCGAGCCGTTGTCGTTGACCTCCGGAGAGTCGGACGCCACGTTCTCCGATCAGGGTGTCGATGCCGTCGGGGGTCTCGTCAATGAACTCGAGGGCGTTCGCGGCCGCCGCGGCATCCCGGATTTCCGCGGCCGTGGCATGGCGGCGGCCAAAGGCGATGTTCTCGGAAATCGTGCCGTCGAAGAGAAAGACGTCCTGCTCGACGATGCCCAGAAGGTTTCGGTAGGAATCGAGCTGAATCTCTCGCAGATCGACGCCATCAAGTCGGATGACTCCAGTGTCGGGATCAAAGAATCGTGCAAGCAGGTTGCAAAGAGTCGTCTTGCCGGCACCCGATGCCCCGATGAACGCGACGAGGTGTCCGGGTTCGGCGACGAATGACACGTTCTCAAGAACGGGTTTCTCCGACGCGGGATATTGGAATCGAAGTTGGTCAACTTCGATTCGTCCGGTCACCTTCGCGGGGATCAGGCTTCGTGAACCCGATCGATCGGGCATCTCCGTCGGTTCCTCAAGCAGGTCAAGTACGCGGTCGAGCCCCGCGAGGTTGGTCTGAAAGCTCGTCGCGCTCGATGCGAGCGCCTCGATCGGTCCGAGCAGCATGAGGAGGTACGTGAGGAACATGACGAGATCGCCGGTGGTGATGACCCCGTCGATCACCTGCATGCCACCGTAAAAGAGCAGGCCGGCGCTGGCCAGGGGAATCGCGAGGGCCCACCCCGTCTCGGTGATTCGAGACCACCACCACACGTGGATCATCTGGCGGGCCATCAGATGCTCGCCGCGTGCGAATCGAGCGGTTTCACTCCTGCCACGGGCGAAGGAACGAACCACGCGGATCCCGGCGAACACCTCAGTTGCGTGGGCGTCGACCTCGGAACGAAGCACCCGGAGGTCGCGATGGAGGGGGCGAATCCGACCGATCCACGTCCGGTGCGTAATGAACACCATGGGAAGGAGAATGACCGCTCCGAAAAGGAGTCGCCAATCGGTCACCGCGAGAATCACCAGGCTGCCGACCAGTTGGATGATCGCCCGCCAAGGGTTGTAGAGCATGCCGAAGATCAGTTCCGCGACGCCGCCCGCGTCCTCGCGGAGCATGCTGGAGGCACCTCCCGATCGAAGTTCGTTAATCCGATGCAAGGGGAATCGGATGGCGTGATCGAGGACCTTGCGCCGAATATCGACGGCCAGCGTCCGGGTGGCCTTCGTGGCCTGCCATCGACCCCAGAGTCCGATCGAGACGGACAGGGTGGCCACGACCAGCAAAGCCAGACCGATGGCCACCAGAAGTCGCTTGGGATCGTCATCAATGCCCCAAGAAGAAGGCACCCAACGATCTGCGGCGGGGGGCAGACCGTCGCCCGTGAAGGCGTAGTCGATCGCGATCTTCGTCGCGGCCGGCGGAATCAACTTCAGACCGGTAGCGATCGTCAGGGTGCCGAGTGCGAGGAGCACAGGTTTTCGGCGTCGGCCAAGGAGTCCGAAGAAGACCCGAAGGAGTTCGAGGGCGCCGCGCGATCTCTTGAGGCTTCGGACTTCCCCGCTCCGACTCACCATCGTGGCCGTGGTTTTGGCCTTCTCGCGTCGGCGGGCGAGCATCTTTCGATAGGCGATGAAACGCCGACTGCTCGATCCCCGTCGGAGGAGCGGATCGTCGTCAGGTTCGATGGTCTCGTGGTTGGTGGATGGCGGAGTCAAGATTCGGGATCCGATGGGACGAGTTGGCCGGGAGGGCGTTCGCCGCGGACCGAGATCGAGATCGGGCTGCCGTCCTCGACCCATCGTCGGCGTCGGATCTCAGGATTCCCTAACTGGCCGCAGGCCGCCATCACGTCTCGACCTTTCGTCCCACGACGTTTGGTGAACTGGCCATGCCGCACCGCGCGTTCGACGAAGGCATCAACGTCGGCTTCGATCGGCGCCGGCCACGGCGAATTCCGGCGGGGGTTGTAGGGAATGATGTTCAACGAACACCGCAAGGGACGGAGGTACTCGCACACCTCGTCGCAGTGTTCGTGAGCGTCATTGACCCCCGGAATGAGGACATACTCGACGCAGATCGCAGACTTCGGCCGGCCCGCCCAGCCGAGCATCGCATTCATGAGGTCCGCCATCGGCCAGACTCGGTCGACGGGCATGATCTCCGCGCGGATCACATCGTTGGGTGCGTTGAGACTGACGGCCAGGTTTAGCCGACGAAAACCCGGTTCCGCGGCGAGTTCGCCAAGGCGGCGGATGCCATCCGGATTTCCAACCGTCGAGACCGAGATGTTCGACGCTGCGATCGCGGGGCCGTCGTGGTCGGCAAGGATTCGGATCGCCGGGATCACCGCGTCGAGATTGTCGGTTGGTTCACCCATGCCCATGAAGACGATGTTCTTCGGCCTGATGCCGATCTGATGGGCGGCGGCATGCCACTGGGCCACGATGTCCTCGGTCCGAAGTTGCCGTACCAGTCCCATCTGGGCCGTCTCGCAGAAGCGACATCCCATCGCGCAGCCGATCTGGCTGGACACGCAGAGCGTCCGAGTGATCGTGCCATCTCGCTTACGCATCGGAATCAGAACGGATTCGGTCTCGACTCCGCCTGAGAGCGTGAGGGTGAACTTGGTGGTCTCGCCTTCGACCTCGCGTCGGCCCACGGCGTGCGTCGCCGGAGAAGTTCCGTGAGGCACGATTCCCTCGCGATGGAATCGACGATAGGTCTCGATACCGCCTCGACCTCGGGTCAGACCGGCGATTTCCGATGCCGAGGCGTACGCCTGGGCCGTGAGGCCAAGCGGATCTGGGGCCGAAATGTCGGAGTTTGGGAGGCTCATGGGAGGGGTCAAAAGAGGCTTGAGTCGATTAGCGTAGCATCCGGCCCCGTCAACTTCCCGGGAACCGTCGTCTGGTTGAGACTATGATGATGGATCAGACGGGATTCCTCCCCTGAGGATCCGGTTCGGCTCCGACCGACGGGCCTCTCGTCTTCCTATCCGCTCACCGATCGTCGACCCTGCGGGATCGGCCCTCCGATCAAGGATTCTGATCGATGCATATGAAACACAGTGGCGAAGAACACGGTCCTCCGATCGTGCCCGTCAAGTTCGTCCTAGAAGACCCCGAAGGACTCACCAGTACCGAGCAGTCCGAATGGGACCTGATGGGTGGTGAAGGGGAGAATCTCCTCGAACTCGCCATCGAAAACGGCATCAACATCGAGCATGCCTGCGGAGGGGTGTGCGCGTGTTCGACGTGCCACGTATACGTCGAACAGGGCATGGATCAGGTGAGCGAGAGCGACGATGACGAAGAGGATCGGGTCGAAGAGGCCCCGGGACTGCAGGTGAACAGTCGACTCGCCTGTCAATGCAAGATCGAAGGTACGGGTCCGCTCACCGTTCGGGTGCCCGCTTGGAATCGGAATGCGGTCAAGGAAGTGCCGCACTGATACGGCCCGAAGTGGTGCTGGAGACGTCGCCGGCGGTAGATCGATTCCGCATGATCGGAAAGACGGATGATCGGAAAGACGGATGATCGGAAAGACGGATGATCGCGGCGATGGGTAGTCGATATCCAAGGAAGCCGCCATGAACACCTCACACGAGCATGAAATCCGACGCGTCAAGGGACCGGTGATTACCACGGCCCTCCGGCGTTGGTTGCAGGTCGTGTTCGTGCTCTTCGGCCTGCTGATGGTGGACAGCTTGATCCTTGTGGCGACCGACGTCGCGGCCTGGTGGTCGGGCGAGGTGCGGGAGGACGGCCGTTACCTCTGGGCGTTCCTCGTCCATCTCGGCCTTGGGCTCCTCCTGATCGTGCCCTTCATCATCTACGGCGTCGGACACGCTCGACGTGGTCGGCATCGGCGAAATCGACGAGCCGTCGCGGTGGGCTGGGGCCTGCTCTGGATCGCGGTCGCGCTTCTGGTCACCGGGCTGGTACTGGTGCGGGTGGAGGTTGGCGGACTGCGACTGGGGATCGATGACTCATTCGCAAGATCGGTGCTCTTCTGGGTTCATGCGACCAGTCCGCTGATCGCGATCTGGCTGTTCATTCTTCATCGGCTGGTCGGGCCGCGATTGCGATGGCGGGTCGGTGTGGCCTGGTCCGGTGGCGGGGTCGCGCTCGCCGGATGGCTGCTATTCGCATTCGCTTCTCCGGTGGAGATACCCGCGGCGGATGCCACGCCGGTCGCGATGGCAGTTTCGAGCAACGCGGACTTCGCACCATCGCTTCTAGAGACGGCGCACGATGACCTCATTCCTCCCGCGCATCTCTTGGGAAACGACCACTGCATCAGTTGCCACGCGGACGCGCACGCCCAATGGGCTGACTCAGTGCACGCGCGGAGTTCATTCAATAATCCGGTCTACGCCTTCAGCGTACGGAACACTCGGCAGGCGATGATCGATCGTTTTGGATCCGTGGAAATCAGCCGCTTCTGCGCCGGATGTCATGATCCCGCGATTCTCTTGACCGGTGCCTGGAGCGAATCCCGTTGGACCGACCCAGACCTGGCCGACGCTGTTTCGATCGACCCGCTGGGCAGTGCCAGCATCGGCTGCATCGTCTGTCACGGGATCGAGGACGTCACGACGTTGGGCAACGCGTCCTTTACCTTCCGTGATCCACCGCGGTATCCGTTCGCATTCAGTGACTCCGGGTTTCTCCAGTGGGTCAATCGCCAACTCATTCTCGCCAAGCCGGATTTCCACAAGCGGACGTTCCTCAAACCGGTTCATCAGACCGCCGAGTTCTGCGGGGCTTGTCACAAGGTCTTCCTCCCCGAGACGCTCAACGGATACAAGTGGCTGGCGGGGCAGAATCACTATGACACCTGGCGTCTTTCCGGCGTCTCGGGGCGAGGGATCGGTTCCTGGTACTGGCCCGGGGAGATCAGCGACGATTGCAACGACTGCCACATGCCCCTGGTCTCGAGTGACACCGTCGCGGCGAACATCCGCGACGAATCCGGGGCGGCGACGGTCCATCATCACGGGTTCCATGCCGCGAACACCGGCCTGGCCGCGATCGCCGCGGCGATGGAGCCTGGAGACGAGGCGACCGAGCGACTTCAGCGGGTGGTGGAGGCGTGCACCCGGTTCAACGAGGACGCAATCCGGCTCGACCTCGTCGGGATCCGGGGCGAGGGTCAGGTCGACGGACCATTCCGAGGGCCGATCGGCGAGTCGCGAGTCTGGGTGGAGCCCGGTGAGGTCGTGTTGCTCGAGGCGGTGACCCGCACGCTGCGCCTGGGGCATCCCTTGACCCAGGGAACCGCCGACTCCAACGAGATCTGGATTGAGATCGAGGTGAGCCTTCGCCCCGCCGAAACGACGGGGTCACTCGGAGCGAGCGGGATGATCGGTACGGACGGGGTGGTCGATCCTCGTGCGAAATTCCTCGGCGTCTGGCTTCTCGATCGCGAGGGACGACGGATCGAACAGCGAAATCCCGAGGACATCTTCGTTCCGCTCTACAACCACCAGATTCCTCCGGGTGCCGCGGATCTCACGCACTACCGAATCCGGGTGCCCCAAGACGCCGTCGGTGAACTTGAGATCCGTGGCCGCGTCCGCTATCGAAAGTTCGACTCCCGGCTCATGGATCACGCGTTCGGTGCCGAGGAGGGGGCTCGCCTTCTGAAGACGCTTCCGATCCTCGATCTCGCGGAGACCAGGGTGGTCATTCCCGTTGGCTCCGCGTCCACCCAGCGAGTCGCAACCACGTCGTTGGTGGCGCCAGCGTGGGAGCGATGGAACGATTACGGCATCGGACTGGTGCGGGCCGGATCGGGGGGCGGCGTCGCGAAGGGCCAGCTCGCCCAGGCGATCGAGGCGTTCGTTGCGGTGGAGCGGCTCGGGTTCTCCGATGGGGCAATCAATCAGGGGCGGGCGATGCTCGTCGAGGGGCGGATCGACGATGCGGCTTCGGCCCTCGCCCGGGCGGCGAACGATCCAGACCTTCGGTGGCCATGGGCGGTCGATTGGTACGCCGCGGCGGTGGCTCGGGAGAACGGCGATCTCGAGGAAGCGGCGCGACGACTGGAACGAATCATCGCGGCGCGATATCCCGTCGCGGTCGAGCGGGGATATGACTTCTCGCTTGACGAGCGGGTGTGGAACGAGATGGCCACCATCCAGTTCCAACTGGCTCGTCGGGCACCGACTGATTCCGCGAGCGCCGAGCGGTTGGAAGAAGCGACCAAGGCGGTTGAACGTAGCCTCGAACTGAACTCACAGGTCGCGCAGACTTGGTTCCTGGCATCCACGATCCGCGCCGCGTCTGGCGATGCGGCCGGGTCCGCAAAGGCTCAAGCCGAGTTCGAACTGCTTCGGCCGGATAACAATGCACGGGATCGCGCCATTCGACTCGCCCGAAGCCGCAGCGAGATTGCGGATCACGCGGCGGAGCCGCTCGCAATCTATGAACTGCATTCGGACGTGGCGGCTCCTCCTACCGCAGTACTGCCCGCCAAGGTGGACGACCGATGAGCGACCCGACGCGACGCGACCAAGATGCGATCATCGGCGTCGTCTTCCGACGCAGCCTCTGGATCGGAGGCCTTGGTGGCGCCGCCATCGGCGGGATCCTGCTCGCTCGTTCGCTGCTGGGTCCGGGTTCCTCCCCGACGGTCGACGAGACCACAGTCGAAGCGCCACAAGTCGATCGCGAGCCGGCGCCGGAAGTGACTGACGCGGCGATGCCCTTCACCGACATGGCGGAGGCCTGGGGCGTCGGATTTCAACGAGACGATGGCGCCAGAGGTGGAAAATTGCTTCCCGAGACGGTCGGAGGTGGCGTCGCGATCGTCGATCTGAATGGAGACGGGAGACCTGAGCTGGTCTTCATCGATGGCGGGGATCTGACCGACGCCTCACCCGGTGATCGGGTGGTCATCTATGCAAATCGAGACGACGGCGATGGTGCGACGATGTTCGATCGGGTGGTAGAAGGGGTTCCGAAGATCCCTGGGCATGGAATGGGGATCGCCGCCGGCGACGTTGATGGTGATCGCGATGTGGACCTTTATATCTCGATGCTCGGCCGCGATCGGCTGCTCCTGAACGAGTCGTCCCTCGATCAAATTCGATTCCGCGATGGCACCGACGAGTTCGGCCTCTCGGACGACGAGGCCTGGAGTACGGCGGTGGGATTCGGCGATTTCGACGGTGACTCGGATCTTGATCTGGTGGGCCTTCGATACGTCGAGTGGTCGCCGGAGGCCGATGCGGCGGTCGACTTTCGGCTCGACGGAATCGGCCGTGCCTATGGTCCGCCGATCGGATTCGCAGGAACCAAACCGTTCCTTCTGCTCAATGACACGACCGAAGGCCGGAGGCGATTCGTGGAGGTCGGCGGCGAACGTGGATTGACGCAGTTGAATCCCGAGACCGATGTTGACGAGGGAAAGGGACTCGGGCTGGCCATCATTGATCTGGATGATGATGGTGATCTCGACTTGATCGGCGCGAACGACACCACACCGAATGCGGTCTGGTTCAATGACGGAACCGGGTATTTCGAGGAACGGGGACGACGGGTCGGCGTGGCATTCGACCGCTCGGGTTCGGCCACCGGAGCCATGGGCATCGACGTGGCCAATCGTCCGTCTCGAGGCGGCGTCGATACGTTGGTCGCGATCGGCAACTTCGCCAATGAACCCAGCTCGCTCTTCGTGCGCCGGGCAGGGGAGTCGACGTTCTTCGACGACGCCGCAGGCGAAGGGATCTCTGGGCCGAGTCGTCGATCGCTCACCTTCGGACTGTTGTTCACAGACCTTGATCTCGACGGAATCGAAGATCTGGTGCAGGCGAACGGTCATCTGGAAGAAGAGATCCAACGGGTTCAGGCCAGTCAACGGTATCGGCAGCCCGCGCAGGTCTTCCGAGGCATCTCGTCCAACGAAGGCGTCGGTTTTCGCGAGGTCCCGTCGGCTGCGACCGGAGACCTGGCAAGACCGGTCGTCGGGCGTGCGCTTGCGTCGGGCGACCTCGACCTTGATGGTGATCTGGACCTGGTCATCACCCAGGTCGCCGGGCCACCGCTGGTGCTTCGAAATGATGCGACCGGATTCGAGTCGGTTCAAGTCCGGCTCGACGGGCCGGACGGCAACCCCCGCGGCATCGGATCGGTGCTGACCGCATCCGTCGGCGACCGCAGGATGATCCGTCGGATCATGCCGACCCGTTCCTATCTCTCACAGGTCGAACCGGTGGCAGTCTTTGGACTTGGCCCTGCTCTAGCGATTGATCGGCTCGAGATTCGTTGGCCGGATGGCGAGGTCACGACGGTGGAAGGCCCGATCGAACCAGGTCGCCATCGTTTCGCTCGTTGAGGGCGTTCTCACGCGTCTCTGCAATCGTCCGGGTAAGAAAAAACCCCCGCCTCGCGGCGGGGGTTCGTTTTTAGTTGAGAACCATGACGGGCTCGTTCAGCAATCGGTGCCGAAGGCCGCCAGCATCAGGCCGAGGTCCGCACCGTTGGTGGTGCCGTCACCGTTGAAGTCACCAGCGTCGGTGCCCCAGGCGGCGAGCAGCAGTCCGAGATCCGCACCATTGACCGTCCCGTCCCCGTTCATGTCCTCGGGGCAGATCGGGCCGGACTCGCACTCGACTCGATCGATGACGAGGTCGTCGATGGCACATTCCGTGAGCGAGTTGTTGGGGGCGTCGGCGATGATGAAACGAATGGCGACGGTCGACGTCGGCTCGACGTGGCTGGCCACGTCGATGGACGCGAAGTTCCATCCCGGCGAGCCGTTGGTGAAGTTCATCACTTCGACCCAGGGGCCACCGTTGGTCAACTGGACGGAGAGTCGATCTTCGGCCGCAGTTCCGGCGTCATCGTTGACGAGCCACCAGTTGAAACTGAGGTTCGCGTTGCCGCTGGAGAGATCGAACGAAGGCGAGGTGAGGGTGACGGGGCCGTTGTCGAGGTCCGCGGTTCCTGCGGCTCCACCGGCGGCTCCATTCTGGGTCACCCAGCATCGTGTTCCGTTGGCTGACGCATCAGTCGACGGCGCGAATTCGATGCCGCCGTTCACAGTGCCCACCGGCACGACGAGTTCCCAGAAGCCCGCGGTGGTCGAGGGATCAGCTTCGGTGGTCCATCCGTTGCTTCCCGATTCCATGTCATCCTCGAAGAGGACGACGAGATCGGTTCGCACGTCGACGGAGTAGGCGCCAGATGCCGGATTTCGGAAGGTCGTTCCGGCGTCGTTTCTGGCCGTGAGGTAGTACTCGAGGGTCTGTCCGCAATCGACTGCGGGAAGGGTCGCGGTGAGCGTCCCCCCCTTGCCGGTTGCGGGGCGTTCGGTGAAGTCGGCACCGTCGATCGATGCCCAGAGACTGGCGGAGCCCGACTCGAAGTCCGAACCGATTGCATCGATCTGGAAGTCGATGGGAGTCTCGACATTCGGAAGGACCGACTCGGGCAGACCGGAGGGATAGACGAATTCAAGCCGGATCGGCGGGTTGTTCATCCACACGCTGAAGCCGTAGCAGGCACCGATGACCAGATCGATCGCGCCATCGTTGTTGAGGTCGATCGGAGCCGCGTCGTAGGTGGAGTCGAGCGCCCAGAGGGGAAGCACAAGCCCGTCTTCGTCGAGCAGGGAACTGGTGTTGTGGGTGTTTCGGTAGATGTGCATCCGCCGATTCGAGTCGGGGCAGAACGGCGGGAGATCCGAGTCGACGTCGGCGATCAGGACATCCTTCCAGCCGTCGCCATCGAGATCCGCGATCTGGATCGAGTTGCCGAACTCACCGAGGCTGTCGGCGATGGTGTACCGGGTCCAGGTGGCGATGCCTGAGCTGTTGTTGCCGTGGTTAATCATGTACGCATCCTGACCGTCATCCGCGGTGAGAATGTCGATCCGGCCGTCGTTGT
>JAPKCC010000022.1 GCA_028823105.1 Phycisphaerales bacterium | reverse complement strand
CAACGATTCAGAAGGGTTCGCGGCGCGTGAGGTCAGAACGTATTCGTCCCCGCTCGTTCATCAGCTCGACTTCATTGCTTCCCAGTTGATCACGAGGATCATCGGAGAACCTGGGGCTTCGAGAACCTCGAGCGGTATCACGACGGAGACCACCCCCCGCTTCGCGCTCACGGTCACTCGAGGCACGGTCTGCACCAGGCTGGCGGCGACTCGGGCCTTCTGAACCTCGACCGCGATGGTGACGTTTTCATGAAGGTTGATCTGATCAATGGCGCCGTCTAGGGCCTTCTGCAATCGACCTCGCTCCTTGGTCGACGCGTGGATCGCCTTGTACCACTTTGCCTCAGGTCCACGGGGGATGCTGATTCGAATCGTTCCACCCGGGTCGGTGAACTTCACGGAGTCGATTTCCAGGTCTTCAAACGCGACGTCATCAAGAGACTCGAATACCCCCGTGGTGATCATCAACTTCGCCGCGAGATCCCATTCGACGCCGGTGGTATCCCGTTGCTCGATCGACGTGACGTCGGGCAGCGAGAGCGCCGCGACCGCGATCGAGCCCTTCCCATCCTCGCGAAGCGTCAGGCGAAGGCCCGCTGGATCCTGCGAGGAACATCCAGCCGAAACCATCAGTCCTAGGATCAGCCCCAATCGAGCGAGCGACGACGTCAGGTGA
The DNA here is from genome assembly GCA_028823105.1 of Phycisphaerales bacterium. Classification (GTDB taxonomy): domain Bacteria; phylum Planctomycetota; class Phycisphaerae; order Phycisphaerales; family SM1A02; genus UBA12014. The sequence continues at coordinate 36,953 of JAPKCC010000022.1, read as the reverse complement.
GTCCGTTCGGATCGGCGAATCATCATCTTGGATTCCTTCGAACTGGTAGCAGGTGGTATTTTCGAAAACTGAATTCACGACTCCACGGAGAGAGTACCGCGCCGCGAGTCACGACCGCGGCGTGTACCTTGCAAGCCCGGAGGACCTGTTGATGCTCACGATCCGACGCTTTCTCAAGACCCTGATCGGGGTCGCGACCCCCACCCAGATCATGCTGGCGTGCCTTCTTGGCTCGCTGCTCGGGTTTCTCCCGATTGCCGGACCGGGGCTCATTCCCGCGATCCTCGTGGTCTTCCTGCTTCTCATGCTCAACGCCAACATCTTCTTGGCGGGTCTGGTCGCCGCGGGAACAAAGTTGCTCTCGATCGCAGCGGCACCACTTTCCTTCTGGATCGGACGCGTTCTGATCGACGGGCCGACCGAACCCATCGCTCGGGCGCTTGCCAATGGACCAGTGACCGCCTGGATGGGCTTCGAGAGTTACTTCGCGGTCGGTGGCCTGGTTCTCGGGGTGGTGATTGGAGTCCTGCTGGGCCTGCTCGTGGGACGATCCGTCATCCGCCTTCGGCGGACGCTCGCGGCCCTCGAAACAGATCAAGAAGCGGTGAAAGCGATCGCCTCCCGACGAAGCACACGCTTCGCGGCTTGGATTCTGTTTGGCGGAATCCCCAAGGGTGGCTTTCGTGCCATTGCTGATCGGCATGGTTCTCCGATCCGGATCAGTGGAATCGTCATCGTCGCGATTCTCGTCGGCTTTCTCGCGTGGGGCACGTGGTCCTTCTCGGGCGAGGCCGCCCGTGGCATGCTCCAGTCGCAATTGACCCAGCTGAATGGATCCACCGTCGACGTCGGTGCGGTCGAGGTTCGCTGGATCGATGGCCGAGCCGAAATTCGCGATCTTCAGATCTGTGACACGGCCAATCTTGATCGCAACCTCCTGCAAGCCGCGAAGATCACCGTGGATCTTGATTTGGCAGATGTTCTGCGGCGGCGGTTGAGCGTCAATCTCGTCCAAGTGTCAGATGCGATGAGCGATGCTGCTCGAAGTACCCCTGGTGTCGTCTACTTGGATCCAAACGTGGATCCGGACGTGGCGACGGAGGCTGAGTCAACGCCAGAAGGAGACGTCGAGCATGGCGAAACGCTCCCCGGTGGCAGGCTCGAGTCCTACTTGCAGAACGCAGCCGAATGGCGTGAGCGGCTGAAACAGATCAGCCGTGGAATCGACGAGCTCGCCGCTCGAATTCCGGAGCAGACTGAAAATGGCGAACCGAACGCCGATGGGCCCGCCGACGGCCCGGGATCACCATCCTTTGAAGCCTGGCTTCGAGAACAGATCGACCTCCATGGATATGCCGGCGTCCGAGCGACCCATCTGATCGACGAAACTCCGACGTTCCTGGTGCGCCGAATCGAAGCGTTGGGAGTCCGATCAACACCAGACCCGGCCGCGGCCCCTCTCACCTACGACATTGTGCTCGAGTCCTTGTCGACCCAACCGCTTCTCGTCGAGGAACCTCCTTCCTGCTCGTTTGTTTCAAGCGACGATTCGATCAATCTGGCGATTCGTCTCGGACGACTCTCTTCAGCCCCCACTGAAAACCAATTCGATTTCACGGTCCGCCGAATGGAAGCCGGCAGAATCGTGAATCAACTGGTGTCCACGGACCCGCCGCCGTTCAGTGGAGGGACCATCGATGCCGAGATGGCTGGCGTGTTCACGCTCCGACCGAAGGTTCAAATCGCGGCGCCGCTCGACGTCGTACTCCGTGACACCACGATTAGCATCGGCGGTGAACAGGCGACGATCCGTGAACTTCCGGTTCGGATCGATATCCTCGGCCGCCTCGACGATCCATCCATTCTGATCGACGAAGTTCGACTCGCCGACGCGTTGAAGGCCGCCGGCGCAGACCTCCTCGCCGCTCGCGCTCAAGAAGAGGCCGACAAGCAGATCGGCCGAGGCTTGAAGAAGTTGGAAGAAGAGACAGGAATCACGCTCCCCGACGGACTCCAAAAAGGCCTCGGAGAGGTGATCGGTGGTGGTCTCGGCGACCTCTTCGGTGGTAGCAAGGACGACTGAATCTTCGACGCCGCCGCTGAATCTCACCCGCCGTCTCGAAGCGGCGCCATTGATCCACCTGTTTCGCCAGAAACTCGACACCGCCACCTGACCGGAACTCGAACCATGCCCCACACTCCCGACGTTGATGCGATCCGTTCCCAATTTCCATCCCTCGAGCGAGGGACGGTCTTGCTGGAGAACGCCGGCGGCTCCCAGGTTCCGCGCTACGTCGCGGATGCGATCCGCGACCATCTTCTCAACGACTACGTCCAACTCGGCGCGGGCTATCCCGCGAGCGATCGTGCGACCGCCACCGTCGAGCGGGCCCATCGATTCATGGATCGCTTCGTGAACGGCCAGGGGATCGGCCGGGTGATCCTCGGTTCGAGTTGCACCAGCCTGATGCACGTGCTCGCGCACAGCATCTCCCGCACCATCCGCCCCGGTGACGAAGTCGTGGTCTGCGAACAAGGGCACGAAGCCAACATCGGATGCTGGCTCGAACTCGAGCGACATGGCGCCGTCATCCGATGGTGGAAGGCGGACCCCAAGACCGGCTCCCTCGATCTGGAGAATCTCCGATCGGTACTCTCCGAACGAACTCGGATCGTCGCCTTTCCACACGTCTCTAACCTCCTCGGAGAGATCGTGGACGTCCAAACGGCGACCGCCATGGTGCACGCTGCCGGCGGCCGGGTCGTGGTGGACGGCGTTGCCTATGCACCCCACCGAGCGATTGACGTCCGCGCGTGGGACGTCGACTTCTACGCCTGGAGCACGTACAAAGTCTACGGCCCGCACATGGGCGGCCTCTTCGCCCGACACGATGCGATCGCGGAACTCGAGGGTCCGAATCACTTCTTCATTCCTAAGGACGAGATCCCCTACAAGTTCGAACTTGGCGGCGTCAGCCACGAGGGATGCGCCGGTCTCTGCGCACTTCCGCGACTGCTTGCCTTCCTCGCCGGTGATGAACGCCCCGCGGCCGCCGATGCGGAAACCTGCGACTTCGAGGTCGTCCGACGCGCCTTCGACGCGATGGCGTCGCTGGAGGCGCCGGTGCAGAAAAGACTGCTGGAACGACTCCGCGCGCATGATTCCGTAAAAATCATCGGACCCGAGTCCGCCGATATCGGGGTCCGTGTTTCAACGGTGTCCATGGTCCATACCTCCCTTGATCCTCGCCGCATCGTCGAAATCGCCCGTTCTGCCGGTTTCGGCATCCGCCACGGACACATGTATGCCCATCGACTCTGCGAACGAATGGGAATCGATATTGATCCGGGAGTGGTCCGAATCTCCCCAGTGCACTACAACACTGTGTCTGAAGTCGATCGCTTGTGCGATGTGCTCGAAGAATCTCTGTCTCATTGACCTCGGCATCGCGTTCGTCGGGGGCGTGACTCGGATGATCCGGACCCCATCGAGAAGAGAAGACACCAAAATCATGCGCGATGCGTGAGCGCTCAAGACCTGTTTTCGCCGATGCTCGAAGTTATGCCGACCCCTCTCCAACATCTCGACCGACCGCTGGTCGAAATAAAACTGCCTGCGGCAGGGTCGGGCATGACCTGCGACGGACTTGACGCTGATTCCCGGACGCCGATCGAGGACGGACCATTGCCCAGCGCCAAGAGCCTGAAGGCTGCCCGCAGCCTCCTCCTGGCGGAATACGGGCCCTGCGTGGCGTGCCATACCCAAACGCTCATCGCCACCGCTCGAAGGCTCGAAACCTCCCTAGAATCTTCCTGAGTCGCGAATCGGCCTTTTCGAACCCGCGGAATTCCAATTCTGAGGAACCCGACCGACCCGAAGGGGATCAAAGACCTGTGGCGATCTCCGCGCGGGAAATCGCCCATGTCCTTCAAACTCCCCCGTTCCTCGGAGTCTCTCGTGCGATCACTGACGCCCGTTCTCATTGCCTGCCTGGCCGCCATGCCGGCCGCGACGTCCTCCGCTTCAACGGGGGGAACGCTCTCTGTGATCACCACTTCTCCGCTCCGAGCGGTCCTCGACGCCTCGACCAACGGATCAATTAGCGTCACCTTTGATCGTCCGGTCGATCCTGATTCCATCGACGTCACGTCGTTTCACGCCTTCAGCCGAGGCGCTGGATCCCTCCGAGGCGAGTTCTTATTCTCCGCGGATGGACATACCGTCACCCTTGACCCGATCCGGAACGCCAGCCCCGGCGAACCCGTGACGGTCACGCTGGCAAACTCCATCCGAGGTACCGATCGAAGCACGCTTCGGTCGGCGGGATACCAGTTTCGATTCTGGACCGCGGCGGCCGCGGCCGAGATGGACTTCTTCATTCTCCAAGAGATCACCACCAGCGCATTCCCCGGAGAAGTCGTGGTTCCCTATGGCGGTAGCGCCACCGATCTCGATGAAGACGGCTGGATCGACCTCTCCATCGTGAACGAAGAAACCGATGATGTCCGCGTGTTTCTCAATACCGGCGATGGAACTGGGCGCATTCAACCGTTCCTAACCCCGACGCATTCCGTTGGTTCCGTACCAAGCCCCTCCGAACCCGCGGATTTCGATCTCGACGGACACGCCGACCTCTGCACCGCGAACATCATCGGCGATAACGTCTCGATCCTGATCGGCGGGGGCGATGGCTCGTACGGCGGCGCCCAGACACTGGGAACCGGGAATGCCCCGCGCGGCATCACCACCCTCGACCTCGATGGAGATGGCTACCTGGACATCGCCAGCACCAACTATTCATCGGGCAACGTGACCCTCCTTCGGAATCAGGGCAACGGCATCTTCGACCCACCCACCACGATCCAACCGGGCATCAGCGGGGAATGGAGCATTCAGGCCGATGACCTGAATGGCGACGGCATCTTCGACTTGGTGGTCGGCGGCGCCAATCAGATCCGGGTTCTACTCGCGGACGGAAATGGAAACTTCATCTCCGCTGGAACCCGAAGCGTCGCCGGGCGATGCTGGCAACTGAACCTCGCGGACCTCGACGGTGACGGAGACGTCGATGTCACGACCGTCAACTCATTCGCGAATGCAGGGCAGGTCTTCCGAAACGACGGATCCGGCGGCCTTGCCAATGGTGTCACGTATTCGACGGACCCCTTTCCCCTCGCAAGCGATCTCGGCGACCTCGATGGCGACGGCGATCTGGACTGGATCACGTCGAGCTATTCGGGAGACTGGTTTCTCTTCGTCAACGATGGTGCGGGTAACTTCACTTTCAGAGAGTCATTCCCTTCGCCGATCGCTGCCAGTTGCTCGCTGCCCGTCGACATGGACAACGACGGAGATCTCGATCTGATCTTCGTGGACGAACTCGATGATTCGATGATCGTGATGAGTAACGGTGGAAACAACACCCCCGATGCACCCGGCGATCTCAATGGTGATGGACTGGTCAACGGCGCCGACCTCGGGCTGATGCTGGTCGCTTGGGGGGCCTGCAACCGCGACTGCCAAGCCGACCTCGATCAGAACGGGTTCGTCGATGGCGCCGACCTGGGACTCCTGCTCGTTGATTGGACCGGCTGAGACGAGGCTCGGGAACTCCGCGATGAATAAGAACGACGTCCGCCGATCGGCGGACGTCGTTCGAATTTCACTCAGAGAAGCCGATGATCATCATCAATCCCAGCGGAAGACGCCCTTCTTCCAGGCGTAGACGTAGGCCACGACGCTGGTGGCGATGAAGAACATGATCCGCCCGAGGAACAAGGCCGACTCAGATGACTGGGGCTCGAGCTTCGAGAAGGTCACCGCCCACGGGTAGAGAAAGATGATCTCGACGTCGAAGACCAGAAAGGTCATCGCGAGGATGTAGAACCTCACATTGAATCGCTTCCGTGCCGATCCGATCGGATCCATACCGGATTCGTAGGCAAGTCCCTTGACCGCGCCCTGAGCCTTCGGGCCGATGATCGTGGTGAGCACGAGATTGGCGGCAATGAAGGCGAACGCCATCGCGATGATGACGCCGACCGGGAGATAACTGATGATGCCGTCGAGGGCGAAGGTGGTCATGAGAGACTCTGGATCCGGGAAGCGGTGCGATACGGGCCCGCGAACGCAGCCCACGGGTGTGGAAAGGATACCGATCCCGACGGGGCCGGGGTGATCGAAGGCGGCCGAGTTGCATGGTCATGTCTTCCGAGGCCGGCCGGGTGCCTGACGGACCGGCCGGAACCGCCTTCCTCGATCCTCGAAACGCGGATTTTGGGACCTCGATCGCAAGGAACGGCCGCGCCACGCCCGGGAAATCCAGGTTCAGGCCGGCCGACGGGATTGTCGCGCGACGAAGATGAGCGCGACCCCGGCCACCACGGCACCAACCGTCGCCAGAAGAATGCCAATGAAGAGCCAGCCCATCGCCCGATCGATCGAGGCGTCGGCCGCGTTTCGAATCGTGTCTGCGGCGGTCACCGTCTCCTCGGAGATCATCTCCCGAAAGTCGGTCATCACGGCCACGCGCTCCCGGGCGATCGCGGCCTCGATCGCCTCTCGCTCGGCAGTCACGACCTTAAGAACCAAGGCACGCTCGGCCTGAAGGACCTCGATCGTCTCCAAACGCTGACGTTCGATGTCCACTTGGGCCGCCAGTCGCTCTTCCCGGATCGCGGCGGTGATCGCCGCTCGCTCCAACGCGATGCCCGCGAGCGCCTCCGTCATGGCCGTCTGCGTCGCGGTCGTGATCGAAGCGACGATGGCGCCACCATTTGAATCCAACGACGCGGGCATCTCCGAAATCGCCTGTGCGACGCTCCGCATGTCCCCGTCGAGCGAATCAAGACTCTGGATCGCCTCTGCAACCCGCGGATTTTCGAGCACGTCTCGAACGACCATTTCCGACTGCCAACGAAGATCCCGAGGGAGATCATCGATCGCGGCTCCAAGCCGGTAGTACGCCGCATGAGCCAGGAACTCAAAGGAGGCGACCGCGTCCATCAGGGTTCGCAGACGATCATCATCATTCGCAACCGGAGAGACTACCGAGGGCCGCGAGAGGTTCATGCTTGACAGGGGATGGGCTCCGGCAATCGAGTCCACCAGCTTCTTGGCGAGCTCCCGGTCTTCCAGCATCCGATCGAGCGCGACGTCCAGATCGCGACCGATGCTCGTGATCATCCGCTCGACGATCTCGCGGTTTCCGCGGAACGCCTCGGCGCCGGATCCGTCGAGCAGGAACCAACGGATTTGTTCCAACAGCACCCAGGAGTCGAGCGCTCCCGCGATGGGATTTACCCGGAGGGCCGCACGACGAATCTCCGAGACCGCTGCAGCACGGAATCGGAGCGCCTGGTCGATCACAAGAGGATCATCGGGGTCAACGGCACCATCGACGATTTCCTGCATCGCGAGATCAACCGATGACGTCGCCGCTGCCGAATAGTCCTGGAGGAGAAGTTGCGCCAGTTCGGGCGAGAGGTCGTCACGGATCGCTGGGTACGCGTCGTACGTCTCGACCGGGGGCGTCATCGTGCGGCATCCGAGCGCCGGGAGCATCCAGACCACAGCCAGGATCGGTGTGATGATCCGCAGGATCTTCAACGAAGGAATTCCCGTGGTTCGCGATTGGGTTCGCACAGACTGATCTCCAGTATTCGATGATCGGGTTCGGCGATCCACTCGCCTGAGTCAAGAAACAGCGTACAAGCCTCGGACCGCATCGCGTCACGTCCGCGCTCCTTGAATCCCTCCTCCACACGATGTGGGCCCTTTTTCTTCTCCTGCCATCGTGGGCAACACGGGCAACACATGCAACACATGGGCTGCGATGAAGGAACACCATCTCGTAGAGCTCAGAAAACTCCGAATCTCCGAGCATCGGACGCGCTTCTTGCTTTGAAATAGCGTCTGAAACCGCGTTTCTATTGGCTACACAGCATTTTTCTAAACGGTTGTTGATCGACAAGGCGAGGTCGATGTACCTTAGATTTTATGAGACAGCTTTCCACCCCGATGTGTGTGCTTGGCATCGCAAGCCTCTCCACGGTCGCGCTGGCGGGTGGTGGCGTCACGCTTCGTGACGGCACGCCGAATCCAAAGTACTCGGGCCTCTACGCCTGGTACGACGGAACCAACGGTGTCAACGGCGCCGAAGGCCACGCCCAAGACGGCGCTCTGGTGATCTCCTGGAACGATTCGAGCATCAATGGTCGGCACCTGACCCGGACCACGCTCGGATCTCAGCCCCGTTACAGCCTGGACGCCGGAGCGGGAGTTCCCGGTGTCGAGTTCACGGATGACTTCATCTGGGCGTCGAGCGGCGAGTACGGCAGCCTTTCCGGAACCAGAACGTTCTTCCTTGTCGCCAGACCCGACGTCGCCGATGGGGGCTACATCATGGATTCGAGTTCGTTCGCGGGACGGAGCGCGCTCTTCACCGGACAGATCTCGATGCCCGAACAATGGGTCGGGTATGCCGGCGGATCGAACGTGTTCAGCGGTGGCGACGTCGCGATCGGGGAAGTATCGATCGTGACGTTGATCTTCAACGCCGACGGCACGCAGGACATCCAGGTCAACGGCGAAGACGCGGGGTCGAGCAGCGGCATGCCGGAGGATCAGGCCGGAATCATCTTCGGATCTCGATACAACGTCGAGAACCGGCTGAGCGGTGGAATCAGCGAGGCCGTGGTCTACGCCGAAGCCCTGTCCGAGACCGATCGGGAAGCCGTGATGGCGTATCTCCTCATCAAGTACGGATTCGAGGGTGATGCCTGCATCGGCGACCTGAACCTAGACGGCGTCGTCAACGGCGCCGACATGGGCCTGCTTCTCGCCGGTTGGAGTACGGACGGAGCTGGCGATCTCAACGGAGACGGCGTGGTCGACGGCGCTGATGTCGGACTGATGCTCGCCTACTGGGGCCCTTGTCCCGCCGATCCCTGCGACGGGATCGACTGCGATGACTCGGACCCATGCACGACGGACACCTGTGTTGACGGTCGATGCATTCACACCCCGATCGAAGGATGTTTCCCGGGATGCGGCGATCCTGCTTCCGGATCGTGCCAAGAGGACAACGGCACTCCCGGCTGCGATGATCCATCGTGCTGCTCCTTCGTCTGCGAGATCGATGTGTTCTGCTGCGACGTCGAATGGGATGCGTCGTGCGTCGCCCAGGCTAAGAACTGCCCCTGATCATTACCCGATCTCTCCTTCGTGGAACTCCGAACATGCGAGCCCTCATCGTCGGCATACTCGTCCTTGCCTGCTCCAGCGCCATGTCCTTCGGACAGTCCATCGTGCTGGAAAACGGGGATCCGAATCCCGCGTTCTCTGATCTGCACGCCTGGTACAGACCCGACTCCGGCGTCAACGGCATCGCCGGACTTCCACCCGATGGAACCGTCGTCGAACGATGGGATGACGCGAGCTCCAACGGGCACGATCTGACTCGAGTCGCGTCGAACGCCAGGGCGCGACCGATTCTCCGCCACGATGCCGGAAACGGAATGCCCTCCCTCGAATTCGATGGCAACGATCTCATCTGGGCGTCGAGCAGTGAGTTCGGCACGATATCTGGGCCGCGAACGATCTTCGTAGTGACTCGTCCCGATTCCGCCAATGGGGGATACGTATTCGATTCCAGTTCGAGCGGCGGCCGAAACGCCCTGCTCACCGGAGAGTCGGCCAACCCCTCCGTCTGGACACTGTTCACCGGGTCGAACCCGACGATCACGTCCGACCTCATCGGACCCGGCGCACTGACCATGGTGACGGCCGTCATGGCACGCGGTGAGCAAGAGTTACGGCTCAACGGGAAGACCGTGGCCATCGGGACCAATTCCGTGAGCGATCTCGCGGGGTTCATGCTTGGGTCGCGGTATTCCCTGAGCCAGCATCTCTCCGGAGGCATCTGCGAGATACTGGTCTATGCCTCGGCGCTTGACGCGAGCGATCGCGATGCGATCGAGACGTATCTCGATCGCCGGTACGACCTTCAGGAACCTCCCCCGCCCCCACCCAGCTCGGTCGTCTTTCAGGTCGGCGTCGATACCTATCCCAACATTCGAATCCCCTCCTTGCTGAGTCTTCAGGACGGAACGATTCTCGCCTTCGCCGAAGGGCGCTACGGTGGCGACCACGCCAAGAACGACATCATTCTGAAGCGATCGACCGACGGCGGGGAGACGTGGGGCCCGCTGCAATTGCTCGATGATCAGGGTGGCACATCGCTCAACGATCCACTCGCGGTCGAGGTTCGGGCCGGCCCGAACACCGGCCGCGTCTACCTCTTCTATATGTCCTTTCCCGAAGGCTGCCATACCCACTGCGTGCCGACGGGATACGGCCCAGGAACGTCGCGGAACTGGTTGATGCACTCCGATGATCAAGGTGCGACGTGGACGGCGCCGCTGGACATCACCGAAATCGCGCGACCCGCCTCGTCAAACTTCGCGGGGAGTCCGGGGGTGGGAATACAACTGCGTCACGGAGATGCCGCGGGGCGTCTCGTCGTTCCGCTCCGCAAGGGACCCCCGAGCTCAATGCGTATCTTCATGCTCTACTCAGATGATGGAGGCGAGAATTGGGCGCGGGGCGTGGACGTCGACAATGGTTCCGGAAACGGCACCGGCGATGAAGTCGCCATCGCCGAGCTCGACGATGGCACCATCCTCCTCAACGCACGCGGAAACGGTTCGCCGCACTACCGCCTCCGATCAAGTTCCATCGACGGAGGTCGTAACTGGACGACCCTCGAGCCCGATGATGAACTGATCACGCCGACCTGCATGGCCTCGATCGTGCTCTTCAACGACACGACGGACGGATTCTCGACCAGCCGCCTGCTCTATGCGGGACCGTGGTCCACAAGCTCACGCTCGAATGGATCCGTGGTGATCTCCGAAGACGGAGGCGAGACATGGCCATTGGTGACGACGGTGGTCCCCGGCGGATTCGGCTACAGCCAACTCGCCGTGCTCGACCCCTGCAAGGATGTCGGACTCCTCTATGAGGGAGCGGGGTACGCGACCATCCGCTTTCTTCGCCTCTCGCTCGAGGTGCTGACCGACGGGGAGGAGACCAACGACCCGGAAAAACCCTGCGCCATCGATGAGTGCCCCGCCGATCTCAGCGGTGACGGACTTGTCGATGGCCGCGACATGGGGCTTCTCCTGAGCCAGTGGGCGGCGGACGGCTCCGCGGATCTTGACGGCGATGGAACGGTCGGTGGTGCCGATATGGGACTGCTGCTGGCGGCGTGGGGTCCCTGCTGAACGACCATCGGCTCGGCCCGTCAGTGTCCCGACCCCCCTTGGCCACGGAAAACCGTGATGCTGAAGCCGGCGATGCCCGAGCCAAGATCTCGATCATGACCCCCCAGTCTTGATGATCAAGGCCGATTCGAGACCTCGTTCCCCGAAATAACACGGAAGATCTTCCGGAACTCGATATTCCGAGCGCTCGAAGGCCTTGGCGAGGCCGAGGGGCCGCGTACAATCCCCGATCAATTCAGGGCGTAGCTCAGCTTGGTAGAGCGGCGGCTTTGGGAGTCGCAGGTCGCAGGTTCGAATCCTGTCGCCCTGATTCGGGCCCATCGGAATCAACGATTCCGATGGGCCTGTTTCTTTGCCCCAAACCGGGAAGGGTCATTTTCGCTTGAATGTGAAGATCATCTTTCCGTCGCGTTCGGCCATCTCGACCAGTTTCTCGCCGTTCGGTGGTTGCACCCGAACCCGTTTCGCCGAAGCGCTCGAGAACTCCACCCAGATGTCTTCGGGTGTCCAGGCCAGGCGGTCGATGGTCAGCCCGCCTCGGACTCGAAGCCCTCGCACCTCGCCACGGGGCCAGGCGTCGGGCAGCGCGGGCAACAGGTCGATCTGGAATCTCGGCGGCACACCCGGTGCGAACGCGTCCGGGAGCGGGACATGGGACTGGACCAACATCTCGGCGATGCCCGCCGCGCCACCGAAATTCCCGTCGATCTGAAACGGTGGGTGATTGTCGAAGAGGTTCGGCAACGTCGACTTCACGAGGAGCAGTCGGAGGTTTTTATACGCCGCCTCCCCATCGTGCAGCCTCGCCATGAAGTTGACCAGCCACGCTCGGCTCCAACCGGTATGACCGCCGCCGTTGGCGAGTCGGAAATCAAGAGACTTCCGGGCTGCCGCAAGCAGGTCAGGCGTGGTCTGATGATTGAATTGTGAACCCGGATGCAACCCGTAGAGATGGGAGATATGGCGATGTCCTGGCTCCGCCTCGCCGAAGGGTCGCGACCATTCCATAAGCCGGCCATCGGTTCCGACGGTCGGCATCGCAAGTCGATCGCGGGCGACCGCGGCGGCGACGACAACGTCATCATCGGACTCGCCGAGCACCGTCGCGGCATCGATCAGGTTGGTGAAGACATCCCAGACAATCTCCTGGTCCATCGCATTTCCCATGCCGATGTTCGCTCGTTGTCCATCGTCGGTGATGAACGTGTTCTCGGGCGAACTGCTCGGCCCTGAGACGAGCAGGCCGGTTGCCGGGTCCTCGCAGAGGTAGTCGAGATAGAACTCGGACGCGCCTCGCAACAGCGGCCACGCTCGATCTCGAAGAAAGACCTCATCGCCGGAGTACAGGTAGTGCTCCCAGAGATGACGCGTCATCCATCCCCCGCCATGCGGCCACATGCCCCACACGGTTTGACCGATGGGAACGGTGAAGGCCCATGCGTCCGAGGTGTGATGAGCCATCCATCCATCGGCGCCGTAGAGTCGCTGCGCCGTCTCTCGCCCTCGCTCTGCGAGACGCTCCGTGAAATCAAACGCTGGCTCGTGAAATTCCGCGAGGTTCCCGACCTCGGCCGGCCAGTAGTTCATCTGCAGATTGATGTTCACGTGATAGTCGGCGTTCCACGGCGCCGAAACGTGATTGTTCCAGAGTCCCTGGAGGTTTGCAGGCAGCGTCCCGGGACGAGAGCACGAGACGAGCAGGTACCGGGCAAACTGGAAATACAAACTGAAGAGCGCCGGGTCATCAGCGCCCTCGCGGAGTTCCCGAAGCCGGACGTCGGTGGGTTTCGCCGCCTGAGGCGTCGTCCCAAGATCGATTGAGACCCGCTGCATGGGGGGTTGAAAGGACGCAAGATGTCGGCGAAGCAAGTCGTCAAAGTCACGCGCGATCGCCTTCGCGGCGATTCTCTCAACCTCGGCCTTCGGATCGGGAACGCCGTACCCGGGCATGTCGGTGGCGCCGGCGATGACCACCGTGTACGCCCGAACCCGTCGAGCGACGTTCGAGTAGCTGGAGACGGCGCCGAGCCCAGATGCCGCGGGAACCGTGATCTCCTCAGGAAGCTCGTGCAAGGCTTCGCCACGCATCGATGCGAGTCCTGCGTACCGGACGCCCGGGTGGTCGCCATTGATCGCCCGGCCGGTCACGAGCATGGAACTGCCGACCGCCGTGACAGTCGAGACACCTCCCACCTCGGTGCCTCCTTCGCGCATCTCCGGGCGCCCCACCCCGATCGCCGCATGCATCCCGTTCGGGGCAGTGGTCTCCCAACGAACCACGATGGCATCATCCGCCTCGCTGGCGAACATCCGACAGCGGTACCGATGTCCATTCGAGGCGAACGTGGTCTCCGTGATGCCAGTGGCGAGATCGAGCGAACGCCGATAGTCCTTCATCGTCGCGCCGTCGTCGACCCACCGGGTCCCGACCGTGAAGAGCGTCTGATGGCTTCGAGTCAGCCGTTCACTCATGAACTCTTTTTGCATGATCCGTTGCGCACCAATGACGTCTCCCTCGAACCAGAGCCGCCGGGATTCGGCGAGTAATCCACTCCCCGGAGACCGATGCCGATCGATCGGCGACCCCGCCCAGACCGAATCTTCATTGACCTGGATCACGCCGGACTGATCACCGAAGACCATCCCGCCGAGTCGTCCGTTTCCGATCGGAAGCGCCTCGGTCCACGCGTCGGCAGGTTTTTCGTACCAGAGGACGTCGCCGACCGGTGAATCCGCGCGGCTGGCGGCGACCCACGTTGACGCGACCGCACCGGCCGGACCGATGTCGGCGGCGGTGGCGGCACGTCGCAATTCCTTCCATCGCGCTTCGCCCGCCTCGGCCTTGATTGGTCCCGGTTCGTCGCCGGTTTCGAAGATCCACGCGCCGGACAGGTCGAGGGCGCCGTCGGGACCTTCGAGTCGCGGCGCTCCACTCCAGATGCCCCCATTGCCTCCGGAATCGTGCACGCGAACCGCGATGATGCTCGTCCCACCGGGCCGCACCAGTTCGGAAGGCACGGTGTAGCGCCGGGCGGTCTGCCAGGCACTCCGGGACCGTGGGGGCATGCCGCCCGTGCTGCCGACTCGTACGCCATCGAAGAAGGTCTCGTCGGCGTCGTCGATCTCCCCGAGATCGAGTCTGAGGTTCGAAGGCCGCCAGTCCGCAGGAATCTGGACTGGAAGCACGTACCACGCGAAGCCATCATGAAGCGGGAGCTCCGTGGCAGCGTGGTCGTTCCAGGACGACGGGACGTCGAGCAAGATGGGCGGATCGCCGTACACGATCGACTCGAAGGAGACGATTGCGGCGATTGCGGCGATTACGACACCACGGGCTGAGACGGTCGACATCGGTAGCTCCCGGTTTGGGGCCCGGCCGGCGCGAAATCGTGGACGGGCCTTCGCTGATGGTATCGTCCCCGCGTGATCCGACCGGCGACATCCATCGATGCGGCCCCAATCGCCGCGATCTACGCGCCGTTCGTGGATCGAGGCGCCGTGAGCTTCGAATCCGTCGCCCCCGACGACTCCGAGATGGCTCGGCGGATCGAACGCACCATAGAGACGCACCCGTGGCTCGTCGCCGAGGACGACCGGGGCGATGTCGTCGGTTACGCCTACGCAACACGCTTCCGAAATCGAACCGCGTATCGCTTCGCCGCCGAGACGTCGGTGTACGTCCGGGCGACCGAGAACCGACGAGGCCTCGGGACCGAGCTCTCCCTCGCCCTGCTCGACGCGCTCCGCGGCGCCGGATTCCGAATCGCGGTTGCGGTGATCACCCTTCCCAACGACCCCAGCATCCGCATGCACGAACGAATCGGGTATCGCGAGGCGGGGCGACTCCCCGCGATCGGTTGGAAGTTCGATCGTTGGCACGACATCGGATACTGGAGCCTCGACCTCGGCGGCGAAGATCCCATCCACAGGCCGATTGACGTCGCGACGCCATGATTCGACGATCTCTGCCGCTTCGATAAGATCAGCGACGGAGAACCACCTCATGCCATTCCTCTGCAGCCTGCTCGCCCATGCCGCCATCACCACCGGGGCCCTTCCGCCCCCGGAAGCAACGTGGTGGCCTTCGGATCTTCCGCCTCGAACCGAGACGCCGCTGGTCGAGACCGTCCCGCAACATGACGCGCGGATGGCCTGGTGGCGCGAATCTCGTTTCGGCCTCTTCATCCACTGGGGTCTCTATGCGATCCCCGGCGGGTACTGGGAAGGCCGACGAACCGGCGGCGCGGAATGGATCCTCAACTCGGTGAAGATTCACCCCGACGACTACATGCCGCTCCAACAGCAGTTCAACCCCGTCGACTTCGATCCGATGCAGTGGGTGATGATGGCCAAGAACGCCGGGATGAAGTACATCGTCATCACCAGCAAGCACCACGACGGCTTCTGCCTCTGGCCCAGTGAACTCACAGACTTCGACGTCGCGGGAACACCCTTCGGCCGCGACATCCTCGGAGAGCTTGCCACCGCGTGCCGCAATGAGGGCATCGTCCTCTGTCTTTACCACTCGATCATGGACTGGACGCGACCCGACTATCTCCCGCGACGCGCGTGGGATGATCGTCCGAGCAATGATGCCGACTACCAGCAGTACGTCGGGTACATGAAGGGACAGTTGCAGGAGCTCGTCGAGCGATATCAACCAGCGGTGCTGTGGTTCGACGGAGAGTGGGAAGGCACCTGGACGCACGAGGACGGACAGTCGATGTACGACTTTGTTCGCACCATCGACCCGGCCGTGATCGTGAACAACCGTGTCGATACCGGACGGACCGGCATGGCGGGACTCACCCGATCCGGCGGGTACCGGGGGGACTTCGGAACGCCCGAACAGGAAATTCCCGCGACCGGCATGCCCTTTGGCGTTGACTGGGAGACCTGCATGACCATGAACCGGTCGTGGGGATACCAATCCTTCGATGTGGCATTCAAGCCGACCAAGGAACTCGTTCGGAAACTCGTCGACATCACCAGCAAGGGCGGCAATTTTCTGCTCAACGTGGGGCCGGACGAACGAGGCCGCTTCCCCGAACAATCGATCGAGCGGCTCGCCGCGATCGGCCGCTGGATGCAGGCGAATGATGAAAGCATTCACGGCACCTTCGCCTCCTGTTTCACCGGACTGGACTGGGGTCGCTGTACGCGAAGAAACCTTGCCGATCAGAACCAACGGCTCTACCTGCACGTCTTCGAGTCGCCAACGTCCGGGGTGATCCGACTACCAGGTCTTCTCAACGATCCCGTGGAACGCGGCGCTTTTCTCCTGGCGAATCCTGGCGCCGGACCACTCACCGTCGAACGGGAAGGCGCCGATCTCACGATTCGACTCCCCGAAGGGATGTCGGTAGAAATTGACACCGTATTGGTCCTCGATATCGAGGGGCCGGCGATCGTCGTAGACGCGCCGAGCATCGATGTCGCCGAACCGATCTTTCTCGAGTCGACGATGTTGAAATTCTCCGCCGCCAGCGATGAAGTCGAGATCCGTTACACGCTCGATGGAACCACCCCGGAATTCTCAGAGTCGTCAGATCCTGGCGATGAACCAGTTGAGATTCGACGTTCCGCCACCGTCATGGCTCGCTGTTTCTTCGACGGCGCTCCAGTCGGCAAGGTTGCGACTGCGACACTTCGGCGGGTAAAGCCACTGCGTGCGGTCCAGACCCTGACCTCTCGGCCCGGCCTCAGCTGGGCGGCGTATCTCGGAAGCTTTGAGACCGTCGCCGGCCTCGACGGACTCGAACCTGCCGCGGAAGGCGTTGCGACATCGATCGACCTGTCGATGCAGCCCCGTTCCGAAAACTTCGGGATTCGATTCACCGGCTTCCTCAACGCGCCACGAACCGGGATCTACCGGTTCTCGCTCGATTCCGATGACGGCAGCATGCTCTCACTGGGTAGCGTGGTGGTCGTCGATAACGATGGCCTGCACTCCGCCCTCGAGAAAAGCGGCGTGATCGCACTCGAGAAGGGATTGCACCCTCTCCGCCTCGACTACTTTGAAGGCACCGGTCAGGATGATCTGATTCTGAAGTGGTCCGGACCGGGCTTCGAACTTCAACCCCTACCTGCGGAGGCGCTCAAACGATGACGGTCCCGTTCAGTGAGAAATGGCATCGAAGATTCCTTGCTCTGGCGGAACAAATCGCCGGGTGGAGCAAGGATCCATCGCGAGGGGTCGGCGCCGTGATCGTCTCGCCCAACAAGCAGGTGGTCTCCACCGGATTCAATGGTCTGCCGCGAGGCGTCGAGGATCGACCCGAGCGTCTCGAACGTCCTGCTAAGTACGACCTCATCGTGCACGCCGAGATGAACGCGATCATTCAGTGCGCCCGGAACGGCGTGAGCCCGATCGATTGCGCGGTCTACTCATCGTTCTTCCCTTGCGTCAACTGCGCGATTGCGTTGGTTCAGGCGGGGATCACCACCGTGGTCACGTACCAGCCGGATCAATCGGACCATGGTGATGCGCACTGGCTGGAATCGATCGAGAAAAGCCGGACGGTCTTCGATGAAGCTGGCGTGGAGTTCCTCGAACTCGACCGAAGGGGTTGACCGGACTCAGCCCTCTTCAGATCGAATGCGTTCGATCTCCCCGCGGATCTGTCTGGAAATTCGACTCTTCGCCTGGCGAATCGCCTCGGGGGTCATGCCGAGTCGACTCGAGATCTCGCTGATCGGCACCCCTCGACGACCAAAGAGATCGAATGCCTCCCAGGATTGCTCGCTCTGCTTGCCGTTCATCCGGACCGCGACGATCGCCCGATCAATCACGGATCGCGTCCACTCCTGATCCCAGACCGCATCCAATTCATTGGAATCCGCCGCCGGAAGCGATGATTCGTCCTCGACGTTGACCTGCCCCTTCCGCTTCCGCCATCTGGCCCGCATCGCATTGAGGGTCGCGGCCTTGAGGTAGCCGCGGAACCGCCCGGCACTGGCGTCATATTGGAATCGATGAGCGGCCCTGAAGAAATTGGCGATCACCTCGTGAGCCACGTCTTCCGCCTCCTCCGCCTTCGCACCCGCCCGCTGCGCAAATCCCTTGATCAGCGGGACATATCGATCATAGAAATCCGTCCAGCCGATCTCCCGTTCCATCGTTCCGGAGGCGTTCAACCGGAGCAGCAGACTCCCCCGAGTCCGAAACTCGTCCTGACGGGTCTCTGCGGTGGCTTCAATCCTGAGATTTTGCTCTTTTTCTCCATCCTGCCCGTCCCCTCCGGGGAGGTCGACGACAACGTTTGTATCGCCGAATCGAAGTCGGTCGCCGGTCCGAACCCGCGGCTCCTCCGATTCGTCGAGTCGAATCCAGTTCAGGGACGTTCCGCCTCGGCTCCCAAGGTCGCGAACAAACCAACGACCTGACGTATCGGATCGAAGAGAGGCATGCTGGCGACTGATGGAATCGCCTTCGAGTCGAATTCCGGAGTCGGAAGACCGACCGACCACGATGTCTGCCTCAGGCTCCGAACCGGGCGTCCCGATCAAGCGGGACCCGTCTTGGAGGATCAGTTCGATGCCAGAGACCTTCGGGACCATCTTGAGTGCTCCAGAGACCGTTTTCAGATACGAATCAAGCCCCACCCACTCGCTCATCATCGGCAGAATTGAATCCATGTGTTCGACTTCTGCGATTCCCAGTGTTGGTTGATACCTCCTCTTTGAGAAAGATCCCATGTACGGAAAGCAAACAGAAACCGCCATCGCCGCCGTGAGTTACCTCGCCGCGCTCTGGGAAGGCCCCGCGACACGACGCGTCTCTGCCGCAGACATTGCGGATGGCCGCGGGCTCCAACGTCCATTCGTGGCGAAGTTGCTCTCTTCCTTGAGCCAGGCCGGCATCGTCAGCGGCTCCCCAGGACCCGGCGGCGGATACGCCCTCGCCAAGAATCCCAATGAGATCAGCCTTCGTGACGTCTGGTTGCTTTTCGAACGACCAGAAAGCAGTCGGGTCGCATTCGTCGGCAGTGAAATCTGCGGGGTCTCGGTCCCGGACGACCTTTCAGACCGGATTGGCCGAGTCGAACAGGCGATGAATTCGCTCCTCGACGAGACGACCTTCGACCTTTTCTGTGGCCAGCCGATGTTGCTGGTGTCCGAATTGCCGACCGAACGCTCGGAAGATCGTCAGGCCGGCTGAACCGACCACGTCATCCGGTGTCACCGGGTGATCGCGTGAGATCATGAACCTCGACGCTCCATTTGAATGGGGGCGTCGAGGTTTTTGTTCCCGCGTGCTCAGTTCTCGAGGGCGCGAATCGCGGTTGGGAGACCCTCTGGCGTTTCGATCACCACCGAGGGCGAAGGCGTTCGTGTCGCGATGTCCCTTCCCTCGTCATAGCCGCCACGCACCGCGATGAATGGAATTGATGCGGCATCCGCCGTCGCCGCATCGACCCCGGAATCACCCACCAGCATGACGCCGCTCCGATCGGGATTTCCCACCGCGGCGGTTACGAACTCTGGGTCGGGCTTGAGGCACCCCGCATCCTCGGGACAACAGAGCCCGTCGGTCAAATCATCGAGACCGAGATGCCGCAGGACGAGCTCCGCCGGCCGGCGAGGCTTGTTGGTCGCCACCACGAGACGGCGGCCTTCGGCACGAAGTTCCCTCAGACTCTCCGCCACACCCACGCGAAGGTGCGATCCCCCAAGGCAGGCTGACGCATAGTGACGGTCGAAGGCCGCGCGGGCCCGTTGATGCAGGTCAGGCTCAAGCATTGATTCCGCATCGCCCCGAAGAACGAGATGAAGGAGTCGATCCGAGCCTCGTCCGATGCTCCGGCGGACGAACTCGAGATCGGGTGGCGGTCGTTTTATGGTCTCCGCAGCCGCCAGACAGGCGGCGTGCAGACCGTCGATCGAATCCACAAGCGTTCCGTCGAGGTCGATCAGAATGTTGCTAAATCTCACCGGCATGTGGCGGAGGCTACCTGTGATCGAACGAGATCGCGCACCGATCAGTCCGCCAACATTCGATCGATCCGAAGAAGTCGGTCGATCACCGGGATCATGGTGGAGGGGCGATCGCCTCTGGAAACCCGAACGCAATCCAGGACCAGATCCGACATCTCGACCGGTGTGCCCGGAATCAGTTTTGAGAGTGGGGTGGGCGGCGCGATGCGATCAGGCCCCAACGGGCCGGTCGCGAGGTTGCTTTCCGAGCCCCTCGGTGGCAGCGCGGTGGGAATCAGCTTCCCGGACAACACCCAATGCATGGTCGCGCCGAGATTGTAGACGTCGGTTCGCTCGGTGATGCGACGGCGATGCGCCTGTTCCGGCGCGATGTACCCCGGAGTACCTTGAATTCGGCCCTTCGTCGTCCCGATCGGACACGCCTGGCCGAGATCGATGATCTTCACGACGGAGTCGTCGACCAGCACGTTCGTGGGCTTGATGTCCGTATGGACGATGCCTGCCTGGTGCATCGAGTGGAGGCCTTCCGCGATGCGGGTGAAGATCCGGATGTTCTCCAGAAGAGTCTTCCCTTGCATCGTGTCGAGGCCGGGAGCATCCACATACTCCATGATCAATCCCACTTCCGCGACCCGAAACTTGCGACGCTTCCGAAGCAACCTGCCGATGCGGCGAATCGACGTATGACTCAATCGGGCCCCGATCCGCTGTTCGTCGACGAGCTGGTCGATGAATCGCTGGTCCTTCTCACCGCGCTTCACAACATGCTTGAGCGCATGTTCCTCGCCTGATTGCGGATTTCGAATTCGATAGATGGTGCTGGCGGCTCCGTCACCAAGCCGCCCAAGCACCGGATATCCGAAGAGTTCGACTGGATTTGACATGACGGTCCTGATTCAGGGCGTTTGCAGTCCGTGGCGCATGTCGATTTCCGATCACGGCCCGGTGCCCTTCGGAGATCGTCCAAAGGACGATCGGGGGCCTTCAGTTGCCGGTGCCGGCGAGGTGCGCTTCAAACTTTGCCGCGGGGAAGAACCGCCCAGGGCTGCGAACGTCGCTCAGGTCGGAGTGGAGAAGCACCAACCCGTCGGCGATATCCAGACGACGTTGGAGACTGGTCACCAGGTTGGCGAGGGCATGGGTCTGCGAGGGCGTGAACGTCGATTGCTCGCCATTCCCCACCAAGCAGATGCCGACGGCCACGCGGTTGATTTCGTCCGCTTCAAACGGATCGGCACCGGTTCGCGATGCAACATGAGCGCCAGCGAGTTGCAGGTCCCAACGATTCGAGACGAAGATCTGTCCGTCTGCGAGGCTCCCGTTTCCGTTTCCGATCACGAAGTGGTAGCCGATGTCCTGAAGTCCGCCTGCCATGTGCCGCCGAGCGATGTCTTCCGCATCATCGAAGTAGAACCCCGAATCGTGAATGACGATCTTGCTCCAGATGTTCTTGAGATCGGCTGTCTGCGGCCCGAAACCGTCCCTGATGCCGGCATGATCCGGACTGAGCAATGCGGATGACGACGCGAGCGGTAATTCGCCCAGCACGCTGCTCGGATGAGGCTTGGTGAGGATGAAGAACAAGCCGAACACGGTCATGCACGCCATGAAGGCGATCCAGACAATCTGTGTCCGATAGTTGAAGCCGTTTGGTTCAGCGAGTTGGTCTTGCTTCGTCACGCCGCCATGCCCTCGTTCAAGCTCGCGATCCTTGCGAGCCTGTCCCATGGGTGTATCCCGCCGCTCGGGACTACTTTTGTCGTCTCTCGTCTCCCTCCTCCATCGGCCAGAACAGAGGGTGAGCATTCATCAATCAAGCGGATCTCCTGTGGATCCTGCCCACAGGTTGATCTGGAGATTTGGATGGGTGCAACTGAAGGGATCCCACCGGTCGGCCCACCCTGCCCAAAATGATACCGGACCGTTCGAGAACGTCAGGCATCCGGAGAAAGGCGTGCACGAAGCGCCGGTTGGGGCTGCCCGAAGACGTCCTGCTCTTCCAAAGGAATATATCGCTGCCTCATGCGGTCATGAACCTCGAACTGGGTCCGTGGGTCATCGGGATCGAACAGGAGTTGCTGGCAACCACCAAAGGTCGCCAGAACCAACAGAGGCATGACGTACCGCCGTGCGAGTCGTGATCCCGAATGTGGCAGGCGGTTGAGTCGGGGATGGTTCATGCGGGCGTCCTCGGAGGGAGCGGGCCGGTCACGGGAATCGAGAATTCGGAGGCCAATGGTTCCTCGACCCTCGGATCCGAGATCTCCACCCGAATCAATATCTCCATTCCCGACGACAGATCGAAGTCTCCAGGAAGGGGCAGGTCAAGGGCATACGCCGTCCCGGTGAATCCCTCTCGCAGGGAGCTCCGCCACGACGTCGCGTCGATCGTCCAGTCGCCCAACGACCTCGGCAGTTGGGCGGCATCGAAGGCGATCGCCGAAACCTGAACCGGACCAGTGGTCTGTACGAAGCGACTGAACCCGTCCTCGGTGCGGAGGCGGAGACGCAACTCCGACCCCGAATCAGCCAGTCGCACCGTCGAACCGGACGCCACTGCCACCCTATTCGCCACGGGGATTCCGACCCGCCGGTCGAGTTCGGCGGGTGAAAGATCGGCTTGGAGACTCTGCAGATCGCCTTCGAGTCGAGCGTGCTCACCCTCCAAGCGGACGACCTCGTCCTTCAAGGTTCGAATCTCCGCCGCCTGGGAGACGCTCCCCTTGCTCGGACCCAGCTGGACGCTGCAACCGATCCCCATCTGAGCGGCCGTGCCGACCACCACAAGAAGGACGAACGTCCGAACGGAGGATGCGTGCTCAATCATCGCCATCGATCGATCCTTTCAAGCCCAACGAAACCTGGAACGCCAACTGTTCGAGCCTCGCCGAGAAGTCTACGCTCACCACACTTGCTCGATCCGCGACGTCGAGTCGAACCGGCGCAAAATTCAGGATGCCGAGCACGCCCGCGTCAATCAACCGCTCCGCAATCGATTGTGCCGCTTCCTTGGGAACCGAGACGATCCCCAGCATGATCTCCCGTTCCCGCACGATCTGGTCGAGTTCCTCCATAGGACGAATTCGGCGGCCGCCGACCTCAGAACCAATGAGACTCGGATCAGCATCGAAGACCGCGGCGATCTCGAATCCATCTCTCGCAAACGGACCATAGGACATGATCGCCTGACCGAGGCGGCCGGCACCCACGAGCGCGGTCTTCCAGACCCGGTCCTTTCCGAGAATCTGTCGGAGTCGGGTCGCCAGATCTTCGATGGCGTAGCCGACCCCCGCCTGTCCGAACTGGCCGAACCAGGAAAGGTCCTTCCGGATCTGGGTATCCGTGACGCCGAGCCCCTGTCCAAGCTGGCGTGAACTCACGCTGGTCTCGCCTTGTGAGAGACGACGCTCAACCTCTCTGAGATAGAGGGTGAGCCGTTTGACGGTCGGCGCAGGAATCTGGTGGCGGGAAGGCACACTCCGAAGTCTATCGAGCAGCCGGATGAACGACAGTAATCCGCGACACCCCTATCATGCCCCCATGGCGGACACGAGCACGGGCAGTTCCCCCACCATCTCCTTCGAATTCTTCCCCCCGGCGACCCCTGCCGGCTGGGAGGCACTCGATCGCCGAATCGGCGAATTGATACCGCTCGAACCATCCTTCGTCTCGGTCACCTATGGAGCGGGCGGAACGACGCGAGATCGCACTCACGATCTCGTCGAACGCCTGATCAACGACACCTCCCTCGCTCCAGTCCCCCATCTCACCTGCGTGGGCCACCGAAGCGACGATATCGACCGGATTCTCGAGCGATATGCCGAAGCCGGCGTCGATGCGATTCTGGCCTTACGCGGAGATCCACCCGCGGAGGGCGTTGAGGTGCCGACGGGCGACTTCAATTTTGCGTCCGACCTCGTCGCGCATATTCGATCGTTTGGCGAGCGGCATGGTCATCGATTCCGGATCGGGGTCGCAGGCTTTCCCGAGGGTCACCCCGACACCCCGAACACCCTCGAATGCATGGATCATTTGCAGGCGAAAGTCGATGCGGGCTCCGACTGGATCTGCACGCAGCTCTTCTTCGACAACCACGCGTTTCATGATTGGAAGGATCGTTGTCGACTCGTCGGAATCGAGATCCCGATCATCGCGGGAATCATGCCGATCAGTACTCGCAAGAGTATTCGCCGGATGGCCGGACTCGCGGCGGGAACCGTCTTCCCCGCGTCACTGCAACGATCACTTGCTCGAGCCCCAGAGGGCGATGACGAGTCGATCGCGGAGATCGGCGTTCACTGGGCGACCGAGCAGTGCCGGGATCTCCTCGACCGCCAGGTCGACGGCATTCACTTCTATACGCTCAACAAGTCCGACGCGACCCTGAGGATTCATCGAAATCTCGGCGTTCGGACGTCTCGTGGATTTCAAGGTGATGCCGGGGGCATCGGCTGACCGTCAGCGGTGAACGCCTCGCGTGAAGCTCTTTACGCCGTGACGTCCAACCTCGGATTCTCGTCCTCCGGCGAGGACTCGCGCCGACCGTCGATCTCTTCGCGTTGCGATTCGCGTTGCCCTCGACTTCGTTCATCGGCGAGCAACTCCTCTTCGTCGAGACCACGAATCGCGGCCGAGTCTTCGAGCCCCGCGACTCGGAACTGCTCATCCTCAGCGTTGGTCTTCCGGCCTCGCTCGGATCCGAAGCGCGAGCGGTCACGAGCCTTGGCGGCTTCGCGCTGGGCTTGAGTCGCTTGAAGTGCTGAAATCTCAGGAGGTATGCCGGAGATGCTCATACCGATTCATCGGCAACCGTCCACCCGCTCATCCAGCAATCCCGCCCCGCATTCAGTCCCGCCACCCGCACCGCGAAGTAGTGGTTCTTACCGGTCTTGGCGGCGCCTGAGAGCGACTGGGGGTTCAGGGAGCAGCGTTATCGGGAGCCAGCCAGATCGCCCGCAGCAGTCCCTCGAGCCCTGCTTGCGGCGAGTCGGCGATCTCGCCAAGTCCTGTCTCGATCATCGACTGATCGTCGACCTGCCATCCGATGTAGGCGAGTACCAGACCAAGGCCGGCGTTCCGGCTCGAACGCGCACTCTTGCCCGCAGTGATTCTGCTCTTGAGGTCGTTCGCCGCGATCATCAAATTCGTCCTATTCGGGATGACTTTCGGATCGCTGTAGGCGGCGCCGACGAGTTCGGGATTGCGAGTGAAGAGCTTGCTCAATGTGAGCTCGGCCGAGAAGTAGGCTCCGAATCCGATCTGGGCATTGGCCAGCCCGGCTTCAATCATCGGATTCCCGGGATTCAGCCTCTTGGCGTCCTTGAGACGGTCCGTGGCTTTCGCGTACTTGTTCTCGACCATGTAGGCCTCGGCTTGATCCACCAGTTCACTGGCCCGATCCGAGACGGCGGAGTTCTGGAGACCGCCGATTTCGGTTCGATGCCGATAGATCTCGAAGAGTGCATCGGATGACCTTAGATTGTCCTCTTCATCTTCAGAGGCGGGGGCACCAGAGGTTGCGGGATCCGTCGTCGACGAGCCCGCTTGATTCCGGCCCTGGTTGGTGGTCGGATCATCCGCGTTGAATTTGGTGGCCGATCGTCGGAACGCGGGGCCGATCCCTGCATCCGGATCATCTTCCGGTCGAGAAAGCCCCTCGAAACTCCCCGAACTGTCTGATGGTCTGCCGTCCTCGGGCGTGCCGATCCTGGGTGCCGTGATCCTCGCTTCGATGAGGGCTCGGTCTTCGCGCATCCTCAGAATGCCGCTGTCATCAATGTTGACGTTATCACGACCTGCATAATTCTCAACGACTCTCTGAACGATGGTCTCGTAGGGTGTCGGCGTATTCAGCCCACCGACCACGATTCCGCCGATCTGTTCCTTGGGCATGAGACGCTTCCCATCCTCGTCTTCCCAAGGCGATCGGAAGGGACGAGGCTGAAACGGATTGACCGTTCCAGGGTCCAGTCTCAAATTCGAGCCATAATCGAAGAGCATGGCTTCGTCGAAGAGGTTCTGCGGTTGGAAGCTTCCAGACTGTAGCGCGGGTTGAATCCCTCGAACCGTCGAACTCGTGATGGTGCCCCGGGTGAACCCGGCATCTTCCGGAACCGCTGCCGTGGTCAGGAGTGATCCTGTGATCATGGCGGAGTTCACTCGATCGAGTCTGATCTCGGCATCACCGATCTGGCGTGCCGCAAAGGCATTGTTCACCTCAGGAAGTGATGTGAAGTCCCGGCGATACTGGAAGGTCCCCTTATTGGCGTTGATCTTGAGCGGATCGAACCGCTGAGGACTCGTCAGGAACTGCACGCTGCTGAGCGCCGAGTCGCGCTGAAAACCGTAGATGTCGTCGCCGCCGACGTTCCCACGAAAATCGCGGGGGGCGGTATAGCCCGGGTCCCCACGGAATCCGCGACCGCCCGCAATGTTGTTCGTGACGCCGAGGTTCCGGGCCTGAATCGCCTGATAGCTGAAGGCGGCTGCCCGACGTGAATACCCGTTGCTACCCCCACTTCCGACTTCAAGGTTGGCGTCGAGCGCGTTCCCCGAGCCTAGCGCATCCCGACCCAACTGCCCATTTGGGAGATTGCCGGTGCCACTTCCGAGCGCCTGCCCGGAGCTATTCCCACCGCCATACCTTCGTCCTTCGATCTTCCGTTGCGCTTCCGCGGGCGTGGTCAGGAACCAGGTGGCCGCGAGCAGGCACCAGAGGCAGATGGTGGCGGACGACTGGCGGGAAGATGGAGCGGCTGCAGCAAATCGGAACATGATGGGATCCAGACGGGAATCTTGAGCGTGGCGATGAACAGGGAGAACGGGGAGAACAGCATCAACCGGGAGAACCGGCGTCAGAGTTCTCCATCGGCCGATTTCACCCTCTTAGGATAGCCCGCTCACGGAGGATTCTGCGTCAGAATCACCCGGCGCGAGCACCGGTCGGATGACATCGGCGATCAAGATGGCCTTTTCGAGGTTGATGGCGATAATCACGGTGGCATGGCCATCGATACCGAGGATGACCAAACCGAGTCGCTCCACCCCCTGATCGATTTCCTCAAGGATTCTTGCCCCTGGAAGCAGCGGGAGATGCCGCCCAAGCGGATCAAAGTGCGTGAACCGCGCGGCATCCGCCACCTCGAAGATGAAAACCCGCTCACCGGACTTGCGTGACTCATAGGTCAACTGCACGCCAGAGGTGCCCACGAGGTCCCGTTCGATGGTCGATCCGACCAACGCCAGACCCACCTCTTCCAAAACCGGGGGCTCAATGCCCGGCCCGAGAACCTCGCCGAGGTCGCGGGCTGCTTCTCGGGTCATCTCAAGCGGATCCGCGAGTTCATCGACCTTGATTGGCGGAGAGGTCACGGCAGATCTGGAAATGGCCTGGAGGAGATCGGCCAGCGGCGTTCCATCAAGAAGAGGGACGCCTCGTTGCTGCATTCGCGGTCCGTAGATCCCGAAGAGAATCGCCGCTGCCACCATCGACAGAGCCGCCAGAACCGCTGGCCCGGAAATGCGAGCAGGTGGTCGATCACCGCCAGGGCGGCGAGGCGTGGTGGATTCAGACACTGATTCACGTTCCTTCCTCTTCCCGATGACCGCACGGATCTCAGGGCGAGATCCCTCCGAAGCCACCCCTAAATCTAGGTTCACCATCCAAGGGGTTCGCGAGCCTCGGGCATCGGCATTTCCTATCCGTAGAGCCTATCGGCATTCCCCGTTGGGACCTCCGGCAAGGCGAAGAGGAAAGGTGGAACGTTCTCTCCATTACACTTCGCGTTCCATGAGCCAATCCGACCCTCTCCATCCAGACCAGAAGCCCGACCTGACACCCGCGTACATCACCACCCCGATCTACTACGTCAACGACCGGCCACACATCGGGCACGCCTATACGACGACCCTCTGCGACGTCTGGGCGCGTGCGATGCGCTTCGTGGGCCGAGACGTGTTCTTTCTCACCGGCACCGATGAACATGGCGTCAAGGTTGAGAAGTCTGCGCAGGCCCGCGGAATCGAACCGCAGGCCCTCGCCGACGAGAATGCCGCCGAGTTCCAGAAGGTGATGGAGATGTTCAACCTCACCAACGACGATTTCATCCGGACCACTGAGCCTCGCCATGAACGCCAGGTCCAGTCGCTCGTAAAACGCCTCCTGGAGACCGGTGATGTCTACCTCGGCGAATTTGAAGGCTGGTACGACGAAGGCCAAGAGGAGTACGTCACCGAGACCAAGGCGAAGGAAAATGAATTCCTCAGTCCCATCTCCGGCAAGCCACTGGTCCGAGCCAACGAACGGAACTACTACTTCAAACTCAGCGCCTATCAGGAGCGACTCGAAACGCTCTTCGCCGACCAACCCGGCTTCGTAAAACCGGAGGCTCGTCGCAATGAAGTACTTGGCCGACTTCGAGGTGGGTTGCAGGATGTTCCGATCACCCGCACCAATTTCACTTGGGGCATTCCGTTTCCCGGTGATGAAGAGCACGTCATCTACGTCTGGATCGATGCCCTTCTAAACTATGCGACCGCACTCAACCTTGCGGATGCCGATGATGACCGCCACCGTTACTGGCCCGCGACGTTCCACGTCATCGGCAAGGAAATCCTCTGGTTCCATGCGGTTATCTGGCCCGCAGTCCTGATGGCCCTCGAACTCCCGATGCCCGGCTCCGTCTACGCTCATTCATTCTGGATCAGCGAAGGCAAGAAGATGTCGAAGTCGCTCGGCAACTTCGTGGACCTGCCCACCATCGAGCGTTACCTCGACGTCTACGGTCTCGACGCCTGGCGCTGGTACATGGTCAACAACGGTCCGCTCGGCGCAACGGACGCCGACTTCCAGGCGGCTGGGTTCCACGAGGCCTACACCTCCGATCTCGTGAACACCGTCGGGAACTGCGCCAGTCGGACCACCGCGATGCTCGGCAAGTACTTCGATGGGGTGGTCCCCGTAGACGCCGGTTTCGATTTCCCGGGATGGGACCTAAAGGCATCTGCCGCCAAGGCCGTCGCGGAGTGGCGGGCGGCGCTCGAGGACTTCGCGCTGGACGACGCCTGCGCCGCGGGCATCGGGTTGCTTCGAACCGTCGACGCCTTCATCAATGCCACCGAACCGTTCAAGGTCGCCAAGGATCCAGAACGTCAGGATGAACTCGACTCGACGCTCGCCCGCTGCATCGAAGCCGTGCGAATCGCCTCGATCATGCTCTGGCCAATCATCCCGCAACGCATGGAGACGCTCTGGCCGGCCATCGGATGCGACGTGGATCCCACCAAGGGTGGTCTCGACACGCTGGCTTGCTGGGGCAACTCGCTCGACGGCGCCCAGACCACGAAGATCGCGTTGTTTCCAAGGGTCGATGCCGCCAACGCTCCGATGGCGGACACGACTTCGTGACCGTCCCCCCGTTCCACCTCGCGTTTCCGGTTCGTGATCTCGCCTCAAGCCGACGGTTCTACGGCGGGTTGCTGGGCTGTACCGAAGGGCGATCGAGTGATCGGTGGATCGACTTCGATTTTTACGGCCACCAGATCGTCGCCCACATGGTGGACGGTATCGAACCCGCGGCTCCGGACCACGACGCCGAGTCGAATGCGGTCGACGGCCATGATGTCCCGGTGCCGCACTTCGGTCTGGTACTTCCGTGGCAGACCTGGCACGAACTCGCGGATCGACTTCGAGCCGGTGGAACGACGTTCGTCATCGAACCGTACCTTCGGTTCGAAGGCCTTCCCGGAGAACAAGCGACGATGTTCCTGCTGGATCCCAGTGGAAACGCCCTTGAATTCAAGGCGTTCAAAGATCCCGCCCAGCTCTTCGCAACCTGAATACCTGCCGACCGATTCAGGCGCCGGACGGCGACCGCTTTGACGCCGCCTTCCACCACTTCTCAAGACGTTGACGAGCCGCTTTCGGTGATCGCCTCGATGCCTGGCGGCCGTTGCGAATCGCATTTCGCTGCAGTGCCCGCCGACGTGATCGAATCTCACGTTCCACGCGGGCTCGTGGGTCGGACTCCGGAAATCGATCGGCATGCGTGACGATCAGACCCTCGAGAAGAGAGAGATCGCGATCGCGACCAAGCGATCCGGCAACCGCCTTCAACCGCCGGATCTCCCGGCGGATCGACTTCGCGCTGACGTTACGGATCGCACTCAGGCCAAGTTGGAGGCGAATCACCCGCTTTCTCGTCTCATGAAGACGCGAGAGATCGTCATTCTCTGCAGCGTCCTCGTGAAAACGTCGCCGATGGTGCCGCCATGCTCGCTCGAGCCGCCCGATTACGAAATCGTGATCGACCTTCGCGAAGTCTGTGGCGTGAAGCTGTGCCGCCACGCTTGGAATATCCGCCCCCACTGACGCAACGATGGCTTCATCCTCCCGATGGTCGCGAGCGGTGGGGATTGCCTGACTTGCGGACAGCACCGCCGACGCCAGTCGAATGGCCTCCCGCGTCTTCCGCCCAGACACGTCTTGTTGCAGACCCGCCAGGAGTTCCATGATCACGTCCCGATCCCGAAGCGGCGAAAGCCGGCGGCCGAGTCCGCGGGCGGCCACCCGCATCGCTTCGTGTGATTCAGCGTCGATCGACCCCTTGACTAGATCGAGGATTGCTCGGAACCGCTTGAGCGCCTTGCGGGCTCGACGAATCGCCTCGCTTCGCATGCGAACCTCCCAGGATCCATGCGCCTCGCACGCGTCGAGTACCTGTTGGAGTTCCTCTCGCAGAACGCGTTTCATCTCGTCCGAAACGGGGAGTGCCGGGTCGAGGGGTCGAGCGGATGGAACTCGGCCGCGGCTCATCCCGTTGCTCGCACAAGTTCGATCACGCCTGCAGCGCCAACCAGGATGCTCACGATCCCGTTGATGGTCATGAAGGTGATCGCCATCCGCGTGGTTCCCCAGCGCCGCACCGTCGCGTGTTCGATCAGGAGCAGAATCGCGACCATGATCGCCGCCGCGAGGAACAGGCCCCCGAAGGCGGACTCGGTTCGAGCCACCGCGAACAAGAGAATCACTGCGAAGACATGCAGCAGTCGGCTCAGTTTCAACGCGCCGTCGACGCCGAATCTCGTCGGGATGCTGTTGAGCCCGTCGCGCCGATCGATGTCGACGTCCTGCAGTGCATAGATCACGTCGAAGCCGCTCACCCAGCAAAGCACCATGCCTGCGAGGAGCCAGATCGGCGGCGTGGAAAGCGCTGCCGGATCGACCGCGATGGCGGCGGCGACCGGACTGAGCGCGAGGCTCGCCCCTAGCCAGAGATGGCAGAGCCACGTGAACCGCTTGAAGAACCCGTACCCGCAGATCCAGGCGAGCACCGGCAGCCCGAGGACCAGCGGCCACCAGTTCTCCCGAAGCACGCCGAAGACGCCGCAGATGACGAGAAAGCCGATCGAAGATACCGCGAGGGCGGACACCGCTGCTCGCATGGAAAGCCGTCCGGATGGAATCGCTCGGCCACTGGTCCGTGGATTCCCCGCATCGATCTGATGATCAAGGATCCGGTTTGAGAGCATCGCCGCAGTCCGTGCGAACACCATCGCCACCACGATGAGCCCGAGCGGCGCTGCAAGGCTCGCGAAGGGCATCTCGCCGAACTGCGCCGCCATGAACGCCGCCAGTACCGCAAACGGCAGGGCGAAGATCGAATGGGCGATCTTGATGTCTTCAGCAATGACTCGAAGCGCGGTCACGATCAGGAATCTCCGGTTGAAATTCGGTCGATCGAAATGGTATCAGCGGCGACCGAATCGTCGGGTTCAGCGGTCAGGCCGATCGCGACTCGAGAAACACCGCGGCAGCCTGATCGTGGATCTTCCGGTTGATCGGAACCGGAACACCATGATCGGCGGCGGCTCGAATCAACTGATGGTTGATGAACTCAAGCTCACTTTGCCCATCGCCTCGCTTCAAGTCCGCGAGCATCGAAGAAATATTGGTCGCGGTGGCCCGGATGATGTGCTGGGTGGCCGAAAGGAGGTCCCCCGCCTCTCCGCCGAATCCGAGGGCGTCGAGCACCTGCACATTCTCCGCGCAGAGATCTTCGACCAACTGCCGTGCATCCTCACGCTCGAGCAGTGCTCCGTTCTGGCAGCCGAAGATGGCGGTGAGCGGGTTGATCACCGCATTCACACCAATCTTGAGCCACTGGTGCGCTCGAATCGACGGCGTCCATTCGGCCAGAAACCCAGCGGCGACCAGGCGATCAAGATCGTCCGACACCTCGGGGCTCGCAGGGGCCGCATCACCGGCATCGTTCCCAACCCAGAGCGGCTCGCACGCGGTCTGCACCACGGATCGAGCGGCGGGTCGGAAGGCCGCGAATCCGCTGTTCACGACGATCAACGGGCGAACATGGTCGGGAAGATCGCCGGGTCGTCGGAAGCCGGTGCCGTTCTGCAGCAGGTAGACCCGCGCCTCCGGAGCGAGCATCGGACCCCAGTCGTCGAGGGCCTCCGCCACAGAGAACGCCTTGGTGGTGATCACCAGCCGGTTCACCGTCGGACCCGCGACTTCCCCGGCCGAACGCCCGACCGATTGCTCCGTCGGGCAGGACCAGGTCACCGCCGGGGTATCGCCGTAGCGATAGGTCAGTTCGACCGGGTCGGGGAGCGTGGATCGAGTCGAGAGTCGCACCTGCTCGCCGATGGCGTGAAGCCGATAGGCGAGCGCCATACCAATGGCGCCGCCTCCGACGAGGTGCCAGATTGAGGTTTCGGATCCGGACTTCATGCACTTGAAGGTAGCAGGACCGATCGGTGGTGGACTCCCCGTAACGCCGTCCCCGCTACCCTTTGCGAACTATGAGCCAGCAGCAGAAGCAAAAACAACAGGGCAAACCCAAGACCGCGATCACCCCCACCCGCGAGGAGAACTACGCCGAGTGGTACCAGCAGGTGGTGAAATCGGCCGATCTCGCCGAGACCAGCCCGGTTCGCGGCTGCATGGTCATCAAGCCGTGGGGCTATGCGATCTGGGAGAACGTCCAGCGTGGCCTCGACGGCATGTTCAAGGCCACCGGCCACAAGAACGCCTACTTCCCCCTGTTCATTCCCCTCTCCTTCTTGGAGAAGGAGGCCGAGCACGTCGACGGCTTCGCCAAGGAGTGCGCGGTGGTCACCCATCACCGGCTGGAAGCGGGTCCCGATGGCGGCCTCGTGCCCGCGGGAAAGCTCGAAGAGCCCCTCGTCGTCCGACCCACCAGCGAGATGATCATCGGCGCCACCTTTGCCAAGTGGGTCCAGAGCCATCGCGACCTTCCGCTCCTGATCAACCAGTGGGCCAACGTCGTCCGTTGGGAGATGCGGACCCGCATGTTCCTCCGCACCACGGAGTTCCTCTGGCAGGAGGGTCACACCGCCCACGCCACCGACGAGGAAGCCAAGGCCGAGACGATGCAGATGCTCGACGTCTACGCCGACTTCGCGGAGAACTGGCTCGCGATGCCGGTGATCCGTGGCGAGAAGACCGAAGGCGAACGCTTCCCCGGCGCGGTCGAGACCTGGTGCATCGAATCGATGATGCAGGATCGCAAAGCGCTGCAGGCCGGCACCAGTCACTTCCTCGGGCAGAACTTTGCCAAGGCCCAGGAGATCCAGTTCCAAGACGACGAAGGCAACCGCGAATTCTGTTGGACGACCAGTTGGGGCGTGAGCACCCGACTGATCGGCGGCACGATCATGACCCACGCCGACGACGACGGCATGTTCTGTCCCCCGATGGTCGCGCCCGCGCACATCGTGATCCAGCCCGTCCTCCACAAGCCCGAGGCGAAGGACGAGGTCATGGCGTTCTGTGACAAGATCATCGAGGCGCTCAAGACCAAGGTCTACGGCGGCCGGGTGATCGAAGTGGAATACGACACCCGCGACCTCCGCGGTGGCGACAAAACATGGCAGTGGATCAAGCGAGGCGCCCCGATCCGGCTGGAGGTCGGTCCCCGCGATGTGGCCGAAGGCAACGTCTTCATGGCACGCCGCGACAAGGGACCGAAGGACAAGCAGAGCCTCAAGCTCGAAGACTTCGTCGAGCGAGCCGCGGACATCCTCCAGGAGATCCAAGACGGACTTCTTGCGAGGGCAAAGGCGTTCCGCAAGGCGAACACCCACGTCATCGACACCGAAGAGGCGTTCTACGAGTTCTTCAAGACGCCCGAGACCGCCGACAACGAGACCGCCCCAATTCATGCGGGCTTCGTGATGGCCCACTTCAACGGCGACCCGAAACTCGAGGAGCGGATCAAGAACGACCTCGCGGTGACCGTGCGGTGCATCCCCCTCGACGGCCAGAAACTCTGCGACGACCAAGGCCGGCCCGGCACCTGTCCGTTCACCGGCGAACCCAGCGCGAAGCGCGTGGTCTGGGCGAAGAGCTACTGATTCGGAACGGCGGTCGAGACCACGGGGCGACAGCAGGGCGAAGCCGCAACACCGCAACCGACCGATCAAACCAAGAACCCCGCAAGCGTCATCGATGCTCGTGGGGTTTTTGTTTTACGAAGTCAGCATTCGCGGCGAAGGTCCACCGCCGAGCCTCCACGGCCGAACTGCCACTCAATCCCAGCCCGGGCAGCGTCCCCAGCCACCCAGCAGGACGCCAAGGTCGGACGACGACGTTGGCCTGTGGTGGGTGGCCTCGATTCCGCGCCCCGCTGACCGTTCGCGGGTCGACCGCTTCGCGCTCTGGCCTTCGCCTCCGCGTTCGCCCCACGCGAAATCAAGACGATCGATAGCATCACTTCCATGACCAAGAATGACTCCGACCAAAAATCCGGCAGGCCCCGACATCGAGGGCCCATCCTCATTTCGTTCCTACTCGGCGTCCTCTCAGTCGCCGGCCTGCTGGTCGTCATCTACCTGCTTCTACCAGTCATCCAAGGAAACAACATCCGGCCTCCACGAACGGCGGTATCGGCCGCGGAACTGGACACGCAAAAGAAGGACGCGCTGGCGTCCAGCAAGACGAAAAAAGACGCGCACACCAAGGCCCTCGTGGAACGCATGTTCGCACGCCAGCAGCAGGATCCTGAGGCGACGATTGACTTTCTCATCCTCTCGGGAGGCGGCGCCAACGGCGCCTTCGGCGCCGGCTTCCTCCTGGGCTGGGCGACCGTCCCCCCCGGACCCGACGCCCTACCGACCTTCGATGGTGTGTCCGGCGTCAGTACGGGATCCTTCATCGCCCCCTTCGCCTACCTCGGTACCGACGAGGCGAGGAAGGAAGTCGACGACTTCTTTCGCAACCCCAAGCCCGACTGGGTGACGTTGCGAACACCGATCTCCTTCCATCCCAAGAACTTGAGCCTCATGCAGGTGTCGGGGATCAAACGGGATCTTGAAAAGATCATCAACCTCGACTTCGCAAAACAGATCGACAAGGCGACGACTGACGGCCGGATCCTGATAATTCAGGCCAGCAACATCGACGCACAGGTCCCAGGCGTGTTCGATTTTTCGGATGCCGCTCGGAAGGCCATCGAGTCGAAGGATGCCACCCATCTCCACGAGATCATCCTCGCCTCCTGCGCCATCCCGGCGGTCTTTCCCCCGAGAGAGATCGACGGCACCCTCTACGTCGACGGCGGGGCGATCGGAAACTTCTATTCGGGCGGTCGGGCGTCGTCCCCCGAGGATACGTTCGGGGGAATGTGGAAGAAGCTCCACCCCGACGCCCCGATTCCGAAGACCCGGTACTGGGTGATCCTCAATGGCAACCTTCGGATTCCTCCGGCGATCTCGGAGCCGACCTGGCCCTCGGTCGCGGATCGTGCCTTCCAGCTCCTCTACACCTCGGCCGAGATCACCTCGCTGCGATACCTGTATGCCTTGGCGGAACTGACTCGGCTCCGTGGCAACGGCGACGTCGAGGTCCGGTGGATCGCGGTCGAGAAGGAACTCGTGAGCCCGAACCCGATGAACATGTTCGACGCCGCGACGATGCGGTCACTCTCCGACGACGGCCAGAGGATCGGGGCGGATCCGAAATCCTGGAACACGGTCGCGCCGTGATCCAGTGAGATCGCCAGTCGCCGATCCCACGATGACCGTGGTGTCGGGAGACCGAGCCTCGAGAACAACCGAGCGAACGAACACGGCTGACCGCCGATCGACGTTCACCAAAAACCATACGGGGCCGCGTGCAGACGCGGCCCCGTCTTTTTTTGAACCCTCGAGAAGATTGAACGTTCGTCTGAGCAATCGAACGATTCGCTCGGAGAAACCGACGGGAATACGAACGGCCCATACGGCGGTGCGTAGAAGTACATGCCAAGTCACCTGTGAGACAACTCGCCACCAATGCAGCAATGCAGAAAGGAAGTGCCGGATGACCAACTCACGAACCACGCCTCAGGTCGCATGGCTTCGGCCATGCGACCGAACGGCGAGGGCGGAATGGGCGACGCAGGCGAGCCTGCTGATCCATCTGATTGTGGACCTGCACGAAAGATCACGAGAAAGGCCTGAGGTGGTGAGACCACCTCCGTAAGAGCGTGGCCTGATCACGAGGTTCTCAACCCGCAAGGAGGTGCCGCATGAAGAACCAACGGCTCATCAACCTGAACTCCTGGATCCGACAACACGCGGAAGGAAGGAATCCAGAACGCGAGGAGGCGGCGAAGCCACCTCCGCAACGCACGAGGAAGGAGGGCAACGATTCAAGAAAGCGAGGAGGCGGCGAAGCCACCTCCGCAACGCACGAGGAAGGAGGGCAACGATTC
>JAPKCC010000021.1 GCA_028823105.1 Phycisphaerales bacterium | reverse complement strand
CAGCAACGACGTGTTGACCAACGCGACCGCGATGATCAACGCTCTCGGCACTGGTGGCTGGAACAACTTCGGTGCCCTGCTCGGCGGCACGAACGCCACGAACCAGGATCTCCTGATCGTGGTTCCCTCGCCCGCCATTGCCGGTCTTGCCGGTCTTGGTCTGGTCGGTATGCGACGCCGTCGTCGCTGAGTCCTGATTCTTCAGGACGCTTGATAGAGACGGAAGAGTCTCTCTCACTAGCTCTTTCGAGAACGGTCAGCCTTCAAGGCTGACCGTTCTCTCTTTTTTGCCATTGCGTTCGTGACCACTTCGGCTCGGCTTCGGCTCGGTTGACTACTCGGACGCTGCGTCAGCCGCGTCGTAGGCTTCCTTCGCATGATTCCGTCGACGGCCTCGCGGCCTCGCGTTCCCGTGCTCGCCGACTCAGCGGGCCTCAAGCCCAGTTGGGATCGGTTGCAGGGAGCCGTTGCCGTCGACGCAGGCCAGCGAGGAGGTCGCCGTGGCGAGGGTGGTCTGTCCCCTGGTGAGCTCGTAGCCATGCCGAAGCCTCGCGGGGGTGGCTTCGAGCAAGTGCGTGGTCAGGGTCAGTTCGTCGTCGTACCGAGCCGGCTTCTTAAAACGGGTGGCGAGATCGACCACGACCAGAAATCGCCCTTCCGTCTCGAGGTCACGGTAGTTGCCTCCCTGTGACCGAAGCATCTCCGTTCGACCCATCTCGAACCAGATCGCATAGTTGGCGTGGTGAACCACACCCATGGGGTCACATTCGCAGTACCGAACCCGGACCTCGATCGAATGGGATCGAAGGCTGAGAGAAGCATCGAATGATGATTCACGAACGGGGCGGATTCGAGGCATTTGGCCGTATTGTAGGCGGATACGGCAGATGCGGCGATGGCTTCGCCTATTTGGCGAGCTCGCAACAACGCTATTTTCCGATGCAGAAGCGGCCGAAGACCAGGTCGAGCACTTCCTCCGGGTCGACGTCGCCTTCGAGACGCCTGATCGCATCAAGTGCGGTCCGGAGTTCGGCGGCGACAATCTCCGGTGAGGGGATTCCGGACTCGTTGGCGGTGTCTCCAAGGAGCACTTCGACGGCATCAAGGGCATCGAAGGCACCGGTGACGGACGCCGTCTGAAGTTGTCGCCACCCGCGGCTCGCCAGGCGATCGCCGCCAGCCGCCAAATCGTCCAGTTTCCGGCTCAGGCGACCATTCAGATCGTCGAGGCCGGTGGCGGGTCGCCCGGGCCGGAGGCTGACTCGGGCAACATCTGATCGGGCGTCCGGTGCGTCGGCGATCGACTCCAGGTCCGTCTTCGTCCGAATGTCGAGGTACCGGCCGGAGGCCGAAGCCAACTCCAGGCGATGAGCAGGACGCGCATCCTCGGCGGCATGACCCGGGAGGCACCACACCACCACGTCGGCCTCCTCCAACGCCGCTCGGGATCGAGCAGAGGCGAGGTCCTGCAATGGATCATCAGATTCGCCAAGCCCGGCGGTATCCACCAGTCGGATCCGACGACGATCGCCCTCGAATTCAAGGTCGAGATCTGCTTGAACCAGATCACGGGTCGTCCCGGCGATCGGCGAGACGACGACGCGTTCGCCGCCGACCATCGCGTTAAAGAGTGTGGACTTGCCGGCGTTGGGTGGACCCGCCAGGACGACGACCGGTCGATCTCGTTGGGCTGGACCAGCGAGCGAGGTCCAGCGGGCGATGGACTCCAAGCCCCGCCGTGTCGAGGCGATCATGATTCGGAGTTCAGCGGCGGTGCAGGACACCACGTCTTCTTCATCGGTGAAATCGATGCCAGCTTCGATGCGAGCGATGGTTTCCGCCAGGCGAGTTCCACTTTCGGACAAGGCGTGGCCATCCGGGCCCTGGCGAAGGCGATCTGCGGCCTCGAGGTCTTCATCGCGATCGGCCGCGATGAGGTCGGCGATCCCCGAGGCTTGCGCGGGAGACAACCGTCCGGCAAGAAACGCCCTCGCGGAAAATTCCCCGGGTCCTGCGGATCTCGCGCCCCCCGTGGTCTGCTCGAAGTGGTTGATCAACGTGCGATTGATCGCCTGCACCAGCGTCGGATGACCGGGCACTTCGACTTCGAGCACATCTTCGCCGGTAAATGTTGAAGGGCCGGGGAAGATCGCCGCGAGGCAGGGTACGAAGAGTTCGCCTTGGGCCGAGGGGCCATTCGACCGCGCGTCGTCCGCGGGCCACTCGGGTAATCGCAGGCGGCCGGGGAAGATGCCTCGAGTTCCCTGGCGACCGGCATCCGTTGCCGCGCCGAGCAGAAGGCCATCGAGTTCCGAGAGGATCCCCATGCCGGAGCATCTGATCAATGCCCTGGCTCCGCGTCCGGGTGGCGTCCCGGTCGCGACGATCGTGGCCCCATCGGCCGGGTTCACGGATCTCGCTTCTTGTAGTTCTTCGGCGGACCCTTGGCCTTCCGATCACGCTTCGCCTTGGCTTCGGCGAGCTTCTCGGCGTACATCCGGGCCATGCGATCCTTGGTCTTGCCCGATCCGGCCTTCTTCGTCTTCTCAGGAATGGGCTTCGCGGAGAAGTCCATCTTGTCGACGAGCTTGCGGATGCGTCGGCCTTCGATGATCCCGATCGAGCTGGAGGTCAGGATGTAGAGCGTCAGGCCGCTTGGTGCCTGGAAGAGCATCACCGGGAAGAGCACCACCATCATGATCTTCATGATCTTCTGCTGCTGCTTCTGTTCGTCGGTCATGCTCGGGCTGGGCGGCGGGCTCATGTACTTCTGCTGGACGTAGAAGATGAACCCCATCATCAAGGGGAGAACGTTGATACCCGTCAACTTGGTGATGTAGATGTTGACGGGGGTTCCGAACTCGACGAAGTGGTCGGGACGACTCAGATCACCGAGGAATTGGCCAAAGACGGTGGCGTTTCCGACCACCACGTCGGGGAGCAACTGGAAGACGCCGAAGAATGCTTCCTGCTGTCGAAGTTCGAAGGCAAAGAAGAGCACCGCGTACAGGGCGATCCAGATCGGCATCTGGAGGAAGGTCGGGAGAAGGCCGCCGACGCAACCAAGCGGGTTCACGCCACGCTCCATGAATAGCCGTCGCTGCTCCGCCTGCATTTTGGCGGGATCTCCCTTGAGCTTCTTCTGCAACGCGTCGATCTCGGGCTTCAGCTCGGACATCAGTCGGCTGACCCGCTGCATCTGGACCTGGCCCTTCTTCATGACCGGATGGAGGATCGTCCGAACGATGCACACCAGGATCACGATCGCGAGCGCCCAGTCGAAGGTGACGCCATGGATGAAGGTGAGGAAGACCACCAGGAAGTCTGCAAGCCAAGTGAACGTGCAGAAGGTGCAGCACCCGCTCATCAGGTAGACGATCAGCGCCCGCATGTTGAGGGAGGTGTACGGCTCGCCTGCGCCGAGGATGTTGCGTTCGAGGGGGCCCGCGTAGATACCGAGGTCCCAGTCCGCGGTCGATCCGGCGGCGATGGTCTTGGTCGGTCCGTAGAGCTCCGTCACCAACACCTGCCGATCGGCCGGGGCGGTGAGATCGGCGTTCGGGAAGACCGTCTGCACGCTCTCCGTGATCGAGCGGGACGTCCGCCCGGTCGCTTCGTCGAAGGGGGCGTGCACGCAGAGGGTGAAGTATCGATTGGTGGCACCGAACCAGCTCAGGGTCAGTTCCTGCTCGCGACTGGTTTCGTTCGGCCAGATGTCGAATTCGCCGGCGTTACCGTCCAATCCCGATCGAACCGCCTCGTTCCGTTCCTCAACCACGTCGAGAATCGCCTGGCGTTCGTAGAGCTGTCCGTTCGCGACGACGCTGGACTGGGTGGGATCTCGGTCGATCGGCATCAGATAGCCGAAGTGGAAGCGGCGTACTTCAATGAATGAGCCACGATCACGATCGAGGTCGCCGGGGCCGTACTGGACCCACTGGACGTCGGCCGGTTCCGCGGTGAGATTCTCGATCCGCTGCTGGAGGGCGATGTCGTAGCCGTTCTTCGCAAGGACGAAACGACGGGTCACGCGGAAGCCGGCGGTGTCGCTCCCCTCTTCGAAGATCTCGGTGGCGAAGGTGCCCAACTCGACCTCTGACCAGACGCCTCCGAAGAGCGAGACGAATTCGCCGTTGATGTTCAATCCGGCGGCGGAGAGCAGCGGGATGGCGTTGCTACCGAGCGCCGACTGTCGAAGGGCGTACCGATCTGATTCGGGGGGGAGGGGCGTGGCCGAAGGGTTCAGGCGATGGGCCGCGGCCGCCCTTTTCTGGCGGGCTTCCGTCCAGAAGTCGCTGAAGACGATCGAATCGATCCCGGCCCCATCGGTCGAGAAGCGGATCCGGTAGCGATCCGTCTCGGGGTCGAGCGAGCCGAGATCCGTGGGAGTCACGTCGATCGGCGATCCGCTCGGCCGGGCGTTCCAGACCACACCGTCACCGACTGCCGGCGCTTTTTCGGTCTCCGTCGGTGGGGGGCTGGAGGCTTCTGGTTCTTCAGTCGGAGACTCTGCGGAAGGCATTGGCGTCGAAGGTTCGACGGTCGCCTCTCCGGAGGTTGCCGTTACCGGCACTTCCTTGGGATCGGTCGTTTCCGCGGGAACGGTGGTCGCCACGGCGACCTCTTCACCGGTCGTCGGATCCTCGGAGTCCTGTGGTCGAAGGAAGCCGATCACCAGCACAATGCTGGCGATGAGCAGGACCACGCTGGTGACGATGCGGCGGCGGGTTTCGGGTGTCATCTTGAAGTGGAAGGTGTTGATGTCGACGGCCTGCGGTACGACGGTACCCGGCCCTCGAGCAGGGGAGGCTCAGCGGCCTTGGAACAGTCGATCACCGAGCCAGTCGTCGAGACGATCGATGGCGTAGATCTTGTCGGCAACGGCGGAAATGTCGTACTCGAGCCGATAGAAGAGGACTCTGTGCGGGGCATTCTCGTTGGTTTCGAGGATGGCGTAACTTGCCCGGTCATTTTGATCTCGAGGCTGGCCGACGCTTCCGGGATTCACGATGGCTTTCTCGTCGGGATGGAATTCATGGATCCCGATCAACGTCGGATCGCTGGGGTCTTCGTTGCCGAGCGAACTCGGTCGCATGAAGTCCGGGCCGTCCTCTTCGGTGTAGACGAAGACGCCAGGGACGTGCGTGTGACCGACGAGGCAACGGTCATCGATCATTTCGAAGATCCGTCGGACCTTCGCGGGGTCGTCCCGGATGTCGTCATCAAAGAGATACTCGTTGATCGGCTTCCGCACCGAGCCGTGCACGCAGGTGTAGATCTGCTCGTGGCATTTTCGGGTCTTGATTCGATTGAGGAATTCCAGGCGCCGGTTGCCGGAGACCGGATCCTTCTCAACCGCCTCTTCCAGAACGTCGCGCGTCCAGTGGGCGGCGTCCTTTGCCACGACGTTGAAATTGGTCGGCTCGTAGAGCACCGCGAAATCGTGGTTGCCCATGAGGCTCCACGAACATCGCTCCGCGACGAGATCAACGCACTCGATCGGATTGGGACCGTAGCCGACGATATCGCCGAGGCAGATCGTCTCGTCGACGCCTCGTCGACCAATGTCCTCAAGGATCGTCTCGAGGGCTTCAAGGTTCCCGTGGATGTCACTGATCAGGGCGGTCCGCACGCGAAGCTCCGGCCGTTCTCGATCCTAAACCGTCGTCGGCTCACACCGAACCGAGGGGAATCGCAGATGCTACGTTCTCCGGTGTCGAATCGTCAACGAAACGGACGTCTATCCAGCCTTCTTCCACCGAGGAATGGCGATGGACAGCCTGGCGATGCTGGACGCCAGATCGTCTCGGCGAACTGGCTTGGAGAGGTAGTCGTTGCATCCTGCCTCCAGACAGATCATGCGGTCCCCAGGCATCGCATTGGCGGTCAGGGCGAGGATCGGGACCTCGTGACCAGCATTTCGCAGCTGGCGGGCGGCGTCATATCCGTCCAGAATCGGCATCTGCATGTCGAGGATGACCAGATCGAAGGGTCGATCCCCGCTCTTCTGCACCGCTTCGACGGCTTCTTGGCCGTTTTCGACGGCGACGACGTGGGCGCCCAATCGGCCCAAGAGGTGTCCGATCAGCCGGCGGTTGTCCGGGCCGTCCTCGGCCAGCAGAATTCGCAGTCCGGGGGGAACTTCGGCCGTGCCTTCCAAGGACATCGGGGCCACGGCGGGAGGGGCGGTCACCTGGGCCGAGAACGTCGAACCGAATCCGGATCGACTCCGCACGGTGAGGCTTCCGCCGAGCATTTCGCAGAGTCTTCGTGAGATGGCAAGCCCGAGTCCAGTGCCCCCGAACCGTCGGGTCGTCGACCCGTCGGCCTGACGGAACGGTTCGAAGATCCGGTCCATCTCCGAGTCGGCCATCCCGATCCCCGTGTCCACGACTCGAAGAGTCAGGACGTCGCCGTCGGGCTCGTGGTCCAGCTCGAGCGTGATTCCGCCGGTCTCCGTGAATTTGATCGCGTTTCCAAGAAGATTGACGACGATCTGCCGGAATCGGGTCGGATCGAGCGACATCGCCGGTGGCACCCGCTCGGAGATATCGACCCTGATTTCGAGGTCCTTCCCCCGGGCCTGCTCGCGGAGTGAATCCGCCGCATCCCGTACGCAGCCGATCGCATCCGTGGGAACTCGGTCGGTTTCCATTCGCCCGGCTTCGATCTTCGAGAGATCGAGGATCTCACTGACTAGGGCGAGTAGGTGCTCACCGTTTCGGCGAACCGTCTCCAGCATCGAATTTCTCGAATCGGGATCTCCGTGGTCTTCTGCGAGGAGGTCTGCAAAGCCGATGATTGCAGTCAACGGCGTTCGGATTTCATGGCTCATGTTGGCGAGAAACTCGCTCTTGGCCTGGGTCGCCTCGACGGCGGCAGCTCGTGCTTCCTCCAGTTGTCCGTTTCGTACTTCGAGATCGATGCGGATCCGTTCGAGGTCCTGAGTCAGTTGCGACTGGTCACTGAGCGCACAGAGCAAGTCATCACCGGTTCGGCTCGCGAGCGAGCTTGCGACCCGGTCGCGATCTTCCGGCAGGGCGATGCCGTTGATGCATGCGGGTTGGCCAGCCGATCCAGAATCGTAGCCACCGATGAGACGGATCGATCGCCACTCTCCGTCGGGCGTGCGGAGACGCACCGTGCAGTCGAGATCGGCGCCGCCTTCGATGGTGGCGTCGACCGCAAAGTGGAATTCGGCGAGGTCATCGGCGTGAATTCGCCCGAGCAGGTTTTCGAAACGGCTTGCCTCGATGATCGCCGTCCCGACGGGGTCACCGATGAGTCTCTGGAAGCATTGGTCATACCAGGCAGTTCCATCAGCGAGCCGCCACGCCCAGCATCCAGCGCCGCCGCTCCGGCAGGCGCTGCCCCGGGCGATCTCCGGTCGACTGCGTCGAAGATCAGTGGAGAGCCCCAGCATTGCGGTGAACATCGAGGCAAGGC
Organism: Phycisphaerales bacterium; assembly: GCA_028823105.1. GTDB lineage: Bacteria > Planctomycetota > Phycisphaerae > Phycisphaerales > SM1A02 > UBA12014. The sequence goes on along the minus strand of JAPKCC010000021.1, from coordinate 30,573 downwards.
CGATGCCCGCGACCAGCACGGATTCGAACGTCAGTCCGGTGGCCGCGACGACGCCGCTGGCCAGCGTGAGCAACAACCAGAGGTTGCTGACCCGCTCGTAGAGCCGGACCAAAGTAGGCCGGCGGAATCTCAGGCCAAGCAGCCAGGCGATCGAGCGAGAAGATCGGGTACCACCGGAATTCAGGCGACTGGCCTTCCGGCCGGCTGGCGGCGCGTCGCCGGGGCCGACGACGGCGTTGGTCCGGGTGAGGTCGTCAAATTGGTTGGGGGGGTCGGCTTGCATGATCTTCCAGGCTCCCTCGGGCTATCGGTCTTTCCTCCCACTGACTTTTGCCACGATTGCCCCAACCGCCACTTCGGTCCACGACGACTTCCGGGTGGCCGTTTCAGGTGTCTCATTCGGTTGGTTTTCGGGCGTTCCGGGGGGCTCCCGGTCGCGGGCTGCTGGCGTGATCTCATGGTTGGTTCCCGGCGGGAGTTCGACCCCGAATTCGCAGAGCCACGCCCGTCGGTGTGGAGCCCCACCTCCGTTACAATGTTCGGCCTTCCATTCGACCCAGAACCCCCCCGCCGGGAGTGGCCTCGAAGGTGGCCTCGAACCGGCGACGACCAGATACCAAGGGACGCCATGGCCGACTCCAAGCATTACGACCTCATCGTCATCGGTTCCGGACCTGGCGGATACGTCGCCGCGATCCGTGCCGGCCAACTCGGACTCAAGACCGCCTGCATCGAACGCGGAAAACTCGGCGGCGTCTGCCTCAACTGGGGCTGCATCCCGACCAAGGCGTTGCTCCACAATGCCGAGCTCTATCAGGAAGCGATCGTTCATGGTGCGGAGTGGGGGATCGACATCGATCCCAAGCATGTGAACGTCGACTGGGACAAGGTCATCGGCCGAAGCCGCAAGATCACCGGCACGCTCAACAACGGCGTTGGCTATCTGCTCAAGAAGAACAAGGTCGACCAGTACGAAGGCCATGCGAAGATTCTGAAGGGTGCGACCGGCGGGACGCCGTGCGAAGTTGAAGTGCTCGCCGCAGACGATGACTACTACCACGGTGGGGGCGGAAAGTCCGAAGGTCGAATCACCGCGGATCACGTGCTCATCGCGACCGGGGCCGCGCCTCGTCAGCTTCCCTTCGCACCCAGCGACGGAAAGACCATCTTCACCAGTTACGAACTGCTGACCATCGATCATTGTCCGAAGTCGATGGTCGCCGTCGGCTCCGGTGCGATCGGCATGGAGTTCGCCTACTTCATGAACGCGTTCGGCTGTGACGTCACGGTGGTGGAGATGATGGACCGCATTCTTCCGGTTGAAGACGAAGACATTTCGAAGGTCGCGAAGAAAGCGTTCGAGAAGCAGGGCATCAAGTTCAAGACTGGTGCCACCGTCAAGGACATCAAGACCGTCAAGGGCGGGGCGAAGATTACGATCGCGGATGCCAAGGATGCATCCAAGACCGAGGAGATCGACGCCGAGGTGGTGCTCGTCGCGATTGGCGTGAAGGGCCGTTTCGACGGTCTCTTTGACGAGAAACTCGGCATCAAGGTCGAACGTGATCACATCGTGACTGATGCCAAGATTTCCGACGACCCCACCTATCAGACCAACGTGGCGGGAATCTTCGCGATCGGCGACATCATTGGTGCCCCGTGGCTGGCCCACGTCTCCAGTGAGGAAGGCGTGCTGGCGGTCGAGAAGATGGCCGGCCACAAGCCGGTCGCCATCGACTACGACGGCATTCCCGGCTGCACCTATACGAACCCGCAGATCGCGTCGGTCGGTCTGACCGAGCGGGCGTGCAAGGAACAAGGCATCAAGTACAAGGTCGGTTCCTATCAGCTCAAGGCGCACGGCAAGGCGATTGCGACTGGCCACACCGAAGGCTTGGTCAAGGTGATCACCAGCGAGCCGTACGGTGAGATCATTGGATGTCACATCATCGGTGCGGATGCCAGTGAGTTGATCGCGGAGATGGGTCTCGCCAAGCGGCTTGAAGCGACCGCCGAAGACATCATCTCGACGATTCACGCACATCCGACGATGGCCGAGTCGATGCACGAAGCGGTGCTCGCCACCGAAGGTCGAGCGATTCACGCCTGACCGTTGCGAAGGTCTCTGCGAACTCAAACAATCGTCCATGCGGGCCTCGCGAGGGGCCGGCATGTTCTTTTTTCGGAGTCGTCCGAAGTCGTCAGGTGGGGATCGGATCAGGTCGCGTCAACGAGATCAGTGATCCGCTCGGTCCATCTAGGACACGACTCGCAGAGTTGCACTTCGTTGAGCAGTCCGCCGAGCAAGGGGCTGGAGATCCTCACCCGGTCACCGACGCGGTGGGTGAAACCGTTGCCGGCGACGATCGAGCCATCGGCACGAGGACGATCAGCGGTCGGCGCAAACATGGTTCCGAGATAGAGCACCACGCCGTCCGGCCAGTCATGCGAGTCAAAGAGTTGCGCGGCCAGGTCGGCGGGATCGCGGCTGATTTTCGCCATCGAGCTCGAGGCTTCAAGACGGAAACCATCGTCGCGGCCTTCGATTTCGAGGGCCAGGGTTTCGGATCGAACCGCATCGAGATCGAATGCGCCGCCCAGATGCGTATCGAAGAGGCGGATGAACGGGCCGATCGCGGCGCTGCTTCGGTTGTCCTTTGCTCGTCCTAAGAGAAGAGCGCTCCGGCCTTCCCAGTCGCGGAGATTGACGTCATTTCCCAGCGTCGCGCCAACGATCCGACCGTCGGGGGCGCAGACCAGGACGACTTCCGGCTCGGGATTGTTCCAATCGCTGTCCCGACGGATACCCACCGGCATGCCGGTTCCGACCGCGGACAGGGGGCTCGCTTTGGTGAAGATCTCGGCGTCGGCGCCGAGGCCGACTTCGAGGTACGGGCTCCAGCGACCCTCTTCGATCATCGTCGTTCGAAGACGCATCGCTTCTGGTGAACCCGGTCGAATCGTCGCGACATTCGGGCCCATGGTCTCGAGAATCCGACGGCGGGCTTCGGTGGCGAGGCTGGCATCGCCGTGGGTCGCCTCCTCGATCACTCGTTCGAGCATGCTCTCGATGAACGTCACGCCAGCCGCCTTGATCGGTTGGAGGTCGACGGGCGGAAGAAGGTGGACCTGGTTTCGATCACCGATCGCTTGGAGTGCCTCGTCGAGCGAGCAACCGGTCTCAATCAGCGCATGATCATTCGCCGTCGTGACAGGGTCCGGCGATTGCAGGAGATGGGCGATGGTCGGGACTCGAAGATCCACGATCCGATCATCGATCACTCGAACCGGCACACCACGCTGGCGTTGCGGGCACCATCGGCGGCCGAGCAAGATCATCTCTTCGGGCGACGCAGGAAGCGTGTCTTCAGGAGTCGGTCGAACGGTCATTCGACGCCGCTTCCACCGCCGCCTTCACTTCCGTCATTGCCGCCACCGCCCTTGCGTCGTCGTCGTCGTCGCTTCTTCTTTGGGGCGCCACCACCATCGCCGGACCGGGGTGCGGCGTCGTTCTGGGGACTCGGGCCAGCATCGGAACGATCCTCGGCGCCTCCGGCCGCGGAATCGGTGGTCGCTGCACCACCGGAGTCACCGGCGTCGCCACCGCTCTTCCGGCGGCGTCGGCGACGGCGCTTCTTGCGGGTGCGATCGGGATCCTCTTCGGTTTCCGTGGGAGCGTCGCCGATCGAAGGGGCTTGCGAGGCGGCTTCCGCCTGTGAGTCGATTTTGTGTTCGGCCTGCCGCGCCTCCTGCGACTTTCGTTGGCCGCGCTTTCGAGTCTTGTCGTTCGTACGTTCTTCGACCTCGGGCCGTCCGAGACCTCGGAACGGATCCGGCTCCACGGGCTTGGTTGGACAGTTGTCGGGATCGCAGAGCTCTTCAACTGGCACCGCAATCTCTCGCCCGTCTTCCTCCAGTTGGACGAGGACGAGCTGAACGAGGATCTTGCTGTCCAGCACGATGCCCGGGCCCTCGGGGGTCCCGACCCGCGTTTTCCGGTGGGGCAGTCGCTTCTTCAGATCGTCGTAGGTCTGATCCTCGTAGCGAAGACAGCACATGAGCCGGCCACATCGCCCCGAGATCTTCAGCGGATCAAGCGTTGCCTTCTGGACCTTCGCAGACCGCATCGAGACCGGTTTCAGCACCTTGAGGAAGTTCTTGCAACAACAATGCTGGCCGCATTTCTCGTAGTCCGCGACGAGGCGGGCTTCGTCTCGACCGCCAACCTGTCGCATCTCGATGCGAGCGCTGAACTCGGTCGCCAGGCTCTTGAGAAGCACTCGGAAGTCGACCCGATCCTCGCTCATGTAATAGATGGTCAGTTGTTCTTCACCCAGGATCGGCTCGACGTCGACGACCTTCATATCGAGGGCGTGCTCCTCAATGAGGCCGCGAACGAACTTGACTTTCTCGAGGGTGAGCGACTTCAAGGCCGACCACTGGTTCAGGTCCTCGATGGTCGCGACCCGGAGGATTTGTCCATCGGTCCGGAAGGGATAGTCCTTCCCGCCCGAGGCCTTGATGTAGTCGAGCATCTCCGCTCGAGTGACGGCCTTGCCACAACCTGAATTTGGGCAGGTGGTGGTGAGCATCTCGACGAGTTCGGTACCGCGATGCGTCCGAGCGACCATCTTGGATCCGCATCCGGGCTTGGCGTCGCCGCTGTACGGGTATTCCGCGACGCGTCGCATGGAGCCAACCCGCACCACGATGGTCGAAGGGGATTCGAGTTTGGCGTACCGCTCTTCGTCGGAGATCGCATCCCGTTTGGCGGGATCGGCATCTTCTTCGAAGACGGGAAGTGGAAAAATAGACATGGTGGATGCGTTCCTGATGAAGGCATCACACAGCCATACTAGGGATCGATTCACCACACGCACTGGCAGGAGAGCCAAGGCCGATGAGGATCAATGAGGATCCATGAGGATCATGGACGGCTGAGGATGTCGTCGAGCGGGTTTTTTAGGCCCCGGAACACCGCTCGACAGGTGATCCGGGTGTAACACGCATCTGAATCCAAATCATACCCGAGGGCCGCAACGATTCCGATCGATTCTCGCAGCATCTCGACCAATCGCAGCGATCATCTCGCCTGCCTGGTCGGCGCCAGTTCGCGCCGCTGCTTCTGGGGCGGTCACATGCGAAGTAGGAGCAAGTGCGAATCGTCCTTTTGAAGAGACGAGAGGTGAGTCCAGATCTCTCCAGGCAGACCCTGAAGGAGTGACAGGCCCGTCGTTTCCGGCGCGGTGTAGGCCGGCGGCAGTTTTCGGCGGGAGACGGACCGGCCGGTCGCCGCGAGGTCATCACGATCGAGGATCTTGGCCAATGAGAAGAACATCTCGGCTCGACCGCTGGTGCCACAGCAGAGGTGCCTTCTCCTTCCGTGGCTCGGGGCGGTTTTCTCTAGGCGACTGATCTGGTCGATCGCGACATCGAGATCTTCACGGATGAAGGACTCATCCGTGTACTCCAGCGCTGCGGCGCGGGAAAGGGCGATTCCTTCGCCTCCGGCGCACCACGCGTTGAAGTATGGTCCCGTTGGAAGAGGACTTCCAATCGCTATGCTTCGGAGATCCGGCCATCCTTCCGAGCCATTGTCGTTGCGTCGCATCTCGTGTTCGGCTCGAAGCGCCGCCAGACCGAGATCGCGAAAGTCCGGTCGGTTGAGGTGTGTTCCGACCTCGAGGAGGGCCAGTCCGCTACCCGCTCGCCCGTGGCCGAAGCCGTTCAACGGCCGCTTCATCTTTCCGCCCATCTGCCATCCTGTCCCGTCGATCTGCACGGTGTGTCGGTTGAGATGTTCGCCAAGCCGGATCAGAAGTTCCTGGTGATCGAAGGACGGATCCTCCCGCTTCATGCCCATCATCAGGAGCATGAGCCCAGCAGCACCGCTGATCACATCGAACGAGTCGTCCAACTTGATCGTTCGATCGGTGATTCCATCGAGGAGGGCGTGAACCATGTCGCGATGGCGGCCGCCTCCTTCGTGCCGCCCGATCGCCCAGAACGCGGCGAGCACGCCGGCCCGCTGCCCCATGCCTGAAGGGCCCTCGAGGGCGAAGAGCGTTCCGATCGCCGAGGAGTCGCCATGTTCCAAGAGGGAGAGTTCGCGTTGGACGGCGGCCTTGGCGTTTCGCAGCAGATCGGCGTCACCGAAACATCGATAGGCCCTCTCGAAGAGCAGGGCGAGGCCACCTCTCCCCGTATACAAGCCCGCTGCAAGTGCGGCCGGACGTGCGGTCTCGGACATGACGTCCATCTCCGCGTCGATCCAGTTGGCCTTGTCACCGTCGCGAATCGCGAGCGATTCAAGGGTCGCGAGGTTGTCCCGCACCCAGGTTCGGACTTCATCATCCGTGGCATCTCTGGTGGCTTCGGGGGGCTCCGAGCCCGCGTCAACTTTCGGAGCGTCGCCGAGATGCAAACCTTCGGTCGCCAGCTGGGCCGTGAGATAGCTCGAGGTGATGAGGCGGAATTGGAGATCCAGATCGTCCTTGCCCATCCTCGAGATCTGCATTCGAGCAGCCTCCGCCGCGGAATTCTTCAGGAGGGCTTTCGGGATCTTCGTCGACTCGCCCGTGCGATAGTCGGGCGCGTGGTACTCGAGACCGGATCCTCTGGCGATGAAGTAGGCCACGTCTCCACGAGTCAAGGCGTTCTCTTCGACTTCCACGACGGCGTCATAGATCTCGAGGATCTTCGGATCGCGGTCCGATGTTTCTGTCGATCCGACGCGGAATCTCTGCCCGTGGATCCAGCGGTCGACGCCGGACTTCAACAGCGAGGAACCGCAGGTCTCCAGAAACAATCGGTAATAGACATTGGTGGCACGATTGAGCACTCGTCCCCAGGCATCGTCGAGGAGTGCAAGCGGGCCGTCCGGTGCGAGCCATTCATCCTGATGTTCGAGGATCGACTGGTAGGCGATGCGATAGCCTTCGGCGACGTCACTCCGATAGTGCTCCGAATCGACTGCATCTCCATTCTCGAGGATGGGTCTCGATTGTTCGGAAATCTTCATCTCCGGATCCTGGCCATCCACCTTGATCCAACGTTGGAAATCGGTGTTGATCTGGCTCATTCTTCGGTGCGTTTTTCCCACACCTTTCTCGGCAGCGACTTCGACGCCGACCGCGCCGAGATTTCGAACTCCATCCCGCCCCCTCATGGCCATGACAGAGGGGAGGAGGAGGGCTCGAAGCACCGACTTCTCCACTTTGACGGTCGCAGGATCAGGTTCCTGTCCCTGAAGATCGACCATCGGGTCACCGACCGAGATGGTCTCAAGGTCGATGGCGATCGGATTTGGACCGGCTGCCACCACGTTCTCGAGATGGAAGTCATTCCCTTGGAGCATGTGGACCAGACCCAGAAGGCTCCCCATGCGTCGATAGAAGGTTTGAAGTTCAGTCGTATCCCGACAGGCTTTTCGGTCGGCGAATTCCATCCATCCATAGAGCCCGTGATCGATCACTTGAAGCGGGAGCAGTCTCGCGTCTTCTTCGACTTTGGAATTGAAGAACGCGACCAACCCGACCCATGCGACATCGATCGACATCGACCTGGGCTTGTAGACGATGCGAGTTCCGTTCTCGAACTTGCACACGACCACCGCGCGGCCGCCGTTATGGCTGTCGGAGATTCCACGCCCGCCGCCGACGAGGGCGCCGAGTTTCGATTTGGGAGAGAAGACCCGCTCGAGTTCCTCGCCGTCGGCGTCGAGTCGCTCCGCGAACTCCGCGAGGGTTCTCACCCAGCATTCGACCCGCGTCGCGATCAGTCGAGCGAATGCGGGATAGGTTTCCATCAATCCGGCGGTCCCATCGGCGATCGACTCCCGGACGATCTTGCAATAAAGATCCCGAGGCGGGGTCGACGACAGGAGTCCGGCCAGCAGATCGTTCGAGTCGTAGGCGGATGCCTTTGCCAGCGCGAATCGCTCCAGCAGGATGTTGCGTGCGATCAGGGTGAGGTTCTCGAGGAGGCCTCTTTGTTCCTTCCGCAGGACGGTCGACCCGATGATCGTGTCTAGATCCGGGACCTGGGCGCGAAGTCGGTCGGTGGCGACGTCGATCCAGCCGCAGAAGATATGTTCGAACGGGATCGGCATGTCATCGTCGGATTCAACGCCGACGGGTGTGAGGTACGTCCTCGTGGGGAGTGATTCGTCATCCTCGTGGCGCGGTTGGGCAAGCACTTCTTCGCAGATCGACCACCACGATGGCGCTTCCAGATCGCCTCGTCGGACATCGCCGAGAATCAAGGGAAGTTCGGAAGGCGTGATCCCGAGTTCCTGCAGTCGCATCTCAAGGCCGCGTGTGTCGGCCGCGAGGGCTTGAATCCACGTCGTCTCACGCCTCGCCGCTTCCTGAGGGTTTTCCGAGAAGAGATCCGGGCGCGAACGGAACAACTTGATCCGTTCGGGCAGATCCATCGCGCCGGGGATCACTATTTCAGCGAGGTCACCTTGGTTGACCAAAACATCGGCCGGTGGATTGTGAATGCTCGACATGGTTCTTCTTCTCCGAGGGCTTCCGAGGGCTGGGGTGGGCACGACGCTTTGGAATCGCGTCAATCAAGACCGACATGATAATCCGCTGCGTGCGTGGAGCACGAGGGCCTTTTCTATTTTGCGTGTTTTGCGTGTTTTGCGTTTTTTAAAGAGCGTTATAGTGGCGAGGACGAACCTCCTTTTAGGCGTGCCCGTAGTGTGGACGTGCGGTCCGAAGAGGCCAGTCCATGTTTGACCCCGCCGTCCTCTTCCTTTCCTACTCGATCTGGAATCTGAATCTCATATGACTGAACAACAAAACAAACTCGCCGAACTGTTCGCCGCCTGCTGGAAAGACGACGCATTGAAGGCCCGGTTCATGGCCGACCCCGCGTCCGTGCTCAAGGAACGCGGCATGCCCGTCCCTGAAGGCGTGGACGTCAAGGTGGTTGAGAACGCCGATAACTGCGTGCATATCACACTGCCTACCGCCCCGACGAATACCAGGGAGCTTTCGGACGCAGAGCTTTCGTCCGCGGCAGGTGGCGCACTGGCACAGGGAAGCTTTGACCCAAAGTGCAATACGTCCTTCGCTGTCGCCTCGACCTGCCCCAATTGCGCGCCGTAGTAGCCGAAATAGGGTCTTCCTGAGAGCGCTTGCTCCGAGGGAACTCCGGACCGTCATCGCCGGTTGCTTCTATGAAAGAACGCCGCGATTCGCCTCTAAGGCGAATCGCGGCGTCTTGTGTTCTCGCGCGAAGGTGTCGGTCGCAGTCGCGAAGCTCAGATCTGGTCGTCGCCTTCGTCGGGGAGGTCTCCGGAATCAAATCCCTCAAGGCTGCTGACCTCCTCGGTGTCCGAGCCACCAGCGCGATTTCCGCCGGCTTTCAATTCAGAGAGGTCGAGGCGTTTGCGTTGGCTGAAGATCAGCCGGATCGGAACTTCGCTGTAGGGAAGTTCCTCGTGCAGCCGGTTCAGGATGTACCGCTCGTAGCCGCCCTTGAATAAGTCGGGCTTGTTGACCACCAAAACGATGGTGGGCGGGTGAATCGCGACCTGGCTGACGTAGAGGATCTTGGCCCGGGTTCCGAGCCGGGAACTGGGTCCTCGACGATCCAGGATCTCCTTGAAGACCGCATTCAATCGCCCCGTGGATTCCCGGTGGCTGGCCTGCTCGAACAAGTTGAGCACCATCCGGAGGGCCGGACGGACGCCTTCGCCGTCGGTCGCGGTCATGCGGATGATCGGGGCATATCCGAGGCCGGGAAGCTCTTGTTCTAGATACTCGAGGTAGTCCTCGAGGACGAGGTCGTCCTTGGTCAGGTCCCACTTGTTGAGGACGATCGCAACCGGCTTGAATCGATCGACGATTTCCTTGCCGAGCTTCTTCTCGATCTGGCTGATCGGCTGGGTGGCGTCGATCATCATGAAGACCACGTTGGCACGATCGAGGGAATCAATGGTCCGTTGGTGCGAGTACGCCTCGATCTGATCCGACCAGCTCTTTTTCTTTCGGAGGCCGGCGGTGTCGATCACGGTCAGGGTTCGATCTCCGATACTGACCTGCACGTCGACCGCGTCGCGGGTGGTCCCGGCGATCTCGCTGGTGATAACCCGCTCGTCACCAGCCATGGCGTTGACCAGCGTGCTTTTGCCGGCGTTCCGTCGCCCGACGATCGCGAGTTTGATCTCGGGATCGATGTGCAGTGCGGAAGCCGGGTCGATTCGATTCCAGATGAACTCGAAGAAAATACGCTTCTTGAAGCCGGACTTGGCGCTGGTGATCTCGGGGATTCCCAGGCCGAGCGCCGCGAACTCCATGGCATCGGCCTCCCATGAATCACTGTCGACCTTGTTCGCCACCACCACGACCTTCGCCGATCGCCCCGACGTCCGGAGCATTCCGGCGATCGTTTCGTCGAGTCGGGTAGGACCCGCTTGCGCGTCGACGACGAAGAGGATGAGATCGCTCTCCTCGGCCGCACGTTCGATCTGCGCTTCGATGTGTTTGGTGAGGGTCGAGAGGTCTGCACCGACGTCGTCGAATCTCGCCCCTTCTGCGGCATAGACTCCGAACCCGCCCGTATCGACGATCTCTGCGTAGCGGGAGACGGCGCCGTCGAGTTCGACCGGAGGTCTGATCTCGACGAAACGACTCACTCGATCCCGGGTCACCCCGGGGGTCGGGTCGACGATCGAGACTCGGGAACCTGCAAGGCGGTTAAAGAGGCTCGACTTGCCGACGTTCGGTCGGCCGACGATGGCGATTCTTGGAAGAGACATAGGAGGAAGATTGTATCCGGCCTTCGTGAGGGGATCGATCCTTCCGACGATCAGGCCTCAACGACCCCTGAACGCGATCAAAAGGGCGTTCGAGGTCATCAGTTTTCGCCGTGGTCGCCGAATTCCATCCGGACTTCGAGGCCGACTCCGGAACCGACCGCCCTCAGTGTTGGGGAGGAAGGCGGCAGGAATCGGCCACCGTCCCTTCGGGTCTTCGGGGGTAGGACATCGAGATTCCTCGAAGAATTTCCTGCTCAGCAGCCGACTCGGTCGGCGGCGGATCGAATGGCATCGATGCAGCGATCGATGTGTTCGGTCTGATCGACGCGGAGTTCTTGAATGCCGATTTCGATGTCACTGCGACTGACCGCGGCAGCGAACTTCTTGTCCTTGAGTTTCTTTTTGACACTCTTTGATTTGAGGTCGCCAATACCGTTCGGGCGGACCTTTGCACAGGCGACGATGAAACCAGCGAGTTCATCGCAGGCAAAGAGATGCTTCGCCATTGGGGTGTCCCGCTCGACGTCGGAGTAGAGAACGTGTCCGAGGATGGTTTGGAGAATCGGCTCGCTCACGTCTCCTCTCGAGCGAAGATATTCAACCCCGATGAAGGGATGCTCGGCCTCGGTGGGATGCTTCTGGTAGTCGAAGTCGTGCAGCAACCCCGCGACCTCCCACTCGTCGGCGTCTTCGGGAGCGTGGATCGCGGCATGGGCGGACATGCAGGCGGCAACCGCCTCCATGTGGCCACGCAGCGATTCGCTGGCGACCCAGTCGTGCATCAGAGTGCGGGCTTGGTCCGGTGTCATGCGTGTCATGGAAGGCATGATCGGCATTCTATAGGCGAGTCACGCATCAGCGATCGATGTGCGGACCTGATCTACCCGCGTGGAACGATCACCACGGACGGTGATCACCGGCGCGAGGACAAGGCGCCCCGAAGGCAGGAGCAGGTCCTTCAATATCCCGTCGACCCGACGACGATTGGATTCGTCGAGGTAGCGGAAGCCGTCGTTTCGATTCCCCACGTTGTCTTCCAGTGGGACGAAGACCACAAGGTCCGCGTTGGCCAACGCCTCCCGGACCCGGGGGCGGAGTTCGGCGAGGAATGCCGGATCGATCTCGCCCCCGACCTCCATCGACAGGATCGCATGGGCGAAGGCGTCGAGTGGCGATCGGTCGAAGAGCACGTGATCGCCGGGCCTGGTCGCGGCCAGTCGTTCTAGCCCGTACGCCACGAGCCTTCGTTCCGCCCGCCGGGTCGGAATGGCCGGCGGTGGCTCGCCGGTGGCGCGTGCCACGGCGCGAATCGGTTCCTCCTCGACCCGGAACACCGGGCACGCGGCGTGCAGATCCTCGACCAGCGTTGTCTTTCCAACCGATTGGGTTCCTGCGAAGACGATTCTCATCGATTCGATCCTCAGCGAAGGAGATTCCGCCCGGTCATCGCGGATGGTCGAGGGAGGCCAAGCATGGCGAGAAGCGTCGGCGCGATGTCGGCGAGTCGTCCTTCCGTGGCAAGGCTTCGGTTCCGCCACGGTTTGCCGATGACATGGAGCGGAACGTCGAAGTTGGTATGCGCCGTCTGCGGGCAATCGGCCTCGAAATTCCACATCTGCTCGGCATTGCCATGGTCGGCGGTCACGATCAGTCCTCCTCCACGGGCGAGCGTCGCATCGATGATTCGGCCGACGCATTCGTCGACCTTCTCGCAGGCGGCGATCGCAGCCTCAAGGTTGCCGGTGTGTCCGACCATGTCACTGTTGGCGAAGTTCACCACGATGAGTCGTTCGCAGTCATTCGCGGACAGTCGTTGGAGAACCGCAGACAAGACGCCGTCGGCGCTCATTTCCGGCTTCTGGTCGTAGGTGCTGACTTCGGTCGGACTCGGAAGGATCGTCCGGGTCTCGCCGGGAAACGGTTGCTCCCGGTAATCATTGAAGAAGAAGGTGACGTGCGGGAATTTCTCCGTCTCGGCGCAGCGGAACTGGGTGAGTCCAGCCTTGGCGATCGTCTCGCCGAGAATGTCCTCCAGTCGCGGTGGTTTCTCAAAGATGACCTCCATGGGCAGTCCGGATTGGTACCGGGTCATGCCGGTGAACCGGAGATTCTCAAGTCGCCTGCCGCGATCGAAGCCGCCTTGTTCCACGGCCGACCAGGCGTCGTCGTCGAGGGTGAACGCCTTGGCGATCTCCCGGGGACGGTCACCTCTGAAGTTGAAGAAAATCACCGAATCGCCATCGCTGATCCGGGTCGCGGCGATCGCGGCGTCGTCCGGTCCGATGCCCGCTGGTTCAACGAATTCGTCTCCGTGGCGGGACGGTTCGCTGGGATTCGCGTAGTACGCGGCGAGCGCCGCCGCAGCGTCGTCATACCGTCGCTCGGTCAGACTGGTCAGGCAGCGATAGGCCGGTTCGACGCGATCCCAGCGATGATCCCGATCCATGGCCCAGAATCGCCCCATCACGGAGACCACTCGGCCGATCCCATGGGCGTCGATGCCCTGCTGAAGTTCCTTGAGGTAGCTCAAACCGCCAGTGGGAGCGGTGTCGCGACCGTCGGTGATCACATGAATGAGCACGCGATCCGCGGGAAACCCTCGCCGCCCGGCCGCTTCGAGGAGGGCGACGAGATGGTTGAGGTCGCTGTGGACGAGGCCGTCACTCACCAGGCCCAAAAGGTGGACGTTTCCACCAGTTGATTCTGCATGGGCGAAGGCGTCTAAAAGGGCGTCTCGTTCAAAGAACTCGCCAGATTGGATCGAGTTGGTGATCCGCATCAGTTCCTGATCGACGATTCGTCCGGCCCCGATATTCTGATGGCCGACCTCCGAGTTGCCCATCACGGGGCCGTCTTCGCCGACCGGGAGTCCCACATCCTTGCCGCTGGTGCGAATGAGCATGGAAGGCCAAGTAGCTTCGATTTCATCCGCGATCGGAGTCTTGGCTTGAAGAACGGCGTTGAAGTCCGCCTGCTCGGGATGGGGGTTTCGTCCCCATCCATCACGGATTACCAAGACCGCGGGCCCTTTCTCAGGCAGAATCTCAAGGGGGTTCTCATCCATGCTTGGAGACTATCTTCGACCGGGCGATTCCGCCCGGATGAACCCTCAGAAGCCACCGGTTCCCTTGATCGTAGTTGCGGTGGGACCGTTGCGATGGCTACCCTTCAACCATGCCCGCAGACGCCGCCCCCCGAATTGAGAACTCCCCGATGCTCAAGGATCGTTACGAAGACGTCCTCCGACGGGTCGGAGAGGCGGCCCGGAGATCCGGTCGTCGCCCGGAGGACATCATCGTGGTCGCGGTCACCAAGAAGGCCTCGATGGACCTGGTCCGGGAGTTGTTCGACCTCGGGCACCGGCATTTCGGCGAGAACCGGGTCCAGCAACTGGCCGCCCGCGCCGCCCAGATCGATGAATACCGGGAACGGATCGTCGAACATCCGGGATCCAGTGGTCGGTCAGCGCCCGAGAGTCCGCTCTGGCACATGGTCGGCGCATTGCAGCGGAACAAGGTTCGGAAGGCGACCGAGACCTGCCGATTGATCCACTCCGTCGACAGCCTGCGACTTGCCGAGGAGATTCAGATCCAGTCGTCGAAGCGGGATCGAGTCACCGAGGTGCTCATCGAAGTGAATTTCGGCGAGCTTCAGAAGAGCGGCATCGCCGCCCCGGCGGTTCGGCATCTGGTGGATCAGATGGGTTCGATGTTGAACGTCCGGGTCCGCGGCCTCATGTGCATGGCGCCCGATACCGAGGATGAGGCGTTGGTTCGGAACACCTTCGAACGATGCCACGAAGTCTTCGAGGACGTTCGCAAGTTCATTCGAGAGTCCGATCGGATCGACATCCTCTCCATGGGGATGAGTAACGACTTTGAGACCGCCATCGAATGCGGCGCCAACCTGGTGCGAATCGGCGAAGCGATCGTCGGCGATCCCGTGGTGGAGAGCGGCGAAGACGAGCCGGATCTCGATTAAAGAAAAAATCTAACTCGTGCGGTGACGCCCGGATCTCCCGGCGATGTCCGCGACGAAGCAACGGAAATCAAGAAGAACCGGAAGTGGCCATCGGCCACTTCCGGTTCTTTGTTCTTCCTGAGTGCGCTCGCGGCTTCAGAAGCCGTACGAGAAGCCCATGGTGATCCACATCGAGTTCCACGTCCCACCGGATCCGGGAGTGCTGTCGTACTCGTCCCGAAGTGAGAAGTAGAGGTTCAGGTTCTCCATCATCTCCAATGCCACGTTCACTCGGAGTTCCAGAACTGCGAGATAGCTGTCGAAGTCTTGGACACTGTTCTGGATCTCGGCGGATCCCTGGAAGTTGATTCCCTTTCGAATCTGCCACTTCCAATTTGTGCCGACGACTGATCGAGCTGTCCAGCCGTTCTCCGAACCTTGATCGTCCCAAGTGGCACCGGCACCAGCCTTCAGATTCCACGTGAGGTCTTCCGTGCGGGAGATGAAGTAACCGGGGCCGGCGAAGGCCTTCAGCCTCTGCCGATAGGTCTCGGTTTCGTTGTACTGGTAACTGCCCTGGGCGAACCAGTTCCAGTCGCTTCCCTTTTCGAAGAGCCGGTCGTATTCAGTCTGCACGATGAAGAAGTTGTCCTTGATCGAGCCGTCATCCTTGTTGTAGATGTACTTGAGGCTCGAATCCCAGTTGGACATGTCATCAGCCCGCGACGCACTGGCGTTGAAGTTGAAGCCGAGGGTGTTCGTGTTGGTTCGGCTTGCGGTCAGGCCCATGCCGACGGTTCCGGTCCAAGGACTTTTCTCCTCGACGGCAGGATCCGCGGCGTTGGCATCCTGCGCGAGGCCGAGCATCAGCGCGGTCGTGGTCGGGACGACGGTGCTCGGGGGAAGAAGGTCGGTTGGGGCAATGGGGGCGGGGACCGCGAGAATCGCGGCGGCGGTCAGCAGTGTGACAGGATCCATGGTGTGTCATCCGGAAGGAAGTGAAAGAGCAAAGGGTCCGATTCTCGCGAGTCTCGGAGATTCGAAGCCGGGTCGACGGAATATCCACAACGGATTCTTTGGCTGGAATTTAAAACGAATAACTGAGGCCCATGGTCAACCAGACCTGGTTCCAACTGTCGCCGAGGGCCGGGTTGCTGTCGTACTCGTCACGAAGGGTGAGGTAGAGGCCGAGGTTATTTATCTTGCTCACCTTGACCGTCAACTTCAATTCGAGGACCGTCAGATACTCAGAATACGCGCCGATGTCGTTCTCGATCGAGCCCTCCGAGGTCAGCCTCACGAGATCGTTGATCGCCCAGTCGACGGAGTAGCCGACGAGTGATCTCGGGATGATGCCGCTGTCGCCGTTCCGGTCCTTGGAGGCACCGAGACCACCCTTGATGAGCAGTTTTAGATCGTCGGATCGAGACACCAGAAAACCCAGGCCTCCGAAAGCCTTGGTTCTCGTCTTGTACGCTTCGGTTTCGTTGTACTGAAAACTCGCCTGAGTGAACCAGAGCCACTTCGGGTGATCGTCGAGAAGCCGCTCGAAACTAGTCTGAATCACGCCGAAGTTGTCCTTAACCTCGTTGTCATCGAAGTTGTAGATGTACTTGAGGCTGGTTTCCCATTTCGAGTTCTCATCATTTCGCGCGAAGCTGCCGTTGAAGTTGGCGCCGACGTTGACGTTGTCAGTCTGGCTGTAACTCAGACCCGCGCCGATCGTGCTGGACCACGGAGACTTCGGCACCGTCGTCGCTTCGGCCTCCAGAGGAGTGGCCTGGTCGTCGTCGGCGAAGATGCCCACGACGTTCGGAGCATCGAAGATCAGTGACGAGATCGACGGAACTGCGGCGGCGGCGTGGCCAGTGATCAGAAACGCCAAGGCCGTGCAGAATGGCATCTGGAACAGAGAATTCTCATTTTTCATTTGGGGGGAAGATAACAAAACAGCCATCTCGCATTGCACGGGGGGGGGCGGGATTCGGTCGGATACCGGGCGTCGGAGATGACGAATGCAGGGGTTCCTGTCAGGATGTCGTACATGACCCCACAGAATCCCGACGAACACGCCGAGCCGACGAAGCAGCCAAATTCCGAGGAGGGATCCTACGAATTGGATCCCGTGCCTTCGGAGAATGCGCCCGAGACACCGAAGTCGGCGGAAATCCCGAACGATCGGTCAGAGACGTCGGACGACTCGACCGGCTCGACCCATGAGATTGATGAGACCGATGAGAGAGATGAGACCGAAGAAATCGGGATCGTGGCCGCAGATGATCCGGTGCCGACCCCGCTGGCCTGTCCGGTGTGCGGGGAACCCATGCCAGGCTCGGATCAGGTCGTCTGTCTGGCGTGTGGATACGACCTCGTCTCGAATACGCGCCTTGGCAAGACGAAGACGAAGGAGAAGTCGAAGCACGGCGGTGGGCGGTTCGCCATCGTCGATTCCGAGGAAGGAGCGTCCGAAGAGGTCGAAGGGGCGATCATGCCTCGATCGAACCACCGGCTCTGGTCGATCATCACCGCGGCAGCGGCGCTGGTGATGATGTTCGCGTTGATCGCCGGTTGGTCGTCGCTCTTCCCGAGTGAAGATGGTCATTTCCGCAACAGCGACGGCAAATTCACGCTGGACGCGCCGTTGATCAAGGTGCGGCTGCTGGCGGTCATCCAATTTCTCGTTGCGTCGGCGGTGGTGATCGGCTGTGGCATGATCGCGCTTCGACTCGCCGCCTGGCTTGAGAACCGGCCTTTTGGATCGGTGATCGGCGTGCTTTCACGAGTCGCCGCGGTTGTCGCGGTGGCGGCGTTGGCGAGGTTGATCCCGATCGATTCTGGTCTGATTCAGACGATGACTCACCTGCTCGTCGGTGTGGGGGTCGTGGTGGGCGGAAGCATGCTGATCCTGAAACTCCGCGATCGGATCGCGCTCATCCATCTTGCAGCGTGGGGGCTCCTGCTCTTGATCGTCGTTCCCGCCGCGAGGCTGGTCGCCTGGTCAATGCCGTTTTGATGATCGGCAGAACTCGGCTCGGGTCGCCGTGATTCAGTGGTTCCGGGCGGGATTTCCGAAGGCGCGAACATCGTCTGGAAGGTCGTTGGTGACCACGCTCCCCGCGCCGATCGTCGAGCGATGCCCGATCGTGATGGCGGGGAGGATGGTGGCGTTCGATCCCACCAGAACCTGATCGCCCACCCCGGCATTTCCCAGCACGATGGCGCCCGGCGCGAGGTGGCAGTACTCGCCGGTACGAGCGTCGTGTTCGAGCACGGCACTGGTGTTCACGATTGTGCCCGCGCCGATCACCGCCCGGGCGTTCACGACGGCGCGGGGACCGATGAAGACACCCTTGCCGATCGTCGCAGATGGCGAGACGGTTGCCGTCGGGTGAATAATGCTGGCGACATGGCCGGTATGGTTGCCGAGCCATCGACGACGGAGCCCCGCATTGCCGATCGCCGCATGGATCCTGGCGCCACGGCCGAGTAGTTCGTCCAGGGAGGGATCCGGATCCTCGGGCGAACCAAGCCAGGGCACGCCTCCGAAGGGAGGTCGCCCATCGGCGACGGGACGCATCGCGTCCACGACGCCAACCAGTACGAAGCCCATCGCGACTGCGGCATCCGCCACCACGGCGGCGTGACCGCCGGCACCGAAGAGCACGAGTTCACCATGTTCGTTCATGAGGAGCCTTCCCGATCATGACGGTCGAGGCGCTTGGAGATCGCCGGGGTGTGCGTGTCGTTGGAGATTCGTTCGGCGACGGACGGATCCCAGCTTCGGTGATATCGGGCGATCGGCAGGTTTCCGTACATGGAACCGCACCGATAGCAGACCAGGCGGGTCCGGGCAAAGACGAGGACGCCGATGTCGATGACCAGCACGACCACCAGCAGGCTGAGGATCCAGGGGCTCGTCGCGAAGCCCAACAGGCTCACGGTCGCACCCGCGAGCGCGATCAAGGCGACGAAGGGGGTCACTTGCGGAAGGGATCGCGACCGGTAGAGATGGTGGTCGCCGCAGGTGATACAGGCCCGAAGGTGGCCGGCGTCGTCCGTGGCATTGTCCCACTCCAAAAAGATGTCCCGGTCGGCATCGCTGGGGCGGACGCGTATCGGTCGCGTCGCCTGATCGATCTCGACGCGACCGAGGCGGGTCCCGTCCTGAGTCCGGACATCCACGTGCATCGGGCCGATGGTAGTCGTCGGGACGGCTGGTCGCCCGTTCGATGGTCAATCCACAACTTCTGGCGCTATCCGGGTTGCCGATCATGGCGTGGGCCGTCATATTTAGCCCCGATGCAAGACTGGACCCAACTTCTCGCCGGCCGATTCATCGTCTTCGATGGTCCTGATGGATCCGGAAAGTCGACGCAATTGGCGAAGTTCACGAGCTTCTGCGGCGATCATGGTGTGATTCCGGTTGAAGTCCGGGAGCCGGGCGGGACGCCGATCGGCGAGGCGATCCGAGGGGTGCTGCTCGACCCGCGATACGAAGAGATGGATCTTCGATGCGAAATGTTGCTCTACATGGCCAGTCGATCGCAGTTGATGGATGAGCGGATCCGCCCCGCGCTCGCGGACGGTCGATTTGTGCTTGCGGATCGGTTTATCTCGTCGACCCTGGCCTATCAAGGGACCGCCGGGGGGCTTGATCCCGAGGAGATCATGGCCGTGGGTCGAGTCGCCACCCGGGGATGCGAACCTGATCTGGTCGTGATCTTCGATGTGGACGAAGCCACTGCGGCGGGACGGCTTCCCGCGGAACTCGACCGCATGGAGTTGAAGGGGTCGGAATTTCACCGGCGAGTGAGGCAGGGATATCTCGCACAGGCGGAGCGAGCGCCCGATCGGCATCTCGTGGTCGACGCTACCGCCGATCCAGACTCGGTCTTTCGGGCCTTGGTTGCGGGGCTTGAATCCCACCTGAGCGTGCCGGAGGGCTGAGCAGGTGGATTCAGCGTCCCGAGTCGGAGGGTCCACCCTTGAGCCGGGAATCGAGCAACCCGACGGTCTCTTCGACGACCCGTTCCAAGTCATCGTTGATGACGAAAGCGTCGTAGGCACCGCAGGTGCGAGCGGTCGCCATCTCGTGCCTCGCTTCAGCAAATCGTCGTTCGATCGTCGCCTCATCCTCGCGGCCTCTGGCTCGCAGGCGTCGTAGGAGTTCGTCCTCATCAGGGGGGAGGATGAACACGCCAAAGGCATCGGGTTCGCTGGCCCGCACCTGAATCGCGCCCTGGACGTCGATGTCGAGCACCACCAGCCGGCCTTCTCGGAGCCGATCTTCGACCGGACCTCTCGGTGTCCCGTAGGAGGACCGTCCGAACACTTGTGCGAATTCGAGAAAACGCCCTTCGTCGACCCAGCGTTGGAACGATGGGTCGTCGAGAAAGAAGTAATCGACGCCGTCGGTCTCGTGGCTCGAGCATTCTCGGGTCGTCGCAGAGACGCTGAAGATGCCGTTGAATCGGTCGATGATTCGATGGACGATGGTCGTCTTCCCGACGCCCGAGGGCCCGCTCACCACCAGAAGGAGTCCGCGAGAACTTGCGGGCGTTTCCGGCGATTCTCCCGGATCGGGCATGAAGGAATTCGGTGGCTCCGACGATGACGTCGCAGGCGGTCCCCCCGATTCTTCGGGCGGAAGCGGCGAGGTGGGTGGATCACTCGAGTCGGGTGGCATGGGCAGCGGGACCATCACGGGATTTTACCGAGGTGTCAGGGGTTCGTTGGGAGTTTCGACGGGTCATCCGCAACCCTGGGCTCGATTTCCCGGAGCTTGACCCCGGCCGATCGGTGGATCAGGCGGGTACAGTACGGATCCGATGAGCCAGGCTTCGAAACGAGAGACCGACATTCCCGAGACCATCCAGTCGCTACTGGTGGCATTCGCGATTGCGCTCGCGTTCCGGGGGTTCGTCATCGAGGGTTTCGTGATCCCGACCGGTTCGATGGCCCCCACGCTGATGGGCGAGCATGTTCGATTTCAGACGCCGGACACCGGATACGAGTATGCCTTCGATCCGACGAATCTACGCCGGGGGGTGAGCGAGAATCCCCAAAATACGCTCCCGATCTTCGATCCCATGATCAGCGAGGATCGAGCCATCGGGCTCATGCCCGGGTATCAATTGCTCGGCAATATTCGGATGGGCGATCGTGTGCTGGTCCTCAAGTACCTCTACGAGTTCTTTGAGCCGGATCGCTGGGACGTCGTGGTCTTCAAGAACCCCGTCGATCCGATCGGGCCGAGCCAGAATTACATCAAGCGGCTCGTCGGACGAGGTGGCGAGCAGGTCCTTCTCGCTGACGGAGACGTGTTCACCGCACCCCCTGACGGTGGTCCGTCCGATTTTCGGATCGCCCGTCGGCCCCGGTACATCCAGGAGGCGGTCTGGCAGCCGGTCTACGACTCGAACTACGTCCCGCTTGATGCTGGCGCGGTCGAGACGCGGATCAAGCGGCGATTCGACGGCCCGCCGTTCAAGCCATCGCCGTCCACCGCGTCGGATTGGAAGATCGCCGACACGCGAGACTGGTCGTTCTCCTCTGAGAAGCCCACTCGACTCGACTGGGCGGAAGATCAACTCCCGATCGACGACTTCAACGCCTACAACGTCTACCGATATCCACCGCTTCGCGGCGAGCGTCGACTGAGCCTCCGCGATGTGGATCCCGTGTCCGACCTCCGGGTCGCCGCAGCGATCCTTCCCAACGATGGCGAGCGTTTCAAGACCTCCCTAGAACTCACGACTCGAGGACATCGATTCGTCTTCAGTCTCGAAGGGGCAACGGCGAAGGTCGAGATGTTCGACGCCGACGGTCGTTCGATCGATCAAGTGTCGGGAGCCTTCGAACCCGGTCCGGGTGGCTTACTCGAGGTCGAATTCGCCCACATCGATCAATCGATGGTCATCGCCGTGGGGGGCGAAGACGTGGTGAGCCTCGAGTACGAGTGGGATCCGATGACTCGCCTTGAGAACGCCTTTGACGCCTTCGATCTCGAGCGATATCGAGCAAATCCTGCGGGCGCCGAGATCCGGCGGCCTCGGATGGCCTGGAATTTCGAAGGTTCTCCGTTCACGGTTCGTGGGGTACGGGTCGACCGTGACCTCTACTACAAGGCCGGACGGCTGGATACCCGGCAGCAGGCAGCGGCAAATGGCGAACGCATCGATGGGATGCTCTTTGCCACCGATCCGCTCGATCCGGCGAAGCTCGGACCCGATCAATTCCTCATGCTCGGTGACAACTCCGGCGCGAGCCGCGATTCCCGGTACTGGGGACGGCCGCACCCGTTGGCCGTTGATGCGACGGGTGACGACGCACCGTTCATCGTGCATCGAGATCTGCTGGTTGGCAAGGCGTGGTGCGTCTACTTCCCCGCCCCGAACCGCATCGAAGGTACGGGGTATTCCGTCGTGCCGGATATCGGTCGGATGCGATTCATCCGCTAAACCCGATCTTGACGTGCCGCGGACACCGTCGACTCCTTGGCCGAAGGGCACTCGAGGCTCTTGCCATCCATGTATCCATGTATCCATCTATCCAACCATCCATCTCCAACAAGGGTCAGAAATCAATGAACAGCACGGCACAACGAATGGAAGCACTTGAGCAGCAGGTCCGCCATCAGCGTCGTTGGAATCTGGCACTTGGTGCGGTCATCGTCGTCGGTGGACTGCTGGCAGCGACGCATTCCCCGTCGGTCCCCGAGGTCATGCAAGCGAAGAGATTCGAAGTAGTGAATGACGACGGCAAGGTGATGGTGCTACTGAATTCGGTGGAGCACGACGGTGAGACGTTCGGATTCGTCAAGACGCAGAACGGTCAGGGTGCGACTCTGGTAACCCTCACCGCGAATGCCGAGGGAAATGGATTCGTCAAGACTCAAGACGGGAAGGGTGGAACGCTGGTGGCGATCTCTGCGACGGTGGGTGGAGAAGGAGTGGTCAAGACTCAGAACGGCAAGGGTCAGATTCTGGTGCAGCTGGGTACGACAGTCGAGGGAGAAGGAATGGTCAAGACGCAGAACGGCCAGGGTGGGACTCTGGTGAAGATCGGCACCTACAAGGGCGTCCGTGGCGGATACGTGGAGACGTTCGATCAACGCGGCGCTTCAACGTCAGAGATCCCGGAGTGAACTAGAAACATCTCTGTGATGAACACCCCCGCCTCCAGCCGAGGCGGGGGTGTTCTTTTGGATGCGGTCGCTCATTTACGCGGAGCGCCGCGACACTGCACTTCTTCTCCCAGAACTTCCGCAACGCTTCTCCGAACCGCGTCTCCGCGGTCGTACGATCATCACTTGGGAAAGGCGGATCCGAATCGCGTAGAGGTTTCGGAATCGAATTCGCCGGGGGCGCTTTCGGAAGGTTTTGCGATGTTGAATTCAAGTGGAGCGAAGGGGACGAGATATTTCTTAGGGCAGGCATCGAGTGTTCGGTCGGTTCGTCGATCGTTCGCCGGAGTGGCGATCGGATCTCTTGCAACGGCCTTCGCCGCGGGCATAGGCGGGTGCATGGTCGATTGCGAAGATTCCTACTGCGACGTCGTGCGTGCCGGCGGGACTGCGGTGCAGGCCTGGCACTTTCGGTGCTGCCTCAATCCGGACGATCCCACCTGTGTCGACCTGCCCGATCGGATCGCGCGATTTTCCCTACTCGCCGCCGAGGCGAGACTGGCCTGCGAGGGGAATAACTGGGACCGGGTTCGAGATATCTGGAGGGAGTTCCGGCAGTTGATCCCGTTCCAGTTTGCTTCGGTGGTCTGGGAGGAGCTCTGCGGTCGAGAGGTCGCCTGGGGTGAGAACGCCTGGTCACCGTTCGGGCCCGGAACAGAGTTCGACTTTGCGGTGACCCTCGAAGAGGTAACGCCGCCACAGGTCGTTCTGTGGACCGGCGACCGTCCGGGTTCGGTGGAGATCAATCGGTCATACCGGATCCGCGAAGGATCGAAGGTGACCATCACAACACCGAACGGTCTTGCGACCGCGCACCTGCAGGGGCGGCTGACTCTGGCAGAATCTGTGAACTCCATTGGTGATCTCGAAGACTGGTGCCGCAATCACCGTCCGGTCGAGCTCGCGTGGACCATCGAGTCAGATGGTTGGTCGGGGACGATCGAGCTCGACCCCGGCTTTGCGGGGAATCGAGTCCGCTTCGATACGGCGTCGATGGGGGCCATCGGCGTCGCGGTCCGGTTGTCCGTCGGCCGTAATGATCTTCCGGAGGTCTCGACCGACGGTCTCTTCGAACACGCCTACCTCGAACTGCCGTTTCACTTAAACGAACACCATGAGTTGACGATCGCCCCGGATGGTCCGATCGATGGTCTTCAACTACTCCCCCTCGATCCAAGATTGGAGTGGTCCCTTCGCTCGGGGGGCACGGGAGATGGTTTCGACGAGGAGCAGGACGGATGCGCGGCGTTTGCCCGAGAACGCGCCGAGGCGTTCCTGGCTCTACACACCAATTGCGATGTCCGCCCCACGATTGGGGCCGCGAGCGAGGATTGATCGACGCATCGTGCAATCCGAGGAACCAATGAGCGGGCGGTGGCGTCAATCAGGGGAAGGCCACGATTCAGATAGATCTATAGTTTAGATAGCTCCATGACGAAGTAGGGAATCTTGATCCCGTGTTCATCGGCGACGTCGATCGCATGGACCTTGGTGATGCCCGGGTGCTCCATCCGAGCCAGGGTCTGGGCCTCGTACTCGAAACGCCGCAAGGCTCGCTTCGAGGGAATGGCGTCTCGAAGAATCTTGACCGCCACCGTCCGCCTTGGCGACTGCTGAACTCCTTCGAAGACCGATCCCATACCGCCGGCGCCGATCAACCGGCGAATGGTGATTCCACCGATCGTGCGATTGAGCCAATGCAGGGTGGCAATCTCTTGAACTGCCGCTGCGCCTGAGGCGGAACCGTCTGCATCGTCACTCGTACCACCACGTTGCGCAAGGAGGCTCTTCAACTCCTGTTGGAGCGAGTTGTCCTCGCCACACTGGGTCCGAATGAACGTCTCTCGTTCGCTTTCGGGAAGGTCGAGCGCCCGATGAAGACATCGTGGACGCGCTGGGCATGCGTACTCCCATCCCGCGAGTGATCCTCATGCCTGTTCTCTGCCATCGACAATCCCCGTGTACCGCGGTTGAGGATCCTCGGACCACCAACAAGGTGATCCACGCTTCGATGAAAAAACGCAGGCGGGCTCAATTGCCCGCCTGCAGGTGTGTTCTTTGGTTGTTGCGTTTTGAATCAGGTCTACGGACACGAACCCCAGAGACTCAAGAGCAGGCCGAGGTCGCCGCCGTTGCAGATGCCGTCGCCATTTAAATCGTTGGCTTCGGTGCCCCAGGCCGCAAGCAAGCCGCCCAAGTCGCCGCCGTTCACTTCGCCGTCGTTGTTGAAGTCGCCCGGACACGGATTCGCAACAACAACCGCCGGCTCAAAGGACCTGTCGAAGAAGTCCTGGTATTCAAAGTTGACCTGCACAACCATCACCCAGAGGTCGCTGCCAATTTCAATCGACGAGGGAACCGTCCAGGCATAGGTGTGAATCGCACCCAGTTCGATATCTCCCGGAGGAATGTCCAGGTCGATCGGGATGTATTTGCCGCTTGCTCCGGTGGTGCTGTAATAGAGTTCCCAACTCGTGGTTTCGTGCGATTGGGCAATTTCCCATTCGATCTGGAATGAACCGCCGGAAGGCAACTCCTCACCACCGTTGGGCGAGTTCAGAAAAATGTGCGCAGATGCGCTTGCAGTTAGAAGCGCTGCCGCAAAGAACGCGAGGGTGGTGTGAGTGAATCTCATGAACGTGCCTCCGGAAGTCGTCGTGTCTTCTTCGGTGTCGGAACAATTAACTAACAGGGTACGCCAACGTGGCCGCAGTGCCTCTTGAAAAAACACAGGCGGACGTGAAGTCCGCTTGCAGGGTGTTTGTTCAAGGATGTTTTACTGCTCAATCAGGGATTGGTGCACGGACCCCACATAGATCAAGATCGATCGAGATTGGTCGACATCACCGCCCGTTGGTGTCCCCACAGGTCCCGCTCACACCACCAAACTTCATTCATGTCGTTCATGCAGTTCAGGCGATTCAGGCCATTCATGCTATTTATGGTCCGGGAACCTGTAGATATCGGGGGCGGAGTGCTGTTTCTCGCCCCGTAGCGTCGCTCGGCATTGCGTCGCCATCGAGGCGGGGTCAGGATTGGGTTCTTCGGTCAAGTTCTCGAGCGTCTCGCCGCTCCGGTTGGTCCGTCTGTCTGTTCGTCGATCGTCACCATCGTTCGCCCGCCACCCTTGGAGTTCCGGATGCGTCGCCTTCCCCTGTTGATCGTCCCTGTCTGCGTTCTGATGTCCACCTCTGCGGAGGCGCAGCAGTTCGTCGATGCAACCGCAGCCCGTTTTCCGGTGCAGTCGGACTACAGCAATCAGTTGTCGTTTTGCGACATCGACAACGACGGCGATCTCGACATCGCATTCGCTGACGGGCAGGGATACTCCTCTGCAGGTGCGGCGCTCCGAGCCAAGATCTACATCAACGATGGCACCGGCCATTTCAGCGATGAATCGGCGGCGAGGGTGCCGACCATCGGTTGGTATCGCGGGGTCGAATTCGGCGACGTCGATCGAGACGGCGATCAGGACATGATTCTGGCCAACGACTTCTACCGCACCCCGGTCTTGCTCATCAACGACGGTAACGGCTTCTTCGACTACGACTTCGCACGCCTTCCATCACAGCGACTTTCTTCGGCACGCGGCCAGTTCGCGGATGTCGACGACGACGGCGATCTCGACATCGCTTTCTGTCACAGTGGTACCAGCAGCCGCTTCGGGTCCAACGGCGCCCCCGTGCTCTACCTCAACGACGGCTCGGGCTTCTTCACCGATGCCACCGCGGAACTGACGCCGAACGAAATCATTCGTGATCAACAGGACTGTCACTTCTTTGATGCCGACGGCGACCTCGATCTCGACCTTCACATCGGGAGCCGAAGCACCAACAACGGCGGCAGCCAGCTCTGGCTCAACGACGGGTCGGGCATGTTCAGTCGCCTGCAGTCGGGCCTCCCCACCGACGGCAGTTGCTACTCCTACGACACCGGCGACTGCAACGGTGACGGGAACCTCGACTTGCTCGGGGCGAATTCCGGTTCCAGCAATCGCGAACTGCTGCTCTTGAACGATGGCACCGGGACGGTCTGGACCGACATCTCCAGCCAGATCTCGCCCAACCCGACCTCGGACGACAACGACACCAAGTTCATCGACTTCGACATGGACGGCGACCTCGACTTTGTGGTCGCCGCCCTCTTCTCAAGTCAGGATCGCTTCTACCGGAACAACGGGCGGGCGTTCTTCACCCAGCAGACGAACATGATGAGCCCCATCACCGACGCCTCGCTCGACATCGGCTTCGCCGACGTGGACGACGACGGCCGTCCGGATCTGGTCACCGCCCAGGGCGAAGGCGGCAACTTCCAGAACCGTATCTATATGAACACTGGTCCGGTCGACGACATCGATCCCGACGTCCGCCGAACCAGCGTCGTCGTGCCGGTTGGCGACGAACTCGGCCCCTTCGTGGTCCGCACCGGGGTCTTCGACCAGTACACCTCTGATCGTGGCTTCTATCCGCGGTCGATTGAACTCGTCTACACGGTCGACGGCAGCCGCGAGGTCGCAATGGAAATGGACTGGTCCGGCAACTCGGTGTGGCGGGGTGAGATTCCCGCGGTCGATCCGTGCAGCCTCGTGACCTACTTCGTCCGAGCCGAGGATCGTGCGGGCAACGTCGGGGTCGGTGAAACCGTCGACTTCGAGACCGCCGGCACCTGCGGCTCCATCGCCGATCTGAACGGTGACGGCCTCGTGAACGGCGCCGACGTCGGGCTTCTGCTCGCCCAGTGGGGCGGGCCCGGCACCGCCGACTTCAACGGTTCCGGCACCGTGAACGGCGCCGATCTCGGCATCATGCTCGTCGAGTGGACCGGTTGATCTCGAAGACCTCGGGATCACCGCCCATCACGTGCCGGCCTCGATCAGCCCTGTTGTGATCGATCGATGCTTCGAACGTCTCGAGCGAATTCCGCATTGGCGCGGTCGACGATCCCGGGAATCAGGAACAGATCGATGATCTGGCCGATCATGAAGAGGCCGCCGGTGAGCAGCCAGATCACGCCGGTGATGATTCGCCCGTTGTAGAGCCGGTGGATGCCGCAGACGCCCACGAAGCAGAGAAGCCAGAGCAGGTACGAGGTGCCGGTCGATTTCATGAAGAGCTCCCGAGCGGGTGAATGGTGAGTTCGGCGTGTGGTGGTCGAGGCGATGCCATTCTGCCATCTTCTTGCCGGACGGGTCGAGGGGGAAGCGTGCCGGGGTGCTCCGGGTATCCTTAGATGCATGAAGCGACTCACCGCAGGCGGAGGATTCCCCGCCATCTGGTACACCGTCAAGAAGGGCCGGGAGGCTGGCGGTATTTTCAAACTCTGGAAGGCGATGCGGACTCACAACGCCTGCAAGACCTGTGCCCTCGGAATGGGCGGCCAAGCGGGGGGCATGGTCAACGAGACGGGTCACTTCCCCGAAGTTTGCAAAAAGTCACTGCAGGCGATGGTCGCCGACATGGCGGGTCGCATCGAGCCGCGGTTCTTCGACGAGTACAACCACGAGAAACTGCGCTCGCTATCGTCTCGCGAGCTCGAGTCCGCAGGCCGCATCACCACGCCGCTCTATTCCGGCCCGCTCGACGACCGATACCGGCCGATCGAATGGGCCGAGGCGATGGACCGGATCGGCGGCGCGTTTCAACGGACCCGTCCCGATCGATCCTTTTTCTACTTCTCTGGACGTTCGAGTAACGAGGCCGGATTCCTGTTGCAGATGGTCGCCCGCCTCTGGGGCACCAACAACGTCAACAACTGCTCCTTCTACTGCCACCAGGCTTCCGGGGTGGGGTTGGCCAGTGTCACCGGAAGTGGTACCGCAAGCCTCGATCTCAAAGATGTCGATCAGTGCGACACGCTTTTTCTCATCGGTGGCAACCCGGCATCGAACCACCCTCGTTTCATGCGGACCTTGATGGAACTGAAACGTCGTGGGGGCAAGATTGTGGTGGTGAATCCACTCAAAGAACTCGGACTCGAGCGATTCAAGGTGCCGAGCGACGTCCGGAGTCTGCTTTTCGGAACCCGCATCGCCGACCGGTATCTCATGCCGACCATCGGCGGCGACATCGCGCTCCTCACCGGCATCGCGAAGGTCGTGCTCGAGCGCGGCGGCGTCGACGAGGCATACGTTCGCGATCACACCGAAGGGTATGAGACGTATCGCGCGATAATCGATTCTGCCGAGTGGGCGACCATCGAAGCGGCCAGCGGCGTTGATCGCCACGAGATCGAAGCCGCGGCGGAGGTTTATCTAAAGAGCAAGCGGACGATCTTCGCGTGGACGATGGGGATCACGCACCACACACATGGCGTCGAGAATGTCCAAGCGATTGCCGCACTGGCACTGCTTCGTGGCATGGTTGGTAGACCGGGTGCCGGTCTGCTTCCGCTGCGAGGGCATTCGAACGTTCAGGGGATCGGTTCAATGGGTGTGACGCCGACGCTCAAGAAGGCGGTCTTCGACAACCTTCAGTCGCACTTCGGCGTGACCCTTCCGACGTCGGCCGGCCTCGACACCATGGCGTGTATCGAACGTGCCGCGGAAGGTGGCATCGACGTTGCGGTCTGCCTTGGTGGCAACCTGTTCGGCTCAAATCCCGACGCGGTCGCCACCAGCCGTGATCTCGGCCGAATCGGCACGCTGGTGCATCTCTCGACGACGCTCAATACTGGGCACTGCTGCGGGCTCGGCCGCGAGACCATCATCCTGCCCGTACTCGCCCGTGACGAGGAGTCGCAGCGGACCACCCAGGAGTCTATGTTCAACTTCGTCCGTATCTCTGACGGCGGCCCGGCGCGTCATGAAGGGCCTCGCAGTGAGGTCGAGGTGATCGCCGATCTCGCCTCCCGGATCGTCGCCGACCTGCCGGGCGAGACGCCGATCGACTGGGACGAAATGCGTGACCATCGGACGATCCGTCACGCGATCGCCCGCATCGTCCCGGGGTACGAAGCCATCGACGAAATCGATGAGACCAGCCGTGAGTTCACGATCGATGGCCGCATCTTCCACGAGCCGTCGTTCCCCACCGAGTCCGGTCGGGCGTCCTTCCAACCGGTCTCAATTCCGCGGGTCGATCGTCACGAGGACGAACTGGTGCTGATGACCGTTCGCAGCGAGGGGCAGTTCAACACCGTGGTCTACGAGGAGGAGGATCTCTACCGCGGCCAGGATCGCCGCGACGTGGTGCTGCTTCATCCCGACGACATGGCGGCCCGCGGGATCGAGCCTGATCAACTCGTCGAAGTCACCAGTGAAATCGACTCGATGCGAGTCGTCGCTCGCCCCTACGACATCGCTCGCGGCTGTGCATGCATGTACTACCCTGAAGCCAATCGGTTGGTGCCCCGTGCCATCGACCGGTCGTCCCGCACGCCGGCATTCAAGTCGATTCCGGTGCTGGTCGAGGCGTTCTCGCCGGCACCTGCGGAGTGAGCTCTTTCGAGGCACGGGTCAAGGAATGCCACCATGCCTCGTCCTCGCCGTCGCTTTCGGGCTCGCTGCGCGTATCACGTCACGGTTCGGTGCAACAACCGCGCCTTCGATCTTCGGAGTCGTGAAGCGCGGGCGGTGGTTCTCGATGCGCTCCGTCGTTCGCTACCGAAGCACACCGCTCGGCTCTACGGCGTGGCCCTGATGAGCAATCACGTGCAC